>DASQOU010000027.1:0-6737 GCA_035644295.1 Bradyrhizobium sp.
CGTTCGATTTGCGGCCAACTCGCCTCGGAAACCAGGCCCGGCTGCCCCAGCACATCCCAGCACTCCTCCGCCAGATGCGGCATCATGGGCGCGAACAGTTGAACAAGGATGACCGCGGCCTCCCGGATGGCCCAGACAATATCCGGCGACGGCTGCCCCGGACGGGCCAGCACCTCGCCCAGTGTGTTGGAGAATTCCCGGATATAGGCCAGGCAGACGTTGAAGTGCAGCTTTTCGATTCCGGTGGAAACCCTGTCGAGTGCGCCGTGGGCCGCCTTGCGGAGCGCCAGCGCCTCGGTGCCGAATGCGGCCGGTCTTGCCGCTGGCGCGGCAGTGGCGATCTCGGCCGAGTCGTTGATCAGCCGCCACAGCCGCTGCACGAAACGCGATGCGCCCTGCACGCGCTCGTCGCTCCAGATCACGTCGCGATCGGGCGGGGAATCCGACAGCATGAACCAGCGCGCAACGTCGGCGCCGTAGGTTGCGATGATGTCATCCGGATCGACGGTGTTGCGTTTCGACTTCGACATCTTCTCGATGCCGCCGATGGCGACTTCTTCGCCGGTCTCGATCAGGCTGGCGCAGCGGCCGTTGCCGCCGGTCTCGATCCTGACCTCGGCTGGCGTCACGTAACCGCCGTCCGCCTTTTGATAGGTTTCATGAACCACCATGCCCTGCGTGAACATGCCGGCAAAGGGTTCCTCCATGCCGATATGGCCGGTGGCCTTCATGGCGCGGATGAAGAAGCGGCTGTAGAGCAGATGCAGGATCGCGTGTTCGACGCCGCCGATATATTGATCGACCGGCATCAGCCGGTCGACGACGGCACGCGTGGTTGGCGCCTTCTCATTCCATGGATCGGTGAAGCGCGCGAAATACCAGGACGAATCGACGAACGTATCCATGGTGTCGGTTTCGCGCACAGCCTTGCCCCCGCATTGCGGACAGTTGACGTGCTTCCAGGTCGGATGATGGTCAAGCGCGTTGCCAGGCTTGTCGAACGTCGCGTCCTCGGGAAGTACCACCGGCAGATCCTTGTCGGGCACCGGCACGACATCGCATCTCGGGCAATGGATGACCGGGATCGGGCAGCCCCAATAGCGCTGTCGCGAGATGCCCCAGTCGCGCAGGCGGAAATTGACCTGCCGCTCGCCAACAGGCCCATTGCCGCGGACCTCTGATTCCAGCCGCCTTGCGACTTCCTCCTTGGCTTGCGAGATCGTCATGCCATCAAGGAAGCGCGAATTGATCATTCGGCCTTCGCCGTCATAGGCGGTGTCCGTGATGACAAACGACTTGGGGTCCTGTCCATCCGGACAGACCACAGGTGTGTTGCCCAGCCCGTATTTATTGACAAAATCGAGATCGCGCTGGTCGTGCGCGGGGCAGCCGAAAATCGCTCCCGTCCCGTACTCCATCAGCACGAAATTGGCGACGTAGACCGGCAGCTTCCAGCTCGGATCGAACGGGTGGATCGCCTTGATTCCGGTATCGAAGCCGAGCTTCTCCGCAGTATCGATGATCTCCTGCGCGGTGCCGTGACGCTTCGCCTCGGCGATGAATTCCGCAAGCTTCGGATTTTTGGCGGCCGCCGCCAGGGCCAGCGGATGATCCGGCGCGATCGCCATGAACTTGGCGCCGAACAGCGTGTCGTGCCGCGTTGTGAAGATCTTTAGTTCGCTCTCGCCCGATGGCGTTGTCGCGGCGTCGAGCGCGAACCGCACCAGCATGCCTTCCGAACGCCCGATCCAGTTGCGCTGCATCAGCCGCACCTTGTCGGGCCAGCGATCCAGCGTGTCGAGCGCGTCCAGAAGCTCCTGGGAGTACTTGGTGATCTTGAAGACCCATTGATTCATCTCGCGCTGCTCGACGACGGCACCGGAGCGCCAGCCGCGGCCGTCGATCACCTGCTCATTGGCCAGCACGGTCATGTCGACCGGGTCCCAGTTGATCTTGCGCTTCTCGCGCTCGGCCAAGCCGGCGCGCAGAAAATCGTTGAACATCTTCTGCTGGTGTTTGTAGTAGCTGGGATCACAGGTCGCGAACTCGCGTGACCAGTCGAGCGACAGCCCGATCGACCGCAGCTGCTTCTTCATGGCGGCGATGTTGTCGTAGGTCCAGGCCTTCGGCGCCACCTTCCGCTCGATCGCGGCATTCTCGGCAGGCAGCCCGAACGCATCCCAGCCCATCGGATGGAGCACATTGAAACCCTTGGCGCGCATGAAACGCGCCAGCACGTCACCGAGGGTGTAGTTGCGGACGTGCCCGATATGGATGCGCCCGGAGGGATAGGGGAACATCTCGAGCACATAATATTTCGGCCGCGGGTCATCGTTTTTGGCGGCGAAGATCGCTTTTTCGTCCCAGCGGCGTTGCCAGCGCGGCTCGGTTTCGCGTGCGTTATAGCGTTCGGAGGTCATGGAAACACAAGGCTTTTAGTGGATTCGGGGCCAGCCAAAAAAGGCGGGCGGACTAGGCCACAAAAGCAGCTTTGGGGTCAACGGGTCGCGTGATCGGCGTCCGTGTCGTCCCTTCGACAACCGGGAACAATAACTAGCTCGCCAGCGCCAATGGGTCGCCGCCGTCGGCGGTTCGTTCAAGACCGTGCTCGGCGACGGCGTTGCGGCCGCGACGCTTGGCGGCATAAAGGCTGGCGTCGGCGGCTTCGATCAGATCGTTTGGGTGTTGGCTGTCGTTTGGCTTGGCGCAAGCGACGCCCACGCTGACGGTAACGGTTTGATGGCCGGATGTGGCATGAGGCAGCGCGAGATCCTGCACGGCGGCGCGCACCCTCTCGCCGATCTCCAGCGCGCGGGCAGCATTGGTATTGGGCAGCAGCAGGCAGAATTCCTCGCCGCCGTAACGGGCGGCAAAGCCCATGGTCCCGGCGGCAATGCCAGCCAGTGTTTCGCCGAGCCGCGAGAGACAAGCGTCGCCTTCGGGATGGCCATAGGTGTCGTTGAACAGCTTGAAATGATCGACGTCGATCATCAATAGCGACAACTCGCCGTTGGATTGCTGGGCCCTCATCCATTCGAAATCGAGCCGGCTTTGGAACCCGCGCCGGTTGGCGAGGCCAGAGAGCATGTCGATCGACGCCATCACGGTCAGCCGGTCATTGCTGGCGATCAGTTCACGCTCGCGCTCGGCAAGCTGGGCCGCCATCGTGTCGAATGCGCAAGCCAGCGGGACAAATTCCGCCGGCAGCCGGTTATCTGCTGCGCGCGCCGACCATTCGCCCTGACCGAAGCGTTTTGCGATGACTGCCATGGTGTCGATCGGCCAGAGGATGAGCGTCTCTGCGGCAAGCAGGGCGCCGAGCAAGACGAACAGGCAGACGAAACCTAGTTGAAGATAGGCGGTGCGAATGTCGCGGTTGATGTCGGCGGCTACCTTGGCCTCATCGATGCTGAGGATCAAGCGGGATTGGGTGCCGGTGATCCGCGCAAAACTGATACTACGTTTCGAGCCGTCCGAAGCGACGAATGAAAGCGCTCCAGCCGCCTGGGTCGGGTTAGTTACCTTTGCTGCAATCGCCGACAAGACAGGTACTTCGCTCAGCGGCCGGCCGATCATGCTGCCTTGATCAGCTGGAGCCGCGAGAACGATCCCCATACTGTCGACCAGTACCGCCAAAATACCGGGCCGATCGCCGAGATCGCTCATGATCTTCGACATCCAGTCGAGATTGACGCCGGCAACGATGATGAAATCCGACTTGCTATCTATGGCTGATACTGGATAGGCCGCGCTCATGATCGGCTGACTATCGGACTTCGCGAGCAGAAAATCGCTGAACACGATGTCACGGGTTTGCCGCGCCGTCTTGAAATAGTCCCGATCGCTGAGGTTGAGGCCGAGCAGTGTGTCGCGCGTCGCGCATTGGACCCGACCGTCCTTGCCAACAATCATTAGATTGCGAATCCACGGCAAATTGATCGGAAGAATTGCGTGCAGGATGTTACAACTATGGCCGCCAGCATCCGTCGATGCATGAATATGGGCCGCCGATTTCAACACGGTCTCGACCGATGAAATAACGTCGCGCTGGCCGTCTGCGCTATGTTGCGCGATCCTCGAGAATTCAGAGTACGCAAGCGCGATTTGCTTGCCGCGGGCGTCTTCGAGCGAACGGGCGCGTTCCAGCATCAATGGCGTTACGAGCATCAACGCGAGTAGTGCCAGCCGCGCGCGGATTCCGACAAGCTTCTTGAGTTTCACTCTCTTGCGGTTGAAACTGATGCCGAACATCTTAGCCCCCGACCCCTCGGCAAGCTAAGAGAAAGGATTCAAGAAGCCTTTCTCGAACTCCGTAAAATTGGAACAATCCCGCAAATGATGAATCGGCAGATGACATGGCGCCTGAAGACCCAGCTCCGCTAACCGCGCATTTACCAACCGGGCTTTCCGCGGTCGAACAAGACCTCGTGCGCGCCTGCAAGGAGGCAGGCCGGGACCGCTCATCGGTCACGCTGGTCGCCGTCTCCAAGACGTTCAATGCCGAGGCCATCACACCGGTGATCGAAGCCGGGCAAATTGTGTTCGGCGAGAATCGCGTTCAGGAGGCCAAGGCAAAATGGCCAGGGTTAATGTCGGCTTACCCGGGCGTCGCGCTGCATCTGATCGGGCCGCTGCAATCCAATAAGGCGAAGGAGGCCGTGGCGCTGTTCGACGCGATCCATTCAGTCGATCGTCCGAGCATTTGCGAAGCCTTGGCCAAGGAAATCGGCTCTCAAAAACGACGGCCCCAATTGTTCGTCCAGCTCAACACCGGCGAGGAGCCGCAAAAGGCCGGCGTCACGCCGTCAGAGGCGGACCACTTCATCGCGAGCTGCCGCGAGAAATACGGGCTGCCGATCTCCGGGTTGATGTGCATTCCGCCGGTCAATGACCCGCCCGCACCGCACTTCGCGCTGACCGCCAAGATCGCCGCCCGCAATGGGCTGAAGAATCTGTCGATGGGCATGAGCGCCGATTTCGCGCTCGCTGTTGCGCTCGGTGCCACCCATATCCGCGTCGGGTCGGCGATTTTCGGCAAGCGCTGAGCCGTTATCGATTGCCCGGCTTGCGCCCGCAGCAACGAGGACTTGGGCCGCGCCGCGTCACCCGATCACAATCTTCGTCCGCGGTCCGAGCCGCCGCAGCAGCCGGAGCATCGCCGACTTCGTCATCGACACACATCCTGCTGTCGGAGAAAAATTCTCGCGCGCCAGATGTAGGAATACCGCGCTGCCGCGGCCGGCAATGCGCGGCGAGGTGTTGTGATCTATCTCGACGATGAAATCGTAGAGATGGTCGTCGCGCCGGAGCCGATCGCCTCGGTGGTCGCGATCCAGCCGTACCGGCCGGTTGTAATGGCGGCTGTGGGGGTCCTCGCACCAGGCGTCCTCAGGCCGGATGGCGCGAATAGGCAGGAAGGTATGCGGCCGCGGGTTTCGGTCGGCGCGCCACCACAATCGCCGCGGCCGGAAGGTGCCTTTTGGGGTCCCGCCATCGCCCTCACGCTTGTTGGCGATGATTCGGCCGCGCCCAAGGGCGACCGGGATCGTTTGCCCGCCAGCCGTAAGCCAGCCTCGGCGGGGATCGCCGGCGGCGGCGCGGATCCTGATCGCGGCCAGCGGCCGATCACATTGTTTTGTTCGATAAGTATTTGAAATACTGGAATTATCCATGCAACGCGAAGGTCTCCATATTACCGCGTGCAGCGATTTGGCGGCATTACAGGACATTCATCTAAATGCGTGCAAAATCTAGAGTAGACTGCGTCTTGGCTTGTGAATCCGTAACAGCCCCTTACTTCAAGACGAACTAGTTCTGACAACCCGACCTTGACCAACCAAGACCCGGCCCAAGCCGCTTGGACTCGCGCCGGTGCCCCCAGAGGATTGTACCCATGGCCAACGCCCGCAAGATCCTGATCGTGGATGACGATAACGATCTGCGCGACACGCTGGTGGAGCAATTATCGCTGCACGAGGAATTCGAAGCCTCCGCCGTCGACACCGGTGCCAAAGGTGCTACCGCCGCCAGGGCCGACGCTCCCGATCTCGTGCTGATGGATGTCGGGTTGCCGGATACGGACGGCCGCGAGGTCGTGCGCTCTCTACGCAAGGGCGGCTTCAAGGCTCCGATCATCATGCTGACCGGACACGATACCGATTCGGATACCATCCTCGGGCTCGAATCCGGCGCCAACGATTATGTCGCCAAACCATTCCGCTTCGCGGTGCTGCTGGCGCGGATTCGGGCCCAGCTTCGCCAGCACGAAGCCAGCGAAGATGCGGTGTTTTCGGTCGGTCCCTACAGTTTCCGGCCAGGTTCCAAAATGTTGACCGGCGCCAATGCGAGGAAAGTGCGCCTGACCGAAAAGGAAACCGCGATCCTGCGCTTTCTGTATCGCGCGGGCCAGTTGCCGGTATCGCGCGAGACCCTGCTGCAGGAAGTCTGGGGCTATAATTCGGGTGTCACCACGCACACCCTGGAAACTCATATCTATCGTCTGCGCCAGAAGATCGAGAAGGACGCGGCCAATCCCGAGATATTGGTGACCGAAGCCGGTGGCTACAAGCTGGTGCCGTGATACGATTCGACCAACGATTCGTCATCGTGCAACTGGTTTTTCATGTCGATCGAAGATGATGTTGCCTTGCTCGAACATGTCCCGACCCTGCGCCTGTTGGGGACGACGGCGTTGCGCATGCTGGCGATCGGCTCCGAGCAACGCGATATCGCGCGCG
>DASQOU010000028.1:0-4482 GCA_035644295.1 Bradyrhizobium sp.
TCGCACGCCTCATCCAGGCAAATCTGATGCATCGGCGTGCGATCGCTGAACTTCTCCAAGCGACTCCACCCCCCGAGCCACTACAGTCCAGATTTGACTTCCGACCACACGCAACCCGTGCGGCGCAACGGCGCAGATATATTCGTGCTGATGCTGCCATGGAGAAGGCGGCATGATAAGCATACACCGTGCCAGACAGCCGTGGGCTCGTCCCGGCCATCCACGTCTGTCTTTCTTCAGTAACTACCAAGGGAAGACGTGGATGCCCGGGCATAGGCGAGCGGAAGCGACGCCGTCCTTCGGACGGCTATGCCCGGGCATGACGACCTCTCCCCAATCATCCCACGGCCATTTTCTGCAGATCCACCAGCCGCGCCACGCCTTTGCGCGCCAGCGCCATCAGCGCGAGAAATTCGTCCTGCGAGAACGGCGTCTTCTCTGCCGTGCCCTGCACCTCGATGATGCGTCCGTCGCCGGTCATGACGAAATTGGCGTCGGTATCGGCCTCCGAATCCTCGGCATAATCGAGATCGAGCACCGGCGTACCGTTGTAGATGCCGCATGAGATCGCAGCGACATTGTCGCGCAGCACATTGGTCTTGATCATGTTGCGGGACTTCATCCAGCCGATGCAGTCGGCGAGCGCAACCCAGGCGCCGGTGATCGAGGCCGTCCGCGTGCCGCCGTCAGCCTGCAGCACGTCGCAATCCACGGTGATCTGGCGTTCGCCCAGCGCTTCGAGGTCGAGGGTGGCGCGCAGCGAGCGGCCGATCAGGCGCTGGATTTCGACGGTGCGGCCGTTTTGTTTTCCCGCGGAGGCCTCGCGGCGGGTGCGCTCCAGGGTAGCCCGCGGCAGCATGCCGTATTCGGCCGTCACCCAGCCGCGGCCCTGGCCCTTGAGCCACGGCGGTAACCGCTCTTCCAGCGTCGCCGTCACCAGCACATGGGTGTCGCCGAATTTAACCATGCAGGACCCCTCGGCATATTTGACCACGCCGCGTTCCAGCGACACGGCGCGCAATTCGTCCGGCGCACGGCGGCTTGGCCGCATGGGAATCCTCCAAAATTCAACAAGGTTAAGGCTCGCGGTGCTTGTAGGAGCGGGAACGGGCAGCGGCAAGGCCTTTTGGCCGCTTCCTTTGCGGTCATTGCCTGCTTGTCACCGGCCCCCAAGATGGACAGATTAGGTGTCAGGAGTTGCCGTTTGGCCCACCACGATCCGATAGGCCTGATCGCTTCGCATGCCGGGGCCGGGCTTGCCCAGCTCAACGAGCGCTCGCGGGATATTTTCCGCCAGATCGTCGAGAGCTATCTGGCGACCGGCGAACCCGTCGGCTCGCGCAACATTTCGCGCCTGATCGCCGTACCGCTGTCGCCGGCGTCGGTGCGCAACGTGATGGCCGATCTCGAGGCGCTTGGCCTGATCTACGCCCCGCATACATCCGCGGGCCGGCTGCCGACCGAATTCGGCTTGCGGTTTTTTGTTGACGCCCTGATGCAACTCGGCGATCTCACCGAAACCGAGCGGCAGTCGATCCAGACCCAGCTTGCCTCGGTCGGCAAGGCGCAATCGGTCGAGGCCGCCCTTGGCGAAGCGCTGACCCGGCTTTCCGGCCTCACCAGGGCCGCTGCCGTCGTGCTCACCGCAAAATCCAATTCGCGGCTCAAACATATCGAATTCGTCCGGCTCGAGCCGGAGCGGGCGCTGGTGGTGTTGGTCGGCGAAGACGGCCAGGTCGAAAACCGCGTGCTGACGCTGCCGCCGGGCGTTCCCTCCTCGGCGTTGACGGAGGCCACCAATTTTCTCAATGCGCGGATTCGCGGGCGAACGCTGGCGGAAGCGCGTCTCGAGCTTGAAACCGCGTTGACGCAAAGCCGCGCCGAGCTCGATCAGTTGACGCAGAAGGTGATCGCGGCAGGGATCGCAAGCTGGTCCGGCGGAGAGAACGACGATCGACAGCTGATCGTGCGGGGACACGCCAATCTGCTGGAAGACCTGCACGCGCTGGAAGACCTGGAGCGCGTCAGGCTGTTGTTCGACGACCTCGAGACCAAGCGCGGCGTGATCGATCTGTTGGGCCGCGCCGAGCGCGCCGAGGGCGTGCGGATTTTCATCGGATCTGAGAACAAGCTGTTTTCGCTGTCCGGCTCCTCCACGATCATCGCGCCCTACAGCGACGGTGCGGGCCACATTGTCGGTGTCCTCGGAGTCATCGGGCCGACCCGGCTCAACTATGCCCGGGTAATACCGACCGTGGATTATGCGGCACGCATTGTCAGCCGGATGCTCGGTGGATGATCTGCCCCGATATCAGCCGGACCCTGCCTTTTTGAGCGGTCTCCTCGCGTAAGGCCGGTACTCAGGCCCCGGATCTGGTCGCGGGGCTCAGTGAAGCCGGCACAGCGCTTGATTTTCTGTGCCTAAAGCACGATATCCCGCACAGCATTCCCAACCATTCCCAGTTAAATCCCTAAGACTTTCCGAGAAGGCAATGTGATGACCGATCCCAACGGGCAGAAGGACAATCCGGCTAACCCGGCACAAGGCCCGGAACCCGTGGTTTCCAAGCCCTACATCATGCCCGACGATCCCGAGGAAGGCTCAGTTGAGGCGCTGGCCAAGGAGGCTGCGGAAGCACGCGACAAGATGCTGCGGACGCTTGCCGAGATGGAAAATTTGCGCAAGCGCACCGCGAAGGAAGTTGCTGATGCGCGCATCTATGGCATCACCGGGTTTGCGCGTGACGTGCTCGACATCGCCGACAATCTGCAGCGGGCGCTCGATGCGGTTCCGGCAGAGACCAGGGAATCGGCTGATCCCATCCTGAAGGCGCTGATCGAAGGCGTCGAGCTGACCGAGCGGTCGCTGCTCAACGCGTTGGAGAAAAACGGCGTCAAGAAATTCGATCCCTCGGGCGAGAAATTCGATCCGAATTTTCAGCAGGCGATGTATGAGGTCCCCGATGCATCGGTCCCCCCGGGGACGGTGGTCCAGGTCGTGCAGGCCGGCTACATGATCGGCGATCGCGTGCTGCGGCCGGCGCTGGTGGCCGTTTCCAAGGGCGGGGCGAAGGCCGGCGTTTCCGAACAGGGTTGAGAGCCCGGCCATGACGACATTCGCACCGGGACAGGCTCAGCGCGGCTGAATCCCATCGCGTACGGCGCGGAAGCGCGGAAATGCTTTGGCCCATTGCTCGCGCGGAGCGCTGCCGATAATTCGCAATGAGTTCTGGCCACCGCCGAACCGCACCCACTGCACCACGGTGACGGGCGTATTGTCCTTGCCGCTGGTCGCATCGATCCGCGTTTCATATCCGGCCATGCCGTCGATGCGAACCGGCTCGGACATCGTAATCCGCCCGTTGTGTACCCCAGGGATCGAGGTTGCCGCCTGCTCGGCGAAGCGGCCGCGATCGTCCGGCTGCGCCGGCCCGGATCCCATCAGGCCAATCACCATGAAGGGCGAGGTCTCCAAGCCGGTTGTTTCATTGCTGTCGGCGAGAAGAACGGCGGCGCCTGGCGTCAGCGTGTGGACATTCTTGAAGTCGCTGAGCTCGCTGACCTTGAAGGGCAGCAACCCAAGTTTCTCCTCGACCGGAACTTCCTTGCGGATCACGGCAGTTGCAAACATCTGCCGCACGGCTTCGTCGGAATAGATTTTGCCGGCATTCTCGGGAACCTGAACGGCGACATAGCCGGAGAAAGTGCCGCCCGAAAGGATCATCGAATACCGCCGCACGATGCTCGTGCCATTCTTGGCGGTCTCGATCGTGTAATAGGCCGTTCCCGCCGCGGTCTCGATGCTTTCGGGCTTGGCGCCGCTCGCGACCGCCGGGTTGGCCTTCAGCGCATTCATGACTTCGCCATACGCCTCGGACGGAAGCTCCGCCACCAGGACCTTGACGCTTTCATCCTCGGTCTCAAAGCCTGCGAATGTCTTCGCCGGGATGAGGCCTATAAGGGGCGTCATTCCAACCCGAATGCCTGGCGGAAAGGCCGGGTCGGCCGCGAAGGTTGGGCCTAAAGCCGCGAACAGCATGGCCGCGGCCGAAAATAGTCGGAGATGCTTCATCGGCAATCTACTGGGTTCGTATTGCGGCCGTTCGGTGGTTGGCCGGTGGCGGCCCCTTGCGGGACTCTTAATCGGTCCGCTCGCTTTTAACGGTTTTGTCCTTCCCGGCAACAGCCGGCCGTGATGGCGGTCGACCCACCCGGTTCTTGTCCCCCCGGGGCCGGGCCCGCAATCCTTATGCCGACACTATCTTTCACGGCTGAGGCTTTTCAGGGCTCAAGGTTGCGTCTGCCTCCTTGCGGGCCCTGCCCCCCCTCCTATATGAGGCACACCGTCGCAATATCGCGAGTATGTGATTGTTTGGGGGTTTGGATTGGTGCGCCGTCAGGGCCCAGCCAACCTGCCGCAAAAAGAAGGATATGAGGACCATGGGAAAGGTCATTGGGATCGATCTCGGCACCACGAATTCG
>DASQOU010000029.1:0-19673 GCA_035644295.1 Bradyrhizobium sp.
GACCGCCGCATGGGCCTTTGCCACCGCCGCGATGCGGGCGGCGATGTCGGGCGGAAACGGCGCGGTCTTCCGCGCGGTCATGTCGATATGGATCGTCATGTTTTCCGACGTCGCGGACAGCCAGCCTTCGCTGGCGTGGCGTAATTCTTCAAACGTGTGCAGCCGCTTCTCGTCCGCGCCCACGAGCAGGACCGAAACCTGGACGGGATCGCCGAGATGAATCTCGCGCAAGTAGCGCACATGGCATTCGGCGGTGAAGCTCGAGCCTTGGCGTTCCTTCACGTAGCCGGGGCCCATGCCAAGCTGCAGCCACATCTCGTCGATCGCGCGGTCGAACATCACGTTGTAATAGGCCATGTTGAGATGGCCGTTGTGGTCGATCCATTGCGGCTCGATCTGCATCACCGACGCGAGGTACGGCGCGGGGCGCAGAAGCAAATCATCGCCGGCAGCAGGTGTCGACATTTGTGTATTCCTCCGTTGGGGCCAGCTCCCTTGACCCCCTATATATCCTTTGCCACGGTACTTTTGCCGGGAGGATTTCGATTTGGGAATAACGAAAACCAACAATTTGGAGCGACCGGAGCCGAAGGCGCTGGCGAGCGCCATCGAAGCCCTCGCCGCGCGGTTCGGCAACCGGCTGATCACGTCGCAAGCGGTGCGCGACCAACACGCCCATACCACGACCTGGCTGCCATCGCAGCCGCCCGACGCGGTGGTGATGGCGCAGGAAACTTCAGACATCCAGGACGTGGTGCGGATTTGCGCCAAACACAGCGTTCCCATGATCGCATTCGGCACCGGCACCTCGCTGGAGGGACAGGTCAACGCGCCCGCGGGCGGCATCTCGATCGATCTTCACGACATGAACAAGGTGCTGGAGGTCCATGTCGAGGACCTCGACTGTGTGATCCAGCCCGGCGTCACCCGCAAGGCGCTGAACGAGCATTTGCGCGACCAGGGCGTGTTCTTTCCGATCGATCCCGGCGCCGACGCCTCGCTGGGCGGCATGGCGTCGACGCGCGCCTCCGGCACCAATGCGGTGCGCTATGGTACGATGCGCGACAATGTGCTGGCGCTCAAGGTCGTGCGCGGCGACGGCGAGATCATCACCACCGGCACGCGGGCGAAGAAATCGAGCGCGGGCTACGACCTGACCCATCTGTTCATCGGCGCCGAAGGGACGCTCGGGATCATCAGCGAGCTTACCATCAAGCTGCGCGGCATTCCCGAAACCATCGCGGCCGCGGCGTGCTCGTTCGACAGCGTGCGCGGCGCCTGCCAGGCGACGATCCTGGCGATCCAAACCGGCATCCCGGTCGCGCGCATCGAACTGCTCAACGCCGAACAGGTGCGCGCCTGCAATTCCTATTCGAAATTGTCGCTGCCGGAGACGCCGCTGTTGCTGCTGGAATTTCACGGCAGCGATGCCGACGTCGCCGAGCAGTCGAAGAATTTCAGCGAGATCGCCAAGGAATGCGGCGGCGGCGATTTCACCTGGACCACCCGGCCGGAAGATCGCACCAGGCTCTGGCAGGCGCGGCACGACGCCTATTGGGCGGTCAAGGCGCTGCGGGCCGGCGCCGGGTTGGTGGCGACCGACGTCTGCGTGCCGATCTCGCGGCTTGCCGATTGCGTCACCGAGACCGAGGCGGACTTGAAGCGGCTCAGGTTGCAGTCGCCGATTGTCGGCCATGTCGGTGACGGCAATTTTCACTGCTCGCTGCTATGCGATGTCGATGATTCCGACGAGATGGCGCGCGGCGAGGAGTTCATGCATCGGCTGGTGGAGCGGGCGCAAGCGATGGGCGGTACCTGCACCGGCGAGCATGGCATCGGGCAGGGCAAGCAGAAATACCTCAAGACCGAACTTGGCCAGGAGGCCATCGAGGCCATGCGCGCGATCAAGCAGGCACTCGATCCGCAGAACATCTTCAATCCCGGAAAGATCATCCCAGTGGGGTAGGCTGTGCTCTTGCGGCTGCGAGGGCGCTGCAAAGGGACTTGTTCCCCCTCGAATTTGTCTTGTGGGGGGAACAAGCCTCATTTGAGTCCGAAAAGGCCGGTTACTGAGACTGGCACAACACCGGCAATTTCAGGTAACGTGTGATTCACGTTTGAATCGGTTGTGATGCTTCGCTTTTTCAATTCCTATCAACCGGGCATAATGATGCGCCTTTGCTGGCCAATTCTCGCCGCTGCGATGTTTTTCATTGCTGCTCCATCGATTGCCGAGCCGTCCCGCGGCAGCCTCAGGCTGCAGCATGATTTGGAACTTCGACGAGATTCCGCGAACACGAAGGCGCGTTACGCGGAGGGCGCTGCCAACGAAGTCAAGCCGCAAGAAGCGGACACGGATTTGTTCGCCCTGATGTCGGGGAAGTGCCCCACGCTCAAGGTGGCGGGACGCGATTTCGCATGCAGGACGGTTGCGTTTGCCCATAGCACCCGCGGCCGGGCCTATTTCACGATCGCGCTCGACGATCCGGCTGACCACAACCACATCATCTCGTTCTCCGGTGAGAATGGCCGCAGGACGCAAGATAATTTGTACGAGCTGATAGTCGACCGGATGCTGCTGAACTCCAAGCACAGGCCGAAGGTCGATGGCCTGCCGGTGCCGTACGTCGAATTATCTGCCGGAATGTGCACGCAGCTTGGGAACTTCGCCGCGGGGCAGGTTTCCAGCATCGTCTGTACCGCGACCGATAAAAATGGCAAGAAATACGATTTGCGCTTCGAGTCCGACGGCTTGCCGATTACCGTGCGGAGGGTCAGGCCGTCCGCGCCGACCATCCGGCAGCTTTAGATCGCGAGCATCAGCATTGTTGCTGGGTAAGCGACGCAGCGGCTTGGCGCCGAAACACACAGGACCGGCGGCAGTGGGTCAGAACTGCCCCGCGATCGTCAGGCGCACCGCCAGCGGCTCGACCGGGTGCAGCACGCGATCCATCACGCCGGTCTGGCAGACCGCGCTGGGCACGGTTGGCGCGCCGGACGACGGGAAGCACATCGCAAACAGCGAATCCGATTTCAGAAGGGAGCCGTAGGCATAGGTGATCTGGTCGGAACGGCTGTTCAATAGATTGAAGGCGTCTAGCTGAACGCGCCAGCCGTTATCGAAGCGATAGCCGAGCCGGCCGCTCAGCAGACCAGTGGCCGGCGAGACAAAGGCGTTGTCCTCGGTGAGCGGGCGCGGCCCGAAATAGCGATAGCGGAGCGCTGAGAACCAGCCCGTCGGCTCGCCGAACCGGATCCCGGCCGAAGCGATCATAGCGGGCGCGCCCGGAATGTAGTTACCCGGCGCATTGCCGGTCTGCGCGGCTGGAAATCCGGCGAGGGAAGCATACAGCGCCGCCTGAACCGGATCGTCGCCGCGGAAGCGGGCGTGCGTCATCGCGACATCGCCCTCGAGGCCAAGCCATGACAGCGGCCGATAATCGTTGCTCCACTCCACACCGTAGCGGCGGCTCGGCCGGCTCGCCTGGGTATCTCCGGCGTCGCCGGAGAACAGGATTTCGGATGCGGAATCGAGCAGGAACAGGCTGATCGAACTTTCCAGTTTCGGGATGATTTTAGTCCGCAATCCAACCTCGGCTCCCGTAGTCCTGACCAGAAACGGCGATGCTTGTCGGGCCGAGCCGTCCGTGGGCGACTCTGTCGTCGTCACGCCGCGCGCATCGTTGCTGTGAAATCCCTCGCCTGCGTTAATGAAGAACTCTGTCTTGGCAAACGGCCCGAGCACCACGCCGAATTTGGGGCTACCGATGAAAGCATTGGCGCCACCGGAATTAGCCGGCGTGAAAAAGGAATTGACCGAGGTCTGGTAGAAATCGCCGCGCCAGCCGACAATCGTCCGCAGCCAGCCGGTCCAGTGCAGCGTGTTCTGTATGAACAGGCCGACGCTGCCCTCTTGGGCCGCGTCACTGCGAATGGACGACAGGAACTGTCGTTGCACGGTGTTGGTGAGGTCGAGCCTGATATCGTCATAGCGAGTCTGCACGCCGATTTCGGTCACCGTCGGCATGCCGGCGAACCGGCTTTTGAAGGTGTGCGACGCACTGACACCACCAAGTATGCGGTCGTCGTGTTGATGAAACTGATCGCTATTGACGGGGTCGCTGAGAAAATAGGTGAAATTATTCCAAAGGTTGAGCGAACTCTTGATGATGTAAAAATTGGCCTTCGAGGAACCGGTCTCTTCGGTTTGCGCCCAACGCCCCGACAGCGAAAAGCGATTGGAATTTCCGCCATCGCTGGGATCGAACTCACCGAAGAGGCCGATCTCACCGGATGCGATAGCCCGCGCGGGTATCTGGTCGGTAGAGTTCCACTTGTTGGCATACGCCATTGCCGTCAGCGAGAAGCCGTCATCTCGTGTGCCCTGGCTATAGCGGACAATGCCGTTGAGTTTGCGCAAACTGTCCGGATTATCCCACGGTCCATTGTAGGTATTGACCTCGCCAGCAGTCAGCAGGGTGCCGTCACCGAGCTTAGTGGATGTGATGCCAAGAATTCTTCGGTACCCGAAGCTTCCCGCAGTCATCGACGCCATCGCCTTATTGATGCTGTCGAGCAAGTCGACATGGACCGATCCAACGGAGGAGAAATCACCCTCGTCGGCGAAATAGGGTCCCTTGCGAATTTTGACCGACCCGATCAATTCGGGGATCAGGAAATTCAGGTCGGCATAGCCTTGGCCGTGGGCGTGGGTTCGCATGTTGACCGGCATTTCATCGACCGAGATGGCGAGATCGGTGCCGTGGTCGAGATTGAATCCGCGCAGGAAATATTGGTTGGCCTTGCCGTCACCGCTGTGCTGGGTGATGATCAGGCCGGGTACGACCTCAAGCGCTTCGGCGGGCCGGGAAAATGGTCGCGCGTTGACATCCGCGCCGCCGACATTTTTCTCGCTCGAGGACGTGACGGGCGCTGCTGCCAATGCGCCTGCCGCATTCGCGGCAGGCGTAGTGTGGGTGCCGGGAACCGGTTTTTCGCTCGCTGTGCGTTTGGACCGCCTACCACCGTCCGCGCCGCGTTTTGGCTTGAGGCGGGCGGCCTGACGCTGTTGGGGCGCTTCCACTTCCACTGGTGGAAGCCTGGTGGGATTCCCGTCTTGGGCGAATGTGCCTGAGATCGCCGCATCCAATATCAACCAGATCACGGCCAATCCCCGCGAGGATCGATGCATCGCACCCCCCGCGGCGGCGACGTAATGAATGAGTCCCGTCCGGTCACCGGGCAGGCTATGTTGTTGTCCGACAAGGTCAGAACTGTCACACCGGGTATGACGATGTCAACAAATCATCATACTTTCTTGCTGCCCACGAGGACGCCATGCATCGCATCACCATTACGTTAGACGATGGATTGATGGAGGAGCTCGACGCCTTGATCGCGGAGCACGGCTATCAGAACCGCTCCGAGGCGATCCGCGATCTAGCGCGCGCCGGGATGCAACGGGCCGCGCAGGAAAAGGGCGAGGCGGGTGAATGCGTCGCGGCGCTGGTCTATGTCTATGATCACGCCGCCCGCGATCTGTCGCGTCGTCTCGTGAAAAATTATCACGGTCATCACGACCTCTCGCTCGCCACATTGCATGTTCACCTCGACGACGACAACTGCATGGAAGTGACCGCATTGCGCGGCTCCGGCGCGGAGGTGCGGCATTTCGCCGATCACATCATCGCGGAGCGCGGCGTCAAATATGGACACGTGGTGATGATCCCGAGGAAAATCGGCAAGAAAAAGGATGCCTCGCGCAAGCGGAGCGTTGAACGGCATCCATGAGGCGAGACATGGCGATGCGGTGGTTCAGAAGGCAAAGTCCCACGGAGATATGGGACGAGAGCATCGAGGGGCCGATCGGCGACATTGAAGCCGCGCACAAGATCCGCGACATCTGCCGTTCCGCCGCCGACAGCGCCGAGAAGGTCGCCGGCTTTGCCGGGCTATTCGACACAGACGAGAAAAAATACGAGGCCGAGCGCTACCAGCGCGCCGCCAAGCGTGCCATGGAGATCGCGATGAAAATCGCCGATGACCTGTTGCGCGATTCTTCCGTGCGCCAGATCGTCAGCCTGTGCCTGAAAGCCAACGATCTGAGGACGGCGCGGATACTGTTTCGCGCGATTCAGGCCGCCTCGATCCGGGAGGAAGTGCTGCAGGAGCATCCGACCCTGCGGCAGTGAAGCCGTTGGCCGATCGCCGTTCCAGGACGAAAGGCTCATTCCGGCTTTTCGATCGCGCCACCACTTTCGGCCCAGTCCTTGAAGCTACCGGCGTTGTAGACCTGGCCGTAACCCATGTCCTTGAGCAGCTTGCCGGCGAGTGCGGCGCGGCCGCCGGATGCGCAATACAGGATGACCGTCTTGTCCCGGCTGAAATTCTTGTCGTGGCTGGGCAACTCTGGGTCGGCGCGAAACTCCAGCATGCCGCGCGAGACGTGCACGGCGCCGGCAACCTTGCCGCTGTTTTGCACCTCCGGTGCGTCGCGCACGTCGACCACCAGCGTGTTGCCCTTGCCGATCATCTCGCGCGCCTCTCCCGGCGTGATTTTCGGCACCACGGCGTTGGCGGCCTCCATCATCTGCTTGACACTCAGCGCCATCTGCAACTCCTCAAATGCTAACGTCACCCCGCAACGCTTGACGATGCGCAGGATATAGGGTTTTCCCGTTGGGTGCCAAGTCGCAGGCCGCCATTTCCGGCGAAGACCTGATTGCAAGCAAAGGCCTTTGATGCGGCTTCCCTTCTTTTACGGCTGGATCATCATCGCGGTGACGTTCGTCACCATGGCGATCGGCGTCAACGCCCGCACCGCGTTCTCGCTGTTCTTTCCGCCGATCATCGACGAGTTCGGATGGGAGCGCGGCATCACCGCCGGCGCCTTTTCGTTCGGCTTCGTGGTTTCAGCCGCCGTAAGCCCGCTGATCGGCCGCCTGATGGACCGGTTCGGTCCCCGCTCCGTGATGGAACTCGGCGTCGCGCTGATGGCGGGCGGCCTGTTGCTGGCGCCGCTGACGACGCGGCCGTGGCATCTGTACGTGACCATCGGCGTGCTGGTCGGCGCCGGCAGCATCTGTCTCGGTTATTCCGGCCAATCGCTGTTTCTGCCCAACTGGTTCAATCGCCGGCGCGGTCTTGCGATTGGGCTGGCATTTGCCGGCGTCGGTGTCGGCTCGGTCACGCTATTGCCGTGGGTGCAACTCATGATCGAGCAGACCGGGTGGCGCACCGCCTGCACGGCGATGGGGTTTCTGGTTCTCGTTGTGCTCGCGCCGATCAACCTGCTGTTGCGCAAGCGCCCGGAGGATATCGGCCTGCGGCCCGATGGCGACGCCGCGCCTTCGGCCTCATCCGCAAAACCGGTATCGAACGTCGTCGATCCCGATTGGGCCGCCATCGACTGGACGTTAAGCCGCGCGCTGGCGACCTCGCGGTTCTGGTGGCTGGCGACCGGATATTTCGGCGGATTGTACATCTGGTATGCGGTGCAGGTGCACCAGACCAAATATCTGCTCGACATCGGCTTCAGCCCCAGCGTTGCGGTCTGGGCCTTGGGCGCGGTCAGTCTGCTTGGCATTCCCGGCCAGATCCTGCTTGGGCACGTCTCCGACCGGGTCGGGCGCGAATGGATCTGGTCGGCGAGCTGTCTCGGTTTTGCGATCTGCTTTGCCGCGCTGATTGCGCTTTCGCGTTATCCGACATTGCTGCTGGTGTATGTCATGGTGCTGGCGCAGGGCGCGCTCGGCTACGGCCTGACCTCCATCATGGGGGCGGTGGTGGTGGAGATATTTCAGGGCAGGCATTACGGCAGCATCTTCGGCACCATCATGGTCGCCGCACTCGCCGGAGGCGCGGCGGGTCCCCTGGTCACGGGCGTCCTGCACGATCTTTCCGGGAATTATACGCTGGCCTTTGTAATCGGTATTGCCGTCAGCGGGCTTTCCGCCCTGGCGATCTGGCGGGCGTCGCCGGGCAAAATTCGCGCGGTCGCGGGCCGGCTGCACCGGATACCGAGTTAGGGACCCGGCACCGCCCAACTACCGGCTTGCGGTGACCGGCGGCATGTGGGCTTAATCCGGCGCAAATCGACGCCGACCGCATCGAGGGCACCCCATGAACGAGCATGTACAGGCTGCGACGACCGCGCCGCTTTTCAATCCGCTGGCGCCGGAATTCATTCGCGATCCCTATCCGCATTATGAGCGGCTGCGCAACACCGACCCCATGCATCTCACGCCGCTCGGCATGTATGTCGCGAGCCGGCATGCCGAGGCCAGCCTCGTGCTCCGCGACAAGCGGTTCGGCAAGGATTTTGTCGAGCGCTCGACGCGGCGGTACGGACCGAAAATCATGGAGGAGCCGGTCTTTCGCAGCATGAGCCACTGGATGCTGCAGCAGGACCCGCCCGACCACACCCGCTTGCGCGGCCTGGTGGTGAAGGCGTTCACCGCGCGCCGGGTCGAGGACATGCGGCCGCGCATCCAGCAGGTCGTCGATCAAACGCTCGATCGCGTTGCCCCGCGCGGGCACATGGACCTGATCGAGGATTTTGCGTTCCGCCTGCCGGTCACGATCATCTGCGACATGCTCGGGATCCCGGAGGAGCACCGCGAGACGTTTTACTCCGGTTCCCGTGATGGCGGGCGTCTGCTCGATCCGGTGCCGCTGACGCCGGCCGAAATCGCGCAAGGCAACGCCGGCAACCTGATGGCGCAGATGTATTTCCAGCAGCTGTTCGAGCTGCGGCGCAAGAGCCCCGGCGATGACCTGACCACGCAATTGGTGCAGGCCGAGGAGGATGGCAGCAAGCTCTCCAACGAGGAACTGACCGCCAACATCATTCTGCTGTTCGGCGCCGGCCACGAGACCACCGTCAATCTGATCGGAAACGGGCTTTTGGCGCTCTATCGCAATCCCGATCAGCTCGCGCTGCTCAAGGCCAATCCGGCGCTCATCACCAACGCGATCGAGGAGTTCCTGCGCTACGACTCCTCGGTGCAGTTGTCGGGCCGGGTGGCGCTGGAGGACATCGACGACCTCGCCGGCAAGAAAATCCCGAAGGGTGAAACCGTGCTCTGTCTTTTGGGTTCGGCCAATCGGGATCCTGCGGTCTATCCCGACCGGCCGGATCGCCTCGATATTACTCGCCCCAATGTGCGCCCGCTGTCGTTCGGCGGCGGCATCCACTTCTGCCTCGGCGCCCAGCTGGCGCGCATCGAGGCCGAGATTGCGATCGCCACCTTGCTGCGCCGCCTGCCGGACCTGCGACTCGACGACGCGGTCAATCCGGAATGGCGGCCGACCTTTGTGCTGCGCGGCCTCAAAAGGCTGCCCGCTAGCTGGTAAGGACCGCGCGCGCGCGCCCCGCGTGAAGCGTCACGCGAGGTTGCTGTGACTTCGCCACAGTTGCCTCTATATATGTCCTTGCTCCGGCACTGATTTCAGCGCGGCGGCGTAGGAGGCTCCGGAGCGTCACCGCATTGGCGCCAAGCCAAAGCGGTGATGCGCCACGCCGCGCAGGCAGGTGAGCCGGAGCATGCTCGAGGGGAGACACCGTGCAGACGACGCTGCTCGGACTGGCGATTGCCTTCATCATTGCGCTGGTCGCCGCGCTGATCGGGCCGTATTTCATCGACTGGAATCAGTTCCGGCCGCAATTCGAGGCCGAGGCCACGAAGGTGATCGGTGCCCCCGTGCGCGTCGCCGGCGCGCTGGAAGCGCGGCTGTTGCCGTCGCCCTCGCTGCGACTGCGCTCGGTGGTGGTCGGCGGCAACAACGATCTCGGCAAGGTTCGCGCCGACAAGCTCGACGTCGAGTTCAGCCTGGGTTCGCTGATGCGGGGCGAGTGGCGCGCCACGGAGCTGACGATCAACGGCCTGGCGCTCGATCTCGGGTTGGATCCGCAGGGGCGGATCGATTGGCCGGCGTCGAGTGGCAAGTTCAACCTCGGGACGCTTGCGATCGACCGGTTGAACCTGACCGGCCGCGTCGCACTGCATGACGCGGTGAGCCGCGGAACGCTCGAATTGAACGATATTGCCTTCAGCGGCGACGTACGATCGCTCGCCGGCTCGGTGCGGGGCGATGGCAGTTTTGTGCTGGCGGGCACTCGTTATCCGTTTCGCGTCTCATCCGGGCAGGGCGCCGACGGCAACGGCACCCGCGTTCACTTCAACATCGATCCCGCCGCGCGGGCTCTGTCCGCAGATCTCGACGGCGTGCTCAGCTTCGAGGCCCGCGCTCCCCGCTTCGAAGGTGCGGTCACGCTGGCCGCCCCCGCCGGGCCCAAGGCGAAAGGCGGCACCGAGGCGTCGCCTGCGCCATGGCGGGTTTCGGCCAAGGTCAAGGCCGACTATGCCGCAGCAAAGCTCGAGCAGGTTGAGGCAAGCTATGGCAGCGAGGACTCGGCGCTGAAGCTTGTGGGCTTAGGCGACATTCGCTTTGGCGCCTCGCCGCTGCTTCATGCCGCGCTGTCCGCGCGGCAGCTCGATGCCGACAAGTTTGTCGCCAAAGACAATGGTGCCAAGGACAGCGGCAATAGCGCCGCCGAGCCGCTGCTTGTATTGGCCGCCTTGCGCGCACTCTTTGCTGCCGCGCCGGAGCCGCCGATCCCAACCCAGATCGAGCTCAGCGCCGAGCAGGTCATGCTGGGCGGACGTCCGCTGCAAAATTTCGCCGCCGATGTGCGAGCCGATGCCAGATCCTGGGCCATCGACCGGCTGGATTTTCGCGCGCCGGGCGCAACCCAGCTGTCGCTGAGTGGCGCCAATGCGCAAGCGGGCCCGTTCTCCAGTTTCAAAGGCGCGCTCAGCGTCGAGTCATCCGATCCCGATGTGCTGGCGATGTGGTTGCAGGGCCGCAGCGAGTTGACCTATCGCAGCCAGAAGCCGTTGCGCCTGCGCGGCGATGTCAATGTCACCGCCGGTCGCGTCGCGATCGACGCCGTCAAGGCCGAAATCGACGGCGGCGCCGTCGAAGGGCGGATCGCGGTCTCGTATGGGGGCGCGGGCGGCGGTACCTCGCTCGAAGCGGAGCTGAAGGCCGAACGGCTCGATCTCGACGCCGCTTCGGCATTCGCGCGCGCGCTGTTGGGTCCGCAAGGCGAATGGCCGGAACAAGCGACGATATCGCTGGATATCGCTCACGCCATTTCCGCCGGCCAGGAATTGCATCCATTGATGGCGAAGCTCGGCTACGGTCCGAAGACGATCTCGCTCGATCGGCTCAAGATCGGCGAGGCCGGCGGCGTCGTGGTGGAGGGCAGTGGCGCCTTCGACCGGACCAATGCGACCGGAAAACTGGCGCTCAATTCAAGCGCCGCCTCGCTGGCGCAGATCGCCGCCATGATCGCCCCGTTCGCGCCGTCCGTCGCCGCGCGGTTCAATGCGATGGGGCTCAGTCCGGGGCCGACGCGCCTCAAGCTGGCACTCGCGGTCGACAAGGACGCCAGCCGCACCGATCGCGCCAGCGCTTACGCCACGCTCGATCTCGACGCGCCGCAATTCAAGGGCTCCGCCACGATCACGGCCAGGCCCGAAGCCGCGGCGCTGCGTGCGAACGATCTCGACAAGCTCCGGCTCAGCGAAATCAGTCTCGACTCGAAACTGTCATCGGAGCGTGGCGCATCCCTGCTCACGCTGTTGGGATTAGACGGCACGATCGCGGCCGCCGATGGCCCGGGGCGATTCCAGGGCTCGGTGAACGGCGTGTGGGGCGCGCCGCTGCGGCTGAAGATCAGCCTCGCCGGCGCGGGCCTCGACGCCGAAGCCCAGGGCACGGTGGAGCCATGGGCGCCGCAGCCCAGGGGCAGCGTCACCTTGAAGGCCCGCGGCATCAACCTCGCGCCCCTGTTCGATCTCAAGCCATCCGACAGGCTCGTGCAAAACATCAGCGTGTCGTCGCGGGTCTCGCTTCTGGGCGGCAAGTTGACCTTCGAAGACCTCGACGGCGCGATGGCGGGATCGCGACTGCGCGGGCGGGTGGCTTTGACCCTTGAGGGCGAACGCAATGTCGAGGGCGAAGTCGGCCTCGACGCGCTTGAGCTCGCGCCGGCTCTGACGTTGGCGATCGGTGCGGCGGGGAGGGACCCGGGCGAGCCGCTCGGTTCCGGGCTGTTGAAGGGCTGGCGCGGTAGGATCGCATTTCAGGCACTGCGCGGCGTCCTTCCGGGCGGTGCCGAACTGCGCCCGGTCAGCGGCATCGTCAAGAGTGACGGTCAATCCCTGGTGTTCGATGGGCTGAAGGGCGGCATCGGCGGCGGTGAGGCGAACGCCAGTATCGACGCCAGACAAACCGCAAGTGGCCTCGCGCTGAATGCGCGCCTGCAACTTTCGGCCGTCGATGGCGCGGCCTTGCGTTATCGCGCACTGGCGATGCCCGCGGGACGCGCCTCGATGCAGATGACGCTGGCAAGCCAGGGCCGCAGCGCATCCGCGCTGACCGGCGCGCTCTCCGGAAGCGGAACCGTGACGCTGGAATCCGCGCGCGTCGCCGGCCTCGATCCGCGCGCCTTCGATGTCGCGATCCGCGCCAGCGACGCTGGCCAGGCGACCGACGACATCCGGCTGCGCAAGATCGTCGAACCGGTGTTGTCAGGCGGCGCGTTGTCGGTGGCGTCGGCGCAGATTCCATTCACGATCCGCGACGGCCGGCTTCGCGTCGGCGCCACCACGCTCGATGCCGAGGGTGCGCGCGCCATCGTTTCCGGCGGATATGATATTCCGGCGGATCAAGCCGATATTCGTGCCACCGTCGCTTCGGCGGGGGCAGGACAGACGGCTAGCCGTCCGGAGATTCAGGTGTTTGCCGCGGGTTCGCCGGATGCGCTGGATCGCACGGTCGACGTCGCTGCGCTGTCGTCATGGCTGGCGGTGAGGGCGATCGACCGCGAAACCCGCAGGCTGGATTCGATCGAGCGCGGCGAACCGACACCGGCGTCAATTCCGCCGGTGATCGCTCCGGACATCACTTTGCCCGGCCAACCCTTGTCCGAAGCGCCGTTCACCGGTCGCGACCTCCGCCGGCTTCAGCCCAGGCCGAAAGTCGGCGCGCCGCGTCCCCTGGTTGCGCCGCCAGTCATCAATTCGCCGCCGGCCCCAACCGCGCCCGTCGTGAGCCAACAGGTCGCGCCGTTGCCGCCGCCGATCGAAGTGCGGCCGCCGCCCAGCGTCGTCGTCCGGCCGCCGAAGCCGAGACCGCCGCTGGTGCTGACGCCGCCGGCTCCCGGTCCATCGCAGCCGGGGTTCTAAGAAAGTCTCGTCCCGGCTTTATTCCGCTGGCTCAAAATACAGGCGGAGGCCGAGTGGAGACCGCTTACATGCGTCCATGTGAAAACGGGCCTTCTCGCCTCGGCGCGCTGCATGTATACGGTGCGGCCTCTTCGTCGCCTTTGGGGCTCTTCCGTGGTTCTAGCTTGCTGACATGGCGCTGACGCTTAACGAGATCTGTCTTTGGATCGACCAGACGGCGCTGAGCCAAGCGATCCAGGTCACGAAATGGGCCGTGCCCGCGGTGCAGACGGTTCACATCCTCGCGATTGCCGTGGTCGCAAGTTCGGCGCTGATGGTCGATTTGCGCCTGATCGGCGTGTTCTGGGCGAACCGGCCGGTCAAAGACGTCACGTCACGGTTCCTGCCGCTGGTCTGGTGGCCCTTGCTCGTCCTGCTCGCCACGGGCGTCATCATGATCATTGCCGAGCCGGCGCGCTCCCTGAAGAATCCGGCCTTCCAGCTCAAGATGCTGCTGTTGATCGCGGCGCTGATCGTCACCGCGCTGTTTCAATTGCTCCAGCGCCGCAATGCCGCCTTCGGCGATCCGCGTTCCGGGCCGCGCATGGCTGTGGCGACACTGGCCATCGTCTCGATGCTACTGTGGTCCTCGATCATCTTCGCGGGCCGCTGGATCGCCTATTACGCGTGAGCGGATCGAACCCATCAGCCAGCATGCCGAATCACAGGGATTTTTTCAGTGGAGATTGACCGCGCTCTGGGGTGGATCCAGTCCACCCGCATCGCCAGCGCGATTGGCGAAAACGAACTGCTTTTTCCCTGGATCGAATCCGTTCACGTCCTGGCGATCGTGCTGGTGGTCGGCACGATCTCGATCGTCGACCTGCGGCTCCTTGGATTTGCTTCGCTCGATCTTGGAGTTCGCCGGCTGATGCGCGACGTGATTCCCTATACCTGGGGCGCGTTCGCCATCGCCGCGATCACCGGCTCTCTGTTGTTCTCGTCGGACGCCGTGCACTACGCCCATAATTTTTTCTTCCAGGGCAAGCTCGTACTGCTTGCGCTGGCCGGTCTCAACATGGCGGCGTTTCACCTCATCGGCATTCGCGATATCGAGCGCTGGGATACCGGAACCGGCCGGACGCCGACCGCCGCCAAGGTCGCCGCAACCATCTCGCTTCTGGTATGGATCGCCGTGGTCGCGTTTGGCCGGGAGATCGGCTTCACGATGCACTGACTTCACTTTGAGGAGAGTTATCGCTACGTTGCCCCCCGTTTGTTGGCCACCCTGTATCGGAGAACTGCGCGTGAAATTGGGTCCACTCGGTATTATCGTCGCTGGTCTGCTGGCCTCGCTGCTCGTGCCGTCAATGGCTTCAGCGCAAGCCCCCAAGAAGCCGCCAACCGTCATCAACCCGGCGCCAACAGCGCAGGATTGGGCTGATATCGGCAAATTGCCGGACTGGAGCGGAGTGTGGAATCCGAAAATCACCGACCAGGACGCCCAGGTCAAAACCAATCCGCCGCCGTGGAATGAGGTCGCCGCCAAGAAAATTCAGGAGATGTTTGCCGAGGAAAAGGCCGGCCGGCCGCGCCTGATCTTCTCCAATTGCCTGCCCGAGTCGCATCCGACCTGGATGCTGGTCACCCACAACGCCATGGAAATCCTGTTTACGCCGGGCCGGGTCACCATGCTCGGCGAGTCCGACGGCAACCGGCTTCGCCGCATCTATACCGACGGCCGGGGCCACCCGGAAGTTTCCGATCCGACCTTTCATGGCCATTCGATCGGGCACTGGGAGGGCGACACGCTCGTCGTCGATACCGTCGACATCATTCCGCAGGCTCCGCTGGCCGTCAGCGAGGCCGCCGGCCTTCCCAACAATGGCGACATGCATGTGATCGAGCGCATTCATCTTGCCGACAAGGACATCCTGCACGATGAGCTCGAAATCATCGCGCCGAAGATCCTGACCAAACCGTGGAAGACGACGCGCATCTTCTTCCGCCAGCGTGCGCGCAAGTTCGACATCGTCGAGGGCGTCTGCGCCGCCGGCGATCTGGTGGAGCGGGTCAATGCGGATGGCGACCACATTTTCGTACCCGTCGAAAAGTCCGAATGGGGCCACACGACAGCTATTCCGAAGTAGCCGCCAAAAAAACAAACAGGAGCTATCCATGCGACAACTCATGAAGTCGATCGGCGCGCTGGCCGCAATCGCAGTGCTGGCCGCGGGAATATCAAAGGTCGCCGCGCACCATTCGGCCTCCATGTTCGATTTCTCCAAAACCGTGACAATGAAGGGAAGCGTGCTGGAACTGCGCTGGGTCAATCCGCATGTCACCATGACCCTCAACGGTTCGCTCAACGCCGATGAAGCGCCCGCCGAATGGCTGATGGAAACCACCAGCCCCGGAAATCTGGTGCGGGTCGGCGGGTGGCGCCGCGACGTGGTCAAGCCGGGCGATCAGGTCGAGGTCGTGTTCCATCCGTTGCGTGACGCCGACAAAAAGAGCGGTCTGATGCGACAGCTCAAGGTGCTTGCGACCGGCGAAGTGTTCGCCGCCAATATCCGCGACCAGGAAAAGCCCGGCCTCGAATAGACTTCGCTCGAGGATAGGCTTCAGTCTTGAATAGACTTGGCGCGATGCGATTGCATTTTCGGTTGAGCGGCGTATCGGCCGGCGTCCTCGCGGCGCTGGCGATCGCCGTGCTGGCAGGCCCCGCACCGGCGCAGGACCAGCCGGCGGCCAAGGACACGATCTTCGCCCGCAAGATCCTGATGGGCGCCATCGACATGAACATGGACGAGATCGAGACCATGCTGGCGCCGGAAGGCAAGCTCGAGCTTTCCGATGCCCAGGAGCATGCCGAGACGATCTCGACCATGCTGATGGCGTTTCCGCATCTGTTCCCGCCGGCCACCAACCAGTGGAAGCCCGGCGCCAATCGCGATCCCGCCACCGATACGTTCGCCTCTCCCGACCTGTGGTCGAACTTTGCCGATTTCTACCAGCGCGCCACCGAAGCCTCGAAGATCGCGTGGAGCGCCAGCCGCGCCAAGCGGGCCGATGAATTCAGGCCGCTGATCGGGCAATTGCGCCAGCGCTGCAATGCCTGTCACGCCCTGAACCTCAAGACGGAATGACATTGCGCCGGCGCGCTGCGCTTTCGGCGCAAGCTAAAGCATTTTCGAGCGAAGTGGATACCGGTTCGCGTGAAGAAAACGCGTCAAAACAAGAATTAGAGCGTCGGTTCTGATTCAATCAGAACCGATCTTGCTCTAGTCCTGAGGTTTTGAATCCGCCGCGGCCGTTGCGCAGGCGCGTGACCGGAAATAATCCAGCACGAAAAGGCGAATGGCGGAAGACAGATTGCCTTGCTGGCGGTTGTTGTCGATCTCGCCCACCAGCTCGGACAGGGTCATGTTGCGAAGGCCCGAGATTTCCTTCATGCCGTTCCAGAATGCCTCTTCGAGGCTGACGCTGGTCTTGTGACCGGCCACCACGATCGATCGTTTGACGACAGGCGATTTCATGATGCGTCCTCGCCGTCGATCCGGTGTTGATCCAGCAAGTCGCTGGCGCGGCTTGCGCGGTGGTTATCCTCGACGCGTTCGGATTTAGTGCGGCCAAACCGCGCACGATTCGAAGCTGCCGCTTTCTCCGACTGTTCTCGGGCGGCTCGCTTCTTGAAGCGCTTCAGATTGACCACATCCCCCATGCCGGCCTCCATCATGCGAACTGTCGGCATAGGAAACGCTGACGAAGACAGGAATGATCGCCGCGGCTGGCGGCTATGATCAATCCGGTTGCTCCTAAAGGAATGCACTCGATCGATAACCCTGCCCGGGCACCGGTTGCAAAACCCGCAACCAAAATAGGATGACTCGCACTAGTCGACTCAGTCCTCATCTAAGAAATTCCCCAATATGCCGTCTGATGTCAAAAAAGTGCTTCGATCTTCGAAATATTTTTGCTCTACCACGGGCCAGCGCCGGGGCGATAGTCGGGTCAGCATAATTCTTTAGGCCATATGATCCATAATCACTTTTTGCTCCAACAGCCTTTTTTCAACGCGGGATGGCACCTATCCGGGGCGCGTCATCCTCTCCGGCTTCACCAGCCGGTCGAATTCAGCAGCCGAGACAAAGCCCAGCCGAACAGCCTCTTCCTTCAATGTGGTGCCGCGGGCGTGCGCCGATTTGGCGACCTTTGCGGCGTTGTCGTAGCCGATCTTGGGTGCAAGGGCAGTCACCAGCATCAGCGAGCGCTCCATGAGTTCACGGATGCGTTTTTCGTCGGCGCGTATGCCCTCGACGCAATGCTGGGTGAACGAGCGGGCCACGTCAGCCATCAATTGTATGGAATGTATCATACAATATGCCAGTATCGGCTTGTAAACATTCAACTCGAAATGGCCCTGGCTGCCGGCGACGGTGACGGCTGTGTGATTGCCGAACACCTGGCAGCAAACCATGGTGACCGCCTCGCATTGGGTTGGGTTGACCTTGCCGGGCATGATCGAGGATCCCGGCTCGTTTTCAGGCAGGATCAGCTCCCCCAGGCCGGATCGGGGCCCTGATCCGAGCAAACGGATGTCGTTGGCGATCTTGAACAGGCCGGTGGCCATCGCGTTGATGGCGCCGTGCACGAAAACGTAGGCATCGTTGGAGGCCAGCGCCTCGAACTTGTTGGCGGCGCTGGTGAAGGGCAGTTTTGTCAGTTTGACGACGTGTTTGGCAAACAGGCGAGCGAATTTCGGCTTGGAATTGAGCCCGGTCCCGACCGCGGTGCCGCCTTGCGCCAGCGGATACAGATCCCTGACCGCCACGCGCAGCCGCGCGATGCCGCTTTCGACCTGCGCGGCGTAGCCGGAGAATTCCTGGCCGAGCGTCAGCGGCGTCGCGTCCTGGGTGTGGGTGCGGCCGATCTTGACGATATCGGCGAACGCCTTCTCCTTCTTGCGCAGCGCGCGGTGAAGCATCTCCAGCGCCGGAATGAGGTCGTCGGTGATGCGCATCGCGGCGGCGATGTGCATTGCGGTCGGGAATGAATCGTTCGACGACTGGCTCATATTGACGTGATCGTTGGGATGCACCGGCGACTTGGCGCCGCGCTTGCCGCCAAGCAATTCATTGGCGCGATTGGCGATCACCTCGTTGAGGTTCATGTTGGTCTGGGTGCCCGAGCCGGTCTGCCAGACCACCAGCGGAAAATGATCGTCGAGCTTGCTGTCGATCACCTCACGCGCGGCATCGATAATGGCGCGGGCGCGACGCTGATCGACCAGCCCGAGTTCGCGATTGGTCTGTGCCGCGGCAAGCTTGACGATGCCAAGCGCGCGGATGATGGCCATCGGCATCCGGTCCTGGCCGATGCGGAAATTCTGCCGGGAGCGCTCGGTCTGGGCGCCCCAATAGCGATCGGCGGGCACCTCGATCGGACCGAAGCTGTCGGTCTCGGTGCGCGTCGAGCCGGAGCTGGGGGGAGGTGTCGAACGAGCCATGCATCACGTCGGTTGCGCGCGAGCCGCTTGTTTTCGCGCAGGTCCCGGCGCGTTCATCCTAGATCATGATCCGATCAGATGAAATCGGATCGTGCTCGAGAGGGCTGTGCGTAGATTATTTCTTGCGGAAGCGATCCAGCCGCACGACTTCGGCGCCCTCGCCGGACTTTACCGGGTCGCTCGTTGTCTCGGCCGGCGGTGCGGAGATCGGCGCGGCCGAGGCGACAGCGGAGGGGGCGGGCGCCGCCGGAGCGTTGGTCGCAGGCGCTTCATTGGGGACAGCATCGGCTGGTTCGAATTGCAGGCCGAACTGGACCGAAGGGTCGAAGAAGCTCTTGATGGAATGGAAGGGCACCACCAGCCGCTCGGGGATTCCGCCAAACGACAGGCCGACCTCGAAACGGTCGTCCGTCACCACCAGATCCCAGAACTGGTGCTGGAGAATGACCGTCATCTCTTCCGGATATTGCCCAAGCAGCCGCGGCGACAATTTCACGCCCTCCGCGGTGGATAGGAAAGTGATGAAGAAATGATGTTCGCCCGGCAGGCCGTGCTCGGCGGCATCAGTCAATACGCGGCGAAGCACCCCGCGCAGCGCGTCGCGCGCCAGCACATCGTATCGGATATGATCGGTCGCCATTGTGAGTCCTGTCGCGTTCAGATGCCGCTGTCTGATCAGCGGCGATGTCCCTGGCCCGACTCGCTCCGAACATACTACTCCGGCCGAGGGCCGGGGTCAGCAGGCCTTGCCGCTGGCGGTGGATATTCCAGCAAAAGCTTTGGGCACGAATTGAAGTGGAGGCTTCTGTTGCCAGGTGCCTCCGAACCCCGCCTAGCGGAGCTTAACCCACTAGGACTTTAGACTTGGTTTTTCAAACCGCTTACGCGGCCTGAGCAACCGGAGCATAGTTGTCGTTTGCAACTATTGC
>DASQOU010000030.1:0-6700 GCA_035644295.1 Bradyrhizobium sp.
GATGCCTCGACCATTGCGGCGGGCGCACCGATCGAAGTCGACCTGGCGCCGATCGCCGAAGGACAGGACATCAAGGTGTTCTGGCGGGGCAAGCCGATCTACATCAGCCACCGTACCAAGAAGCAGATCGACGAGGCCCGCCAGGTGCCGGTCTCGAGCCTTCCCGATCCGGAAGCAGACCAGGCGCGGGTCAAGGAGGGGCACGATCAATGGCTGGTCGTGATCGGGATCTGCACCCATCTCGGCTGCATCCCGATTGCCCATGAGGGTAACTACGACGGCTTCTTCTGCCCCTGCCACGGTTCGCAATACGACTCCTCCGGTCGGATTCGCCAGGGACCAGCGCCTGCCAACCTGCCGGTGCCGCCCTATCAATTCGTTTCCGATAAAAAAATCCAGATTGGCTGAGCCTCGGATCCGAATATCCGAGACTTTGAGCCCGTCGCGTCGTTTTACTTCCCAGGGATCGCATCATGAGCGGACCATCCGACTACCAGCCGACCAATCCCGCCTTGAAGTGGATCGAACGGCGTCTCCCGATTTTCGGTCTCGTCCATTCCTCGTTCGTGGCCTATCCGACGCCGCGGAACCTGAACTACTGGTGGACCTTCGGCGCCATTCTTTCGCTGATGCTGGGGGTGCAGATCCTCACCGGCGTGGTCCTGGCGATGCATTACACGCCGCATGCCGATCTCGCCTTCAAGTCGGTCGAAAGCATCGTGCGCGACGTCAACTACGGCTGGCTGTTGCGCAACATGCACGCCTCTGGCGCATCGATGTTCTTTTTCGCCGTCTATATCCACATGTTCCGCGGCTTGTATTACGGGTCGTACAAGGAGCCGCGCGAAGTGCTGTGGATTCTCGGCGTCATTATCTACCTCTTGATGATGGCGACGGGCTTCATGGGCTATGTGCTGCCCTGGGGCCAGATGAGCTTCTGGGGCGCTACCGTCATCACCAACCTGTTCTCGGCGTTCCCATATGTCGGCGACAGCATCGTGACCCTGCTGTGGGGCGGCTACTCGGTCGGCAATCCGACGTTGAACCGCTTCTTCTCGCTGCACTATCTGCTGCCGTTCGTGATCGCGGGCGTCGTGGTGCTGCACATCTGGGCGCTGCATGTCGCGGGCCAGAACAATCCAGCGGGTGTCGAGGCCAGAACGGAAAAGGACACCGTGCCGTTTACGCCTTTCGCGACCATCAAAGACGCGTTCGGCATCTCCTGCTTCTTGCTGTTCTACGCGTGGTTCATCTTCTACATGCCGAACTATCTCGGCGACGCCGACAATTACATTCCCGCCAATCCCGGCGTGACCCCTCCGCATATCGTACCGGAATGGTATTACCTGCCGTTCTACGCGATCCTGCGCTCGATCCCGAACAAGCTCGCCGGCGTGACGGCGATGTTCTCGGCGATCCTGGTGCTGGCCTTCCTGCCATGGCTCGATACCGCCAGGACGCGCTCGTCCAAATACCGTCCGCTGGCGAAGCAATTCTTCTGGGTCTTCGTCGTCGTCTGCGTACTGCTCGGCTATCTCGGCGCCAAGCCGCCTGAGGGCGTCTACGTCATTGCCGGACGCATCCTGACGTTCTGCTACTTCGCGTATTTCGTGATCCTGCTGCCGCTTCTGAGCCGCATCGAGAAGCCGAGGCTGGTCCCCAACTCGATCGCCGACGATGTGCTCGCGAAGTCCGGAGGCAAAGCGGCGCCGATGGTGTCGGCGGTGATCATGCTGGCGGTCGCCGGCGCGTTGTTCGCCGGCAGCGCGCAGGATGCCCGGGCCGAGGAGCAGGAAACGCCGCCATCGCAGAAATGGTCGTTTGCCGGTCCGCTCGGCACCTACGACCGCGGCGCATTGCAGCGGGGTTTGAAGATCTACAAGGAAGTCTGCGCCAACTGCCACGGCCTGTCGTATATCGCGTTCCGCAATCTCGCCGATCCGGGCGGGCCGGGCTATTCGCCCGCGCAGGCGGCGGCGCTCGCGTCGGAATACAAGGTCAAGGACGGCCCGAACGATCAGGGCGATATGTTCGAGCGGCCCGGCCGGCCCGCAGATTACTTTCCCTCGCCATTCCCAAATGAACAGGCGGCGCGGGCCGCCAATGATGGCGGATTGCCGCCCGACCTGTCCCTGATCGCGAAGGCGCGCTCCTACGAGCGCGGCTTCCCCTGGTTCGTCGTCGACTTCTTCACCCAGTTCCAGGAACAGGGCCCGAACTACGTCAACGCGCTCTTGCAGGGCTACGAAAAAAAGAAGCCAGCCGGTGTAACCCTTCCCGAGGGCACCTACTACAACAAATATTTCCCTGGCCATGCCATCAAGATGCCGCAGCCGTTGACCAACGGTCAGGTCACCTTTGACGACGGATCGCCGGCGACCGTTGAGCAGTATTCCAAGGACATCGCCACGTTCCTGATGTGGGCCGCGGAACCGCGGATGGAGGCCCGCAAGCAACTCGGGCTGCTAGTCTTCGTGGTCCTGATCATTTTCACGGTGCTGATGTACTTCACCAAGAAGAAGGTCTGGGCCGACGCGCACTGACGCGAGCCTCATTCACGCGACTGCGAAAAGCCCCTGCGGGGGCTTTTTTGTTGGCTGAGATGGCCGTCATCCCTGCGCAACGGCTTCGCCGTTGTCGCTGGAGGTGCGAGCCCGCTTTGCGCGAGCCTCGAAGGATGAGAGGAAGTGTGCGCGACCGATCCTTCGAGGCGCACAAGAGCGCGCACCTCAGGATGACGATGGTGTGTGCGGTGAGATGGAATCACCCTTCGCGAACCGATTGCGTCCCGCTCGCGCAGCGGACAAAATAGCCGCAATCGGCCAGCTCAAGAAATCACGGAGGAACCCATGGGCACCAGCATCTCGTTCAAGCGTCCGGACGGCAGGGACGCCAATGGCTATCTCGCCAACGCCGCGCGCGGCAACGCACCGGGCGTCGTCGTGATCCAGGAATGGTGGGGGCTCCAGGAGCAGATCAAGGGCCTTTGCGACCGCTTTGCGGTGGCTGGCTTCGACGCGCTGGCGCCCGATCTTTATGCCGGCAAGGTGGTGCCGTATCACGACACCGACGCTGCCGGCAGGGAAATGAACTCGCTCGACTTCATGGACGCGACCACGCAGACGGTTCGGGGCGCCGTGCAATTTCTCGGCAGAAACGGTGCCAAGGTCGGCTTGACCGGCTTCTGCCTCGGCGGCGCCGTCACCATCATCGGCGCCACCAAAATTCCCGAACTGACCGCAGGCGTCGTGTTCTACGGCATTCCGCCGGCGGCGGCGGCAAAGCCTTCGGATGTGAAAATTCCGTTGCAGGCGCATTTCGCCAACAAGGATGATTGGTGCACGCCGCAGGTGGTCGATGCCTTCGAGAAGGCCATGAAGGAAGCCGGCAAATCGCTGGAGCTGTTTCGTTATGACGCCGAGCACGCCTTCGTCAACGAGCAGCGCATGTCGGTGCACGATCGCAAGGCGGCGGAACTCGCCTGGGACCGCGCCACCGAGTTTTTCAGGAAGCATCTGGGGTGAGGTGCTCCAGTGATTGAGCACGAACGCGCCGCGCGCACTCTCTGCTCTCTCCCCCCTTGTGGGGGAGAGCTGGAGAGGGGGGTCACGCACGCCGGCGTTTGTGGCTACCCCCCTCCCTAACCTCGAGAGCGAGCTTTGCTCGCCTCGGACCCCACAAGGGGGGAGGGAACGATGTCGTGAGTCAGCCCTTACCCTTCACCCCATCCCACCACGGGCAGGTTCCCGACATCAGTTTGTAGTTACCGTCCATGACCTGGACCGGCGCGCGCAGGCCGGCCGCGGCTGCGCGCATCCGCATCTCGCGCGCCACTTCGCGGTCGGCAGGCGGCAGCCACACGCGTTCATGTCCCCAGAGGCTCGGGCCGTCGTGCATTTCGCAAGGCCGCCACGTCTGCGGATCGATCTCGCGACCGCCCCAGCCGCATTCCATCATGAACGAGGAAGGCGTCCTGGCGTAGAACGACGTCATGAGGTCGTTGGTGTGACGGCCGAGCGAGACATTGACGCGGTCGGGCTCGCGCAACGCGACATCGTAGGATTGGCCGACATCGTCAAGCGAAAACAGTTCGACCATCAAATGATGCATGCCGTTCTTGCCGGTCTCGATCAGGGCAAGCGAGTGATGCCGCGCGTTGATGTGAAAGAAGTAGGCGCGAAACGGCTTTTGAATGTAGTCGGAGAGGGCGAAGCCGAGCACGTCGACGTAGAACGGCATCACCGCATTGATGTCCTTCACCGTCAGCACGGCGTGGCCGAGGCCGAGCGGTCCGGTGCGGAAACCGGAGATCGAGCGGCCGGGGCGAAACGGTGTCTCGTCGATCCCGGCGCCGTAGAACGCCTCCAGGCGATTGCCGGCGGGATCGTGGAACGAAATCAGGCTGCGCACGCGCCTGTTGTCGGCAAGGGTCTGCGGCTCGGCCACCACATCGACCTGTGCCCGTTCCAGGTGGGCCGCGAGTTCGTCCAGCGCATCGGCGTCGGCCACTTCCCAGCCGAAAAAACGCTCACCGTCCGGCATCGCGCCGTCGATGACGATCCGCTGCTTGCGGTCGTCCATCCGGAACGCGAGCAGCGAGGGGCTGCGCTCCACCGCCTGCAGGCCGACCAATCCGGTGCCAAATTGCCGCCAATCATCCAGCGTGGCCGAGCCGAAGCCGACATATCCCAGAGCCTGCATTGGCATCGCGCGCCTCCACTTTTGCCAATCCCGATCAAATCCTACGCATATTTTTGGGGCCAGGCGAGCCGCGGTCTATCGGACAGCCATCGACGTTCCCGCTAGGGGAGGTTAACGCGGGGGCGCAAGAGAGGCCGACCATCCGCACCGCCGTGCCCTTGACGGCACGTCACTACCATGGTGTTTACCCCACCCATGAGCACCGTAATCCGTAAAGCCCGTCTTTGGTGGCGCACCTCCTAAGAGGTGGCCGGTGCGATTTCATTTTCCTGGATCGTTGAGAGGCCGTCATCGCAGCGCGACGGCCTTTGGTTTGTCCCGTGTGGCGTTCCCTCCGCAAGTTTCGTAAGAGGATCACATGAACAGGACAGTTTTCTCCCTGCCGGCCCGCGGCGAATATCGCACCCGTGGTGGGCTCGCGATCACTCGCTCGGTGGAGCAATTCTCCGGCGGCGCAAACAGGCTCGATGACCTGATCGACCTGCTCGATCGCAGGCGTGGCGTGGTGCTGTCGTCGGGGACCACGGTACCCGGCCGTTACGAGAGTTTCGATCTAGGCTTCCGCGATCCGCCCTTGCAGCTGCAGACGACCGGAGCAGACTTTTCGCTTGCCGCGCTGAATGCGCGCGGCGAAGTCTTGATCGCTTTCCTCGGCGACGTGCTTCGCGATCCCTGCGTCGTCATCACCGAGAAGAGCGCAAGCCGCCTAGCCGGCCACATCCTGCGCGGGCCTGCGCCGGTGGATGAAGATCAGCGCACCCGGCGCGCCAGCGTGATGTCGCTGGTGCGCGATCTGGTGGCCGTATTTGGCGCCCATGACGATCCGCTGCTCGGCCTGTTCGGCGCCTTCGCCTACGATCTGGTTTTCCAGATCGAGGACCTGGTGCAAAAGCGCGCGCGCGAGAAGGACCAGCGCGATATCGCGCTTTTTGTGCCCGATCGCCTGCTGGCCTATGACCGCGCCACCGGGCGCGGCGTGGTCGTGAGCTACGATTTCGCCTGGAACGGCAAATCGTCGGAAGGCCTGCCGCGCGAAACACCCGACAGCGTCTACGCCAAGACGCCGCGGCAGGGATTTTCCGATCATGCGCCGGGTGAATATCAGGCCACGGTGGAGACCGCGCGCGCCGCGTTCGCACGCGGCGATCTGTTCGAGGCAGTGCCGGGGCAATTGTTCGCCGAGCCTTGCGAGCGCTCGCCGGCGGAGGTGTTCCAGCGGCTATGCCGGATCAATCCCTCGCCCTATGGCGCGCTGATGAATCTCGGCGACGGCGAGTTCCTGGTATCGGCATCGCCCGAAATGTTCGTGCGCTCCGACGGCAGGCGGGTCGAGACCTGTCCGATCTCGGGCACCATCGCGCGCGGGGTCGATGCGATCGGCGACGCCGAGCAGATCCGGCAATTGCTGAATTCGCAGAAAGACGAATTCGAACTCAACATGTGCACCGACGTCGACCGCAACGACAAGGCGCGGGTCTGCGTGCCCGGCACGATCAAGGTTCTGGCGCGGCGGCAGATCGAGACTTACTCGAAGCTGTTCCACACCGTCGATCATGTCGAAGGCATGCTGCGGCCGGGCTTCGATTCGCTCGACGCGTTCCTCACCCATGCCTGGGCGGTGACGGTGACCGGCGCGCCGAAATTATGGGCGATGCAGTTCGTCGAGGACAATGAGCACTCTTCGCGGCGCTGGTATGCCGGTGCGATCGGGGTCGTGAATTTCGATGGCGGCATCAACACCGGGTTGACCATCCGCACCATCCGGATGAAGAACGGCCTCGCCGAGGTGCGGGTGGGAGCGACCTGTCTCTTTGATTCGGATCCCGCCGCCGAGGACCGCGAATGCCAGGTCAAGGCGGCCGCGTTGTTTCAGGCGTTGCGCGGCGATCCGCCAAAGCCGCTGTCGGCATTCGCGCCGGATGCTACCGGCTCGGGCAAGCGGGTGCTGCTGATCGATCATGATGATAGCTTCGTCCACATGCTGGCGGATTATTTTCGC
>DASQOU010000031.1:0-47558 GCA_035644295.1 Bradyrhizobium sp.
TCTTGACGTTGCGGGTGCGCAGGATGTTGGCGAATTTGCAGACCTCGTCGTGCAGCTGACGGTAGGTGATGTGTTTCGATTCGGAAGGATTGTCGCCCTCCCAGATGATGGCGGTCTGGTCGGCGCGGGTGTGGAGATGCCGGTCGATGCAATTCCAGGCGACGTTGAGAACGCCATCCTCGAACCATTTGATCGAAATTTGGCCGGGGGCGAAGGAGGCGTTCTCGACCTTGGTGAAAGGCTTCATCCAGCCGATGCGCTTGGCCTGTTCGGCCCAGAAGCCGTTGGGATCGCTGACCGAGCGCGCATACATGTCGCGGTACTTGGCCTGATCGAGCCAGGCGCGCTTGGCCCATTCGGCCGGTACGTCGTAAATCTTCTCGGACATTGTGATCCTCCACCGATGCGGCCAGCGAACGCAGGCAGCCGTCTTCGTTATTGAAACAATTATGCGCCGGGGCTGACGGCGCCGACAAGCCGAACCACTACGACCTTCGGCGGGGCATCCGTGTTGCGCGGAATCAAAGTGCGGGCGAGGCGGAACATCGGACAGTGCCTCCAGCGGCCATCACGATCGCGTTTTCCGGAATGCCAAAAGGCCGCAGAGTAGGTCCGCGCGGGCTACCGAACGGTAACCAGAAACCTTAACCGCCAGCGAAGGGGCTGGCGCTTAAGACAATAACCCCCTAAATGGCCCCCCCGGGGTGCAAGCCCCCCGGCCGGAACAAACGAACAAGAACTGGCATTAGCAAAATAGAGCTGGAGCAAGGCGCCTAAAGTCATGGTGGAACAGCAGAATTTTGAGCCTGAGCTGCCCGTTGCGGCAGATCCTGCTGTGGCTTTGGCAAAGGCGCTCGGGCAATGGCCCAAGGCTCCCGCGGCAAAGCCCAAGACGTTTTCGGGCAACACCCACGCCAAGACCGGTCCGTCGGTGGAATCGCTCGCCAAGGAAATCGGCCTCAAGCTCGGCGACCAGAACGAATTGACCATCCGCCGCATCAAGCGGGGCAAGAGCTATTCCTTTGTTCGGGCCAACGGCTCGCACATCCGCGATTCCCGCACCATCCGCCGTCTGCATTCGATGGCGGTGCCGCCGGCCTATGCCGAGGTGCGCTATTCGCCCGATCCGAATTCGCATCTGCAGGCGGTCGGCCGCGATGCCGCGGGCCGGCTGCAATACCGCTATCATTCCGATTGGGAAAAGGTCCGGGAGCACCGCAAGGCCCACCGCCTGGCGCGGCTGGTGGCGGCGCTGCCAAAAATCCGGCGCAACGTCTCTCAGCACCTGTCGGGCGAGCTGCCTACCCGCGAGTTTGCGCTTGCGGCCGTGATCGAGCTGATCGCGCGCACCGCGATTCGCCCGGGCAATGAATCCTATGCCCGTCTCAACGGCACCCGCGGCGCCACCACGCTTTTGAAGTCCAACGTGACGCTGGATGGCGATTCGCTGGTGCTCAGCTTCAAGGCCAAGGGCGGCAAGGCCGTGCGCAAGGAATGCGATGCGGCCAAGCTGGTGCGCGCCATCGCCATCCTGCGCGGCCTGCCCGGCAAGCGCATGTTCCAGTATCGCGACAATTCCGGCACCGTCCGCGCGGTCTCCACCACACAAGTCAACGCGTTCCTGCGCGAGATCGCCGGCATCAAGATTTCGCTGAAGGATTTCCGCACCTTGATGGCATCCGCCGTGGTGCTGGAATCGCTGTCGCGGATTTCACCCGCCGCCAGCGCCCGCGGCCGCCGCAAGCAGGTGCTGGAAGCGGTGCGCGCCGCGGCGGATGAGCTCTCCAACACGCCGGCGATCTGCCGCAAGAGCTATGTCCATGATACCATCGTCACCGCGTTTGAAGACGGCATCCTTGAGCGCTTTGCGGCGACCATGAAGGGCTACCGCACGCAGTCGAAGCGCGAGGCGCTTCTGGCGCAGGTGGTCACGGCGGCAGCGGCGTAAGCGGTCGCGCGTTTCCCGATTTGAATTTCAAACAGCCACTTACGATGGTCATTCCGGGGCGATGCGAAGCATCGAACCCGGAATCTCGAGATTCCGGATATGGTGCTAACGCACCATTCCGGAATGACGGAAAACTCGACACCGCATTCCCGCGGCGCGCCGCGCCCGAGTTGATGAACGATCCACCCTCGAAAACAGGAGGGCGCAGGGAATGCCGGGTGCCCAATGCACCCGCAGCCTCGCGTGCGAAGTAAAAAAAGCACACGAGCGTAGTCACCACAGGCACGCCGGATCGGCCCGGCACTCCCTGCGCAATGGTTTTAACGGTTTCCTTCGGGCTCTCCTCGGTGACCGGGCTTTCTTGCCACCGTCATCCGCGGATCATCTCCGCGAACTTGACACCAGCGTCGGGGCGTCAGGACCACACGACTTCGCCGTCCGCATCAGCGCCGCTCGTCTTGCGTCGCCGCCGCGTCCACCGCATCCCACACCCAACGTCCGTGACGATCGCGCAAACGCCCCTCTTGAGGGGCACGGGATAGGGTGGAATCTGCCGGTGATTTGGGGTCGAGATCAAGGACGCCCGCCCGCGGCAGATTGGCACGACGGGCAAATCAGCGGTTGGGGCCGTCACAACTGTGAAGACCAGTTCGCGCGGCCGGTGAAAGCTTGGGGCTCGTCATGCGCGGGCTTGACCCGCGCATCCATCTTAAAAAGGTACTTCTTACAAGCGCGATGGATTGCCGGGTCAAGCCCGGCAATGACGGAGTCTGGGAGCTACACCCCACCCATCTTGCAGACGATCTTCCATTCGTCCGGCGTCGTCGGCGGCACAAAGAGCCTTGAATATTTCACCAGCGCCATGTCGGCGAGTTTCTCGTCGGCCTTTATCGCGAGTTCGCCGGGACAGCTGCAGAGCGAAGCAGCAAAATCACTCTCTTTAAAAGTGCATTAAGCATTTTTGAGTTACTGCTGCCTTGCATTTTTACATAGAATCGAGGGGATTCGAATGTCAGGCGTTCTCAGCAGCCTCGGGGTCAAAATCAGCCTGGGGTTCGCAGTCATTGTGATGACGTTCGTCGGCCTCGACTTTTACATCTCGGGCCAGATCCGTGTGACACTCCAATATGCGAATGACCTGCACGACCACCCGTTGCAAGTCTCGAATGCGAGCGCGGACACTCGCGGCGCTATGTATCGGGCCGAGGTGCTCGTCTCGCACGCCATGCTCGGGCTGGAGCAGGTGAACGAGGCAGCTTTGGATGGTATCAAGGCTGACGCGCTAAAGAATTTCGATGTGATGGATCGCCTCTACCTCGGCGACAAAACGCCACTTCCAACATTGAAGGCCGCTATCACCGAGGGATTTGGCTACGCCTCACAGATTGTCCGCCTGCTCGCGGAGGGTAAGCGCGATGCTGCCGTTGCCCTTTACACCAAATCCCTCATTCCGTCGTTCGACAAGGGGCGGCCGATCGCCAGTTCCGTCCACGGAAACGCTCTCCGCATCGCCGATGGCTTCATAGCGAAGGCCCAAGCTGCGACGGAATCGACGATCATGACGATTGTGGTTATCAGTATCATCGCCGTCTTGGCCGCTATCGGCATCGCGGCTTTCTCGGTCCTGTCCGTCACTCGCCCGATAAGCCGTTTGCGCGACGCGGTGCTGAAGCTTGCCGAGGGCGAGCTCGACATAACCGTCCCCTACACTGACAAGCGCAACGAGATCAGCGCGATGGCCAACGGCATCGTGACTTTGCAGGATAGCCAGAAGGAGGCTGAACGGTTTCGCGTCGAACAGGCCCGCCGTGCCGAGACGGCCGAAGCCGAGAAGCGGCGCAGTATGATCGCGCTCGCAGACGGGTTCGAGCGCCAGGTTGGATCTGTCGTCGAGGCGGTCTTGAGCTCGGCGACGCAATTGCAGTCGAGCGCGCAGGGCATGTCGAGCATTGCAGATCAGACGAATCGACAAGCGGCCATTGTCGTGTCGGCCTCGGATCAGACCAATGCGAATGTGCAGCAGGTGGCGACCGCGACGGAGGAGATGACGAGTTCGATCGGTGAAATCACTCGACAGGTCGAGGACTCGACGCGCATTGCCGGCGAGGCGGCAACAGAGGCGAATCGGACAAATGGCCTGGTCGAGGGTTTGGCCGCCGCCGCCCAGAAGATCGGCGAGATCATCGCGCTCATCAACAACATTGCGAGCCAGACCAATCTTCTGGCGCTGAACGCGACGATCGAGGCGGCCCGCGCGGGCGATGCCGGAAGGGGCTTCGCTGTCGTCGCGTCCGAGGTCAAGGGGTTGGCCGCTCAGACCGCCAAGGCCACCGAAGAAATCAGCGCCCAGATCTCGCAGATCCAGCAAGCGACCGGTGAGTCGGTCGAAGCCATTCGCGGCATTACCACCATCATCACCCGCGTGAACGAGACGATCGGCTCGATCGCGGCTGCCGTCGAACAGCAGGGGGCGACGACCGACGAAATCGCGCGCAGCGCTCAGGAGGCCGCGAAGGGCACGCAGCAGGTCTCCACGAATATCATTCAGGTTACCTCGGCGACCGAGGAATCCGGCAAGATGGCTTCCGGCGTGCTCTCTGCCGCCCAGCTCTTGAATAATGAGTCAGGTCGTCTACGGAATGAAGTCAACGCATTCATCAGCCAGGTGAGAGCCGCCTGAAAGCTGGCTGTGAAATTGCATCGAACGGCAGATTCGCTGCGCTATTCCACCGGCGGTTGCGATCGGCGTCAAATCCCGCCCATCTTGCAGACGATCTTCCATTCCTCCGGCGTCACCGGCTGCACCGAGAGCCGTGAATATTTCACCAGCGCCATGTCGGCGAGTTTCTTGTCGGCTTTGATCGCCACCATCGTCACCGGCGTTTTCAGCGGCTTGTCGGCCTTGATGTCGACGCAGACGAACTTGCCGGTCTTGTCGGTGGGGTCGGGATAGGCCTCCTTGATGACTTCCGCGATCCCCACGATCTCCTTGCCCTCGTTGGAGTGATAGAAAAAGACGGAATCACCCTTCTTCATCTTCACGAGGTTTTGGCGGGCGGTGAAGTTGCGTACGCCGGTCCAGGCCTCGCCCTTGGCGCCTTTTGCGACCTGCTGATCCCACGACCAGCTCGACGGTTCGGATTTCACCAGCCAGTAATTCATGAGACCTCCCTCCACTCGTCATGCCCGCGCTTGTCGGGGCATCCACGACTTATCTTGCAAAGAAGAAAGCAAGACGTGGATGGCCGGGTCAAGCCCGGCCATGACGAGGAACGGCCATCTCATGCTTGCGAAGCGCGGTGTTTGTCGGGCGGCCTCGCCCACGGCGAAAGTACAGGGGAGATCACCGTGGGCAAGGGGGCAGGGTGGATATCTGCAATTTGAGCGATAGCTGCCGCGCGGGCGACATATCTCAGGGAATTTCCGGCGTGCTACTATGACAGCGAGACCAGCCGAGAGGGTGCCGTGCCGTCACAATTATCGGGTCAAGGTCGAACAACAAATCGAGCCTCGGGCGCTTGCGGGCGGTTAGGGGTTGCGCAACAGGGAGGCTTCTATGCATCGAAAGACTGCCGAAATGGTTTTCGCCGTTGGAGTGACGGTTGCTGCGTTGACAGGCGCCGCGGACGCCCAAACGGCGAGCCCGCAGGGCCAGCTCAAGCTCACGTCAGGGGAAGGTGCAGCTATCGACGCAAGCCTGCGCGGCGCCGTCGCGCGCAAGGACGTGCCGGGCGTCGTCGCGCTGATCACCGATCGCGCGCACGTGCTTTATCAGGGCGCATTCGGCGTGGCCGATGTTGCCACCGGGCGCCCGCTCACCGCTGACGCGCTATTTCGGATCGCCTCCATGACCAAGCCGGTCACTTCGGTGGCATTGATGCAGCTCGTCGAGCAGGGCAAAATCGGGCTCGACGATCCGGCCGAAAAATACCTGCCGGAGCTTGCGAACCCCAAGGTCATTGAATCCTTCAATGCTGCGACCGGCGACTACCGGCTCCGCCCGGCATCAAGGCCGCCGACCGTCAAACATTTCCTGACGCACACGTCGGGATTGGCCTATCCGTTCACCAGCGCGATCTGGCGCGATTTCAAACCACATGCCGGCGAAACCTATCCGTTCGGAGGTCCGTTGCTGTTTGATCCCGGCGAACGCTGGCACTACAGCACGAGCACGGATGTCGTCGGCAGACTGGTCGAGGTGGTATCTCACCAAAAGCTCGAGGATTATTTCCGCGAGCACATCTTCATCCCGCTCAAGATGGACGACACGTCATACAATGTGCCGGAGGCAAAGGGGCCGCGCCTCGTCGCCCAACAGCAGCGCGCGGGCGAGAAAATGGACGGCGCCATTGTCCTGCAAAATCAGCAAGCAGGACTCACCATAGCTTCGCCGATCGGCGGCGGCGGTCTCGCCTCGACCGCCAGCGACTACGGCCGCTTCATGCGCATGCTGCTCAACGGCGGTGCGCTCGACGGGGTGCGCGTGCTCAAGGCCGAGACGGTGGCGCTGATGGGCCAGAACCAGATCGGCGCGGTCTCGGTCCCCGCGCTCAAGTCCGCGCTGCCGCGGAGCGCGACTTCACCTTCATCGCGGATGGCCGCGACAAATGGGGGCTTGGCTTCCTCATCACGACCGATCAGGTGCCCGGCAAGCGCTCTCCCGGCAGCCTGAGCTGGGGTGGCATCAACAACACGTTCTTCTGGATCGATCCCGCCCGCGGCATCGCCGGCGTGATCATGATGCAGTATCTGCCGTTCGCCGATGCCAAGGCGCTGACGACCTATGACGCGTTCGAGCGCGGCGCCTATCAACTCGTGCATGCGGAGCGGTAGAGGTAGCAACCGTCATTGCAAGCGGCGTAAGCGACGAAGCAATCCAGCCCTTCAAGATGGTTCTGGATTGCTTCGCGGAGTCCGTCATCGGGCGCGCATTCGCGGGACCTGTGACGGACGATAGGCTTATGGCGTCACGCCACTTGGCCCGAGGGCGCGCAGCGCGCCGTCTTCCATAGCTGCGCGGACGCCATCTGCCAGTCGAACGCGTAATCGCTCGGGCCATGCTGCTTCAGGTGCTCCATGCGCGCGACGGCCTCCTCGACGCTCGGCCGATGCCCGACCGGCACCCACCACAGCGCGACGGCTGGCCCTTCAAAGTGTTCGAACCAATCGGCGCGGCGGCCATAGAAGTGCTTGTGGACTGTCTGCCAGACAAAGTGCTCGAGCGCAGCAACGCTTTCCCACACCGAAAAATTGACGATGATGCGCGCATCCGCATAAGGCCGCGTTTCGGTGGCGTTGCCGCTGTCGTCGACATAGCGCCAGATGAATCCGGCGCTGCGTTCGGCGACGCCGTTTATCAGTGCCAGATTGTTGGTGAAATCCGCCATGCGCGGATCGTCGAGCTCGTATCGAATGCGGCCGATATTCAGTTGTGCCAGATGATGACCGGGTGGCTGCTTCAAGGTCCTACTCCCTCTTCGAGATCGTGTGAATTTTTGGCTTTGTGGATCTACCCCTCTGCCTTGAACGGGCGCGTCAAGAGGCTCTCGATCGCTTCGTCGATCGTGGTGGCGCCGCGCAAAATATCGGCGACCGCGTTTGAAACCGGCATATCGACATTCTCGGCGGCCGCCAGCTCCATCAATACCGGTGCGGTGAATTCGCCTTCGGCGAGTCTGTCGCGCGGTCGCGGCTGGCCGCGTCCGAGCGCAAGGCCAAGGGCGAAATTGCGCGATTGCGGGCTTGAACAGGTCAGGATCAGATCGCCCAGACCCGACAGCCCGGCCATGGTTTCGCTGCGCGCGCCGCAGGCCCGCCCGAGCCGTACCAGCTCGGAAAAGCCGCGCGTGGTCAGCGCCGCCAGCGCAGAGGCGCCGAATTTCTTGCCGGTCAAGATTCCCGCCGCGATCGCCAGCACGTTTTTCGCGGCCCCGCCGATCTCGACGCCGCGCACGTCGGAGGTGTGGTAGGGCCGGAAGGTCGCCGACCCCAACGCCTGCACCAGGTGGCTTGCGAGCTCGGCATCGTGCGCCGCAAGGGTCACCGCGGTCGGCAGGCCGCGCGCCACGTCCTCGGCAAAACTCGGCCCCGACAAAATCGCTGGCCGCGTTTGAGGCGCCGCTTCGGCAATCACTTCGGTCATGAATTTGTGGGTGCCGCGTTCGATGCCCTTGGCGCAGGCGACGATCGGTGTCGCGCTGGCGAGATGGGGGCTAAGCGCTGCGACCGCCGCGCGCAAACTCTGCGCCGGCGTCGCGATCAGGATAAGCTCCGAGGCCGCGGCGAGGCCGATATCGTCCGTGACCTGGACGTTCGCTTCGAGCTTCATCCCAGGCAATTTTGGATTGATACGGCTGGCGGCGATCCCGGCCGCGATGGCCGGGCTGCGCGCGCAGAGCACGACCTCACGTCCGGCGCGCGCGGCAACCCCGGCAAGCGCGGTCCCCCATGCCCCGGCGCCGACTACGGCGATGGAGTTGAATGAGGTCATCGCGGGACCTCTAGTCTGGAGGTCAAGTGTGATTGGTGCATCGGCCGCATAGGGGCCTCATGGTTCGAGACGCCACGCAAGGGGCGCGGCTCCTCACCATGAGGGTTTGCGCTCCAGCCCAAAGCAACGACCTCATCCCGAGGAGGCGCGAAAGCGCCGTCTCGAGGGATGGAAACGCGGAAAGGTCGCGCAGTCGTCTTGGCCATAGCTAACCTCAAAACCCCGCCCGCGTGTTCGCGAACTTGCCCGGCGCCGTGGCGTTTTCGTCGAGCAGCCAGCGCGCGCGGGGGGCTGTGTCCATCGTGTCGGTCAGCCCGATCGCCAGCCGCTCCGCGCCGGCCCAGGCGATCATCGCGCCATTGTCGGTGCAGAGCGCGGGCGGCGGAATGATCAGGGTGGTCTGCGCTTTCGCGGCGACATCCTGCAACGCGCCGCGGATCGCCTGGTTGGCGGCGACGCCACCGGCGGCGACCAGTGCGCGCGGCGGACCGAACCGTTCGTGGAAAAGTCTTAGGCCGACGCTTAATCGATCCGCGGTCGATTCCAGCACCGCCGCCTGAAAGCTGGCGCAGAGATCGCAGATGTCCTGGGGCTCCGGGGGCGTCAGCCGGGAGGCCTCGTTGCGCACCGCGGTCTTCAGCCCCGACAGCGAGAAATTGGCGTCGGGGCGACCGAGCATCGGCCGTGGAAATGCGAAGCGCCTGGGGTCGCCAACTGCGGCGGCGCGCTCGACCTCCGGTCCGCCGGGATAGGGCAGGCCCAGCATCTTGGCTACCTTGTCGAAAGCTTCCCCCATGGCGTCGTCGACGGTGGTGCCGAGGCGGACATATTTGCCGACGCCGATTACGGCGACGATCTGGGTGTGACCGCCGGATGCGAGAAACACGCAATAGGGAAAAGCCAAAGCACAGGTCAGCCTTGGCGTCAGCGCGTGGGCCTCCAGATGGTTGACCGCGATCAGCGGCGTGTTGTGCACCATCGCGATCGCTTTCGCGGTCGTCAGCCCCACGATCACCCCGCCGATCAGGCCGGGGCCGGCGGCCGCCGCCACGCCCGAGAGTTGCGCGAAGCCTGTGCCCGCTTCCTTCATCGCGCTGTCGATGATGCCGTCGAGCAGGTCGACATGGGCGCGCGCCGCGATCTCCGGCACGACGCCGCCGAAACCGGCGTGCTCTTCGATCTGCGACCGCACAATATTGGACAAGATCCGGCCCGTGCCGTCGCCCTCGCGCTCGACCACGGCGGCTGCGGTTTCATCGCAGGTGGTCTCGATTCCCAGCACCAAAATTCGCGTGTCGTTACCCAATTTGAGCTCTTGTGCTTTCGAGCAATCCGGCGTTTCCCTTAACCCGGTAACATTCCGGGGTCGCCAGATGCAATCGTCCGTTGGAACTGAAGCGGCCCCAGTGAGAGCCTGACCGGTGGCCATTCTCGTCACACGCCCGCATCCGGACGATGAGTCCACCGCTAGCGGCCTGCGGGCGAGGGGCTTTGAGGTTTTGCTGGCGCCGATGCTGCGGTTTGAACCCGCCGCCTTCCATGAGGACGCCGACGCCGATTACGGCGCGGTCATCGCCACCAGCGCCAATGCATTGCGCGGCATCGAACCGCAACTCAAGGCCAGCCGATTACTCAAGCTGCCGCTGTTTGCGGTCGGCGAACATACCGCGAGCGCCGCAAGCGCCATCGGATTCGGGCATGTGATCGCGGCCAAAGGCGGTGCCGCCAGCTTGCTCGACCTCGTCGTGGCCAGCGTCAAGGCGAAGGCGCTGAAGAAGACGCGCCCGCTGCTTTATCTGGCCGGCGCCGATCTCGCCCGGGATTTGGCGAGTGAACTCGGCGAACGCGGGTTCACTGTGGTGACGCAGACGACCTACCGGATGGTTGCTTTGTCCAGCCTGCCATATGAGGTCTGCGACGCTTTCACCGCCAACCGGATCGAGGCCGTTCTGCACTACTCCAGACGCAGCGCGCGGGCGTTCCTGGAGTCGGTTCGCGCCGCCGGCGTCGAGATATCGGCGCTTTCGATCCCGCAATACTGCATCTCCGCAGGCGTTGCCTCGGTGGTCCGCGACGCCGGGGCGACCCAGGTCGTGGCGGCGGCATCGCCGGATGAAAATGCCTTGTTCGCGCTGCTGGACCGTGCTTTGCGCCCGTGATCGCGCTACAAGGCGTTTCGAGCGACTGGGCACCGGTTCGCACCAGGAAAACGCGTCAAAATAAGACTAGAACAAGCTGATTCGTGCGATTGAGGCCGAAGCCAAAGAGGAACTTTGTGATGGACGAAGACAGGCCCGAGGACACCTCGCCGTCGCCGGATTCGGGCCGGCCCAAGCGCGCCCCGCCCACCATCGACCTCGAGGCGTCAGAGGTATCGGGCGAAACCCAGGGCGCCGGCCCGCAGCCCAGGCGATCTTTCGCTTGGTCTTTTCCTTGGCCCTTTTCACGGCGGTTTTCCTGGCCTTCCTCCGCGGCGATGCCCGCTACCCTCACGGCAGCCGTAACCGGTGCGCTAACGGCGGCGCTGGTGATCGCGGTCGCCTGGATGGTTGGATGGCCGGGCGAAACGGCGTCGCCGGCGGCGTCTCCGCAATCCAACGCAAGCGCAATCGACACGCTCACCTCGCGCGTTGCCGATATCGAGGCGAGGTCGATCAAGCCTTCGGCCGCCGCACCCGACCCGGCGCAGGCTTTGCGGCTCGACGCGCTGGAAAAATCCCTTGCATCGCTGCGCGCCGAGATCGCCGGCGCCCGCGCGCAGTCCGAGAAGCTCGCCGCCGATCTCAATGCGGTGAAATCTGCACCGCGCGAAGGCGCCGCAGCGCCGGATCTGGCGGCGATCAACGAACGCCTCAGCCAGATCGAACGCGCTGCCCGCACTGACAGCACCGCGACCGCACAGCGCGACAACAAGCCGGCCGATGATACCGCGCTTCGCAGGCTTGTCGTGGCATCGATGCTCGACGTTGCGGTCCGGCAGGGCGAGCCTTTCGTCGCCCAACTGGCCGCGGCGAAATCGCTCGCGCCAAATCCGGATGCGCTAAAGCCGCTCGATGAGTTTGCGGCCTCGGGCGTGCCGCACGCGGCCGCTCTCGGCCGCGAACTGCTGACGCTGGTGCCAAAACTATCGCCGCCGGCGCAGGAGAATGCCACCACCGGCGCCGGTATCGTCGATCGCCTGCAGGCGGGCGCCGCTAAGCTGGTTCGCATCGAGCGTACCGATGCCGTCGGCAACGACCGCAGCGCCATCGTGGCGCGGGTCACGGCGGCTGCGCTCCGCAATGATTATGTCGAGGCGCGGCGCGAGTTGAATACGCTTGCGCCCGGCGATCGCGCCCCCGCCCAGGCATGGCTCGACAAGGCCAATGAGCGCGATGCGGCGCTCGCCAGCTCGCGTCAGTTCGCGACTGATGCCATGGCGGCGCTCGCCAAATCGGCGCAATAGGATTTCGATGTACCGGATCATTCTGTTTCTGCTGTTGATCGCGCTCGCAGCCGCGGGTGCGGCGTGGGTGGCCGAGCAGACCGGCGACGTCGCGCTGTCATGGAGCGGCTGGCGCGTCCATACCACGCTGCCGGTATTTGCACTGGCGCTCGGCGTTGCCATCGTCGCGGCGATGCTGGCGTGGAGCATGCTGCGCGCCTTGTGGCGCGTGCCGGAACGCCTTCGCCGCAACCGGCGCGAACGGCGCCGCGCCCGCGGCCGGCACGCCATCACCCACGGGCTGCTCGCGATCGGCCACGGCGATTCCACCGCCGCCCGCATGCATGCCGATGTCGCGCGCCGCCATGCCGCGGACGATCCACTGGCGCTGTTGCTGCACGCGCAGTCGGCGCAGCTCGAAGGCGATCGCGACGCCGCGCGGCAGGCGTTTCGCGCCATGGCCGAGCGCGAAGATACCAGGCTGTTGGGTTTGCGCGGACTGTTCATCGAAGCCCAGCGCGCCGACGATGCGGTTGCCGCGGTCGGAATCGCCGAGGAGGCGCTAAAACTTTCGCCGGCATCGACCTGGGCCTCGCATGCCGTGCTCGGATTTCGTTGCGCCAGGGGCGACTGGGGCGGCGCGCTCGCCATCCTCGACAACAATCTGGCCTCGGGCCTGATCGACAAGCCGGCCTATCGGCGTCAGCGCGGCGTGCTGTTGACGGCGCGCGCGCTGGAGCTGGAGACGGTCGACCGCGATCTCTCGCGCGAGACCGTGATGGAAGCGGTCAAGCTGGCGCCGACGTTGGTGCCGGCCGCAGTCCTCGCCGCCAAATATCAAAGCGAGGCGCACCAGACCCGGCGCGCGATGCGGATCGTGGAAGCGGCGTGGCTTAAGCATCCGCATCCCGATCTGGCGGACGCCTATGCCCATGTGAAGCTCGGCGATTCCGCGCGCCAGCGGCTGGTGCGGGTCGAGACCCTGGCGGCGAAAGCGCCGGGCCACCTCGAAAGCGCACTCGCGGTGGCGCGCGCGGCCATCGACGCCTCCGAATTTACCCGCGCGCGGGAGGCACTTGTGCCTTTCATCGCCGCGCCGACGCAACGCGTGGCGATGCTGATGGCGGAAATCGAACGCACCGAACATGGCGACAGCGGCAAGGCGCGGGGGTGGACCTTGCGCGCGGTGCGCGCGCTGCACGATCCGGTGTGGACCGCGGACGGCTATGTCAGCGATCGCTGGCGGCCAGTGTCGCCGGTGTCCGGCCGGCTCGACGCCTTCCAGTGGCAGAGGCCGCTTTCGGCGTTGCCGTCCGACAAGAGCGCCGCGATCGAATCTTCGCCTTTCGAGGAGGCGATGCTCGCCGCCCCTCCATCGCCGCGGCGCGGCGAAATATCGGGAAAGAATTTGGTCGAGCCGCCGCGGGAACGTGAGAGCGAGGTGTTCTCGCCGGCGGCGCAGGATAATTCTCCGGCAAATTCGACTGCTGTTGCATCTGCCATCGCGTCCTCATCGCCGCCGCCTACCGAAGCCGTTCCCGCCGCTGCGCCGCCATTGTTCCGGGCGCGGACGGATCTCCCGAAAGCGGCCGACAAGCCCGCCGCCTCCGCCATCCCGGCGGTGATCCCGATTGTCCGCCCGCCCGACGATCCCGGGATCGATGACGATGGGGAAGCCGATGAATTCGCCGAACGGATCGCCCCCGCGCAGGGTCAGGCCGGCGGTTGGCGCGGCTTTTTGTCCCGCTGGGGCGGGTGAATCGGCCCGTGGAGGCGTTTCTGTTGCAAAATCAGGCATTGCCCGATATCAGGTGCAGGCGTTTTGAGGCCTTGCCGAACGCAAAGCCCACAGCGTTTTCGAGCGAAGTGGGTTCGGTTCGCGTCAAGAAAACGCATCAAACGAGGACTCTGGTCCGCCGCAATAGCTCAGTTGGTAGAGCACGTCATTCGTAATGACGGGGTCACAGGTTCGAGTCCTGTTTGCGGCACCAGGCCTCCCTTTAACCCCACCATCGGCCGATCACCGCAACCTCGCGAAAGCGTGTTCGCGACGGACGGAATTTTACCGGCAAGTGTGAACCCGTTCACACCCGAATTCCGTCATAGCATTAGAAGTCGTTGCGTACCGTTTTATGGGAGGCCGCCATGCCCTCACCAGCCAATAACAGCCCAGCCAGCCGCCAGAGCTTTTGGCCGTCCATCGCTCGAATCTTCGTGATCGAGGTATTGCTTCTGCTGGCGCTGTCGGGCGCGGTCGTCGGCTATCTGAACTGGTCGTCTGAGGCCGCCTGGGCCGAATTTAACGCCGCCAGCAAAATGTCGGCGCATGAGCCAAAAGCTCCGGTCCAGACCGTCAAGAGCCATATGCCTTGCGATCGGAAAGCGTGAGCGCACAAGGGGCCGCCGCTCGCGCGATACGCTCGCGCGCAACGATGGTCTCAATCTATTGCGAAACCGTCTGAACCACGCTGCCCACGGAGCGCGTGCTTCCGACCGGCAGTTTCGTGTCCTTGACCATGGCCTCGTCATATTCGGGCAGGGTCGCGACCTGTGTTTTGGCCTTCATCAGCACGACCTTGTAGCCGCCGGCCTTCAGGCGGCGAAGCAAAGTGGGCATGGCTTCGGCGGTGTGCTTCTGGAAATCGTGCATCAGGATGATGCCCTTGCCCTGCTTGTCGAGCTTGGTCATGACGGTATTGACGATCTGGTCGGAATTCTTCGCCCGGAAGTCGAAGGAATCGAGATCGCACGAAAACATCGCGATGTTGCGCGAGCCGAGATAGGCCATCGCCGCGGGACCGTGTTGCAGTTCGGGAAAGCGAAAGAACGGCGACGGGGCTGCGCCCAGCGCCAGCTTGACCGCGCTGTAGCCCTTTTCGATCTCGTCCCTGGCGAGCTGCTCGGTCATCTTCTTCGAATTCAAATTGGCATGCGACCAGGTATGCGCGCCAACGGTGTGACCCGCCGCGGCCACCTGTTTGAGAATTTCCGGATGGTAGGTGGCATGCTTGCCGATCGGAAAGAACACCGCCTTGGTGCATTCATCACTGAGCGCCTTGAGCACGGCGGGCGTATTGGCCGGCCACGGGCCGTCATCGAAGGTCAGCACGACTTCCTTGTCGGTCAAAAAGTCGAACTGCTTGAAATGCTGAAAACCAAAGCCGGGCCCGCCGGTGGTGTCGATTTCCACCACGCGGGCAACCCCCAACGCATCCGGATTGGCGCACGCGGATTTCGGTGGCGGAGCAGGCGCGGCGGGAGCCTTGTCCGCAATGGCGCCGGTCGTCTCAACCTCGTCGCGGGGGGCAGCGGATTTGGCGGGGGCGGCTGGAAGCGGCGGGGCGTGCGCGGCGCTGACCGTCTGAGGGGCGGTCACACCGTGCGGGGACGCCGTCCAAAACCATACGCCGGCAATCACGGCAGCGGCCACGACACTCGCCAACATCAGACCCAACGCGTTACGCATGGTTACTCTTTCTCAAATACCACCGATAAAAATCTCGCTCGGTCATTTATGGGAAACAGGTGTTAACGCCGCACCAACGCCGGCCCGGTTCCCTTGGGTTCCCGTGGGCCCTTAGCGCGGGCTGTGCTTGAGTGACGGACGTCACACTTTGGCAACGGCGTGAGGGAGGTCACAGTCCGGTCCGCGCGGTTGAGGCACTCACAGCCATCAACAACACGCCGATCCGGCGAACCAACGGGAGCCACGCATAGCCGCGTCTCACCCGTACGATTCGCCAGGCCGGTTTGGTGCTGGCTGTCGCCGCCGCCGTCGCGGCGCTGTCGTCGGCCGCGAGCTTCGCCTTCACGGCCGAGGTGCAGCAGATCTGCACCAGCGACACGTTTGGCCTGCGTAGCTCCGGCCCAGCACGGTCGCTGCGCAGTGATCGGAACTGCAGCAAGGCTTTTCGGTAATTCGTCAAGTCGTGATATGCCCGGAACAAACCCGAGCCGTGACGACTTGTTTTTTTTGTACCGCTCGGAAAGCGGGTCCTAGAGCGTTTTCGAGCGAAGTGGATACCGGTTCGCGCTAGGAAAACGCGTCAAACCAAAAGATTAGAGCCTCGGTTCTGATTCAATCAGAACCGAACAGGCACTAGGTGAAGCAGGGCGTAATCAGATGTTCAGGGTTCTCTTGGTTTTTCCGCTTGTTCTGATGGCCTCAGAGGCGTGGGCGCAACAAGGCCACGACGCCTGTGCGCGCGACGTTTCGCGGTTTTGCCGGGCTCACATGAACGACGGCGATTCGGTCGTGCTGGCCTGCCTGAAGCAACACCGCTCGCGGATCAGCAAGGCCTGCGACAAGATCATGACGGAAAACGGACAATAGCGCTGTCGTCCCGGCCTTGAGCCGGGACGACGCGGGTAAATTGCCGAGCAAACTACGTGCTGCTGCCTGCCGCAGAAGCGACCGGCAAAACCTCGTGGGCGGCACGGTCGGGAGTGTCTTCCTTCCAGCGCACCGATCCGAACGGCCGCTCCAGCATGCGGCGGACACGCACCGGGTCGGGTCCGAGATGAAAGTCTATCGCGCGCTGGTGCAGCGCGCGTTCGGATTGCGTCGAGCGGTTGCGCTGGCGCAGATAATCATGCCAGGTCGGGCAATGATAGCGTTCGGTCCACAATTCCGGGTCGGCGATGTCGCGCGCGATCGACCAGCCATAGGCGCCATTGCGCTGTCGGCTGAGCTGCACCTCCTGCATGACATTGTGAAAGGCGCGGGCATTGTCCTGCGCGACCCGATATTCGATCTCGACCACCAGCGGCCCGCTGCGCGCGGTCAGCGACAGCCGCACCTCGGGATCGGCGAGCACTTCCGCATCCTCGTTGCGCGCGCCGACCCGCGGCATCTGCAGCCACAGGCCGAGCAGCGGCGAGGCCAGCATCAGGGCGGCGGACACCAATAGCGCGACCTCGACGCCGACCGCATCGGTCAGACGCCCCCAGCCCCAGCTTCCGATCGCGATGCCGCCGGCAATCGATGCCTGGAACGCCGCCAGCGAGCGGCCCGCCACCCAGCGCGGCGCGGAGAGCTGAACGCCGATGTTGAACAAGGCGACCGCGAGCATCCAGACCGCGCCCGCGACCACTAACGCTGCCGCCGTCAGCACCGGCTCACGGCTCAGCGCGACCGCCGCGATGGCACCGCCCATCGACAGAGCGCAGGCGCGGATCGCGGCTTCGCCGCTCATGCGCTTGCGCACCTCGGTGATATTGAGCGCGCCGATCACCGCGCCCATGCCGAAGGCGCCGAGCATAATGCCGTAGGTCTGCGCGCCGCCATGCAGCAGATCGCGCGCGACCAGCGGCATCAGCGCCGATACCGAGCCGCCGATCACGCCGGTCACAAAGGTGCGCGTCAGCACGATCTTGATCGAGGGTGAATTGGCGATGTAGCGCACGCCCGAGACGATGGCGCGGTTCAGGCGTTCTCGGGGGAGCCGCGACGGTTCGCTGGTGCGGCGCCAGAGAAACAGCACGACCAGCAGCGGAAGATAGAGCACCGCATTGGCGGCGAAGGCCGCGACCGCGCCAGCGGCGGCGACGACGATGCCGCCGATTGCGGGGCCAAAACTTCGCGCGATGTTGTAACTGATGCCGTTCAGCGCGACTGCCGAAGGGAGCGTTTCCGCCGGCACCTGCTCAGTGACCGAGGATTGCCAGGCCGGGCCGAACAGCGCCATGCCGCAGCCGACGACGAAACAGAACGCCAGCAGGATTTGCGGCGTGACCATATCAAACCATGCCAACACGGTGAGCGCGGTTGCGCCTGACAGCGCGATCACCAGCGACACCAGCGCCACGATGCGGCGGTCATACATGTCGGCGATGGCGCCGGCCGGCATCGAGATCAGCATCACCGGCAGCATCAGCGCCGTCTGTACCAGCGCGACCTTGTCGGCGGACGACGTCATCTGGGTCATGGCCCAGGCCGCGCCGACCGCCTGGATCAACAGACCGAGATTGGAGAGCAGACTTGCCAGCCAGATCCGCCTGAACGTGGCATGCCGCAGCGGAGCTGCGACGCCGTCGGCGGCAAACATCGAGCGTTCTGGCTGTCGGGTCATGGCCTGTTCCGTTGACGCCGCTGACGGCCGGCGTGATTTCCTGACGATCCGCAGTGATGCCCGCGAATGTGAGGCGCTGTCCAGTGGTCGGGCCGCGGACAGCGGGGGTTGAGCGCCAAAATACCGAAAATCGCGCTGGCGTCACAAATGAACCGATCCCGGCCCCTTTCGGCCGGTAAAGGAGGCACGGGGCGCCTTCATGGCGTCTGGATTTTGGAACTGGTATGAACATATTAGTAGCCGGCATGAGCCGACGGGTCGCGCGAATGCGCGCCCGATGACAGGCGCCGCGGCATGCGGGGTACTTTGAAAATCCGCCCCGGATATCGTTTCGCTCGTCCGGGCAACCAGCGCGAGGTTTTAGATGAGCATAGCCGAAGCCTGGGACATACCGGCCCCGCGCCCTGCACTGGTCCCTCCCAGTCCGCCGCGCGCACCCGAATCCATGACCACTCTGGCGCGGTTGGCGGCGATGCGCGAGAGCGCGATCGGAACCTGGGGCCAGCGCGCCTATGAAGAGGACATCATCCAGGGCCGCTTCTTCTGGCGCTCCAGCTTTATTCTGAACACGCCGGATGCGATCCGGCACGTGCTGGTCGACAATTACGAGAACTACCAGCGAACGCCGGCCTCGATCCGGGTGTTGCGCCCGATGCTCGGCGAAGGCCTGCTGATCGCCGAGGGCCGCGCCTGGAAATACCAGCGGCGAACACTGGCGCCGGCCTTTACGCCGCGCGCGGTCTCTACCCTTGTTCCGCACATGATCGCGGTGACGGATGAGACGATCGCGAAGCTGCAAGCGGTGAGCGGCGCCGCCGTCGATCTGCGCGAAGCGATGCAGCGGATGACGCTCGAGATTGCCGGGCGCACCATGTTCTCGTTCGGGATGGACCGCCACGGCGCGACCTTGCGCGACTTCGTGGTCGAATATGGCGAGCGGCTGGCACGCCCGCATCTGCTCGATCTGGCGTTGCCGCTGGGCTGGCCGAGCCCGCAGGATTTTTCCCGCGCGCGTTTCCGCAAACGATGGACACGCTTTGTCGGCATGCTGATGGCGGAGCGTCGCGCCGCGGGCAAGAACGAGGGCGCGCCTGCGCGCGATCTGTTCGATTTGATGGACGCCGCACGCGATCCCGAAACCGGCGAAGCCTTCACCGATGAGCAGCTCGGCGATCAGGTCGCGACCATGATTCTCGCCGGCCACGAGACCACCGCTACCGCGCTGTTCTGGTCGCTCTATTTGCTCGCGCTCGATCCCGCGACCCAGGAGCAATTGGCGGACGAAGTGCGCGAGGCGACCGCCAACGGCGCGCTCGATCTCGAACGGCTGAAATTCACCCGCGCGGTGGTCGATGAAACCATGCGACTCTATCCACCGGCGTTTCTGATCGCACGTGCTTCCGCAGCTCCCGACGCGGTCGCAGGGATTCCGATCCGCAAGAACGATGTGGTCCTGATTGCGCCGTGGCTGTTACATCGCCACGAAAAACTCTGGCGCGATCCGAACGCATTCATCCCCCAGCGTTTCATGGCGCCGGCGCCGCCGCCCGACCGCTTTGCCTATCTGCCGTTCGGAGTTGGGGCGCGGGTCTGCGTCGGCGCGCATTTCGCGCTGGTGGAGGCCACCTTGGCGCTCGCCAAGATCATTGGTGCGTTCCGCGTCACGCTTCTGGACAAGGAGCCGGTGATGCCCATCGGCGTGGTAACGACGCAGCCCGACCGCTCGCCGATGTTTCGCATCGCGGCGCGCTAACGGGGGATTGTCCGGGGGCACCTGCAATCCCATCTATGCTGAGGTCATGAGCGAGATACAGGCCCAGTTTTCAGTTCTGAAGCAGACTGCCGATCCGGCCGTCGCGGACGCCATAGCTCGGCTCATCGACAAGGGCGAAGACCACGAGCTCAATCGAATCAATGTCCTGGACTTTTCCAGGCGCGGCGGGTTCGACGAAGAGCGGGTGATTTCCGGCTTCCTGCATGCCTCGCGGCTCGGCCTGTTCGATCTCACCTGGAACGTGCTCTGCCCCGGCTGCAGCGGGGTGCTCGATGCCCACGACACGCTGAAATCACTGCGCCCCGACGACTACCACTGCGGACTATGCTCCTGCGGCTATGAACCTTCGGTCGACGAACAGGTCGAGGTTGCCTTTACCGTCAGTCCCAAGATCAGGCGCATTGCCGCGCACGATCCCAACACGCTGCCGCTGTGGGAATATTACAAACAGGTGTTCTGGAGTTCGGGCATCGATCTCGACAGGGATTCCTTTGCCTCGCTGACCGAGGAGGTGACGCTCGACGCGCTCGAGCTGCCCGCCGGCGAACGGGCGGTGCTGTCGCTGCAGCTCCCGCCGCAATTTATCATCGCTTTTGAGCCGGTGACGCATTCGGCGCATTTCATCGACGTTCAGGGCGAACCGACCAGGGAACGGCAGCAGCTCGCATTGCTCTACAACAAGGCGCATCCGCCGACCGGCTCCATCACCTTGCGTCCGGGCCCGTTGCGGCTCTCGCTCGACAATCAGGCCGGCGTGCGGACGCTGCCCACCGTCTTTATCGCGGCCGACGCTCTCCACGGCCTGCTCGGCAAGCGCCGGCCGTTCCTCACCGCCAAGCGGATGCTGTCCAACCAGACCTTCCGCGACGTCTTCAAGGCCGACAATCTCAACATTGATCAACGCCTCAAGATTACTTCACTCACCTTCCTGTTCACCGATCTCAAAGGCTCGACCGCGCTCTACGAGCGCGTTGGCGATCTCGCCGCATTCGACCTGGTACGCGCGCATTTCCATGCGCTGCTGGAAATTATCTCGTCCGAGAAGGGTGCCGTCGTGAAGACGATCGGCGATGCCGTCATGGCGACCTTCATCAAGCCCGAACACGCGATTGTCGCGGGAATGCGGATGCGCGCGGCGATGGATGCGCTTAATGCCGAGCGCGGTACCAATGATCTGGTGGTCAAGATCGGCATTCACGAGGGGCCGTGCCTCGCGGTCATGCTCAATGAGCGGCAGGATTATTTCGGCCAGACCGTCAACATCGCAGCCCGGGTCCAGGGCCTTTCGACGTCGCAGGCGATGCACGTCACCGGGCCGGTGATCGATGCGCCGGCGGTGGCTGCCATCCTGGAGAAGGCGGCGATCGCGCCGATCCAGAAGCAGGCGGCGCTGCGCGGCATCGCCGACAAGATGCTGGTTTACGAGATACCCTGAGATTGCCGATTGGTAATGCGGATGCGTCATCGGCGCGGATTGCGCGCGCCGAATTTCCGGCCCATATATTGACGGTAGGCCGCTGCAGCGGCCACGCGATCACTCTATTCGGCAGGAAATAATGCTCGACGGACTCCGCCAATTCATCGCCGATGTAGTTGCTCCGACCGCGCAGGAGCACCGGACGTTTGACGATACCGGGTATCGCCTGGCCGCAACTGCGTTGCTGATTCACGTCATTTCGCTCGACGGCGAACCAACCGAGGTTGAAAGGCGCAAACTTCATAGCCTGATCGAAAGCCGCTTCGGGCTTGATCGCGGAACCGCGGACCAACTGATCGCGTCTGCGACGCTGGTCGAGGGCGAGGCGGTCGATCTCTATCATTTCACCAGCGTCATCATGCGTTCGGTGGACGAGGCAGGCCGATTGCGCATCGTCGAAATGATGTGGGAGCTGGTCTACGCCGACGGCCAGGTCAGCGAGTTCGAGGATAATGTGGTCTGGCGTGCCGCCGACCTGCTCGGGGTGTCGTCCCGCGACCGGCTCGATCTCAAGCACCGTGTCGCCGCCGGGCAGTCCGTGCCGGAGGTGGGCAACTAGGACGTCGCGGGCGCGGCCTCCTGGCAGGCCATGGCTCGCCGCTCCTCGCTGCCCCCCAAACCGCGGCGCCGCAGATGACGAAATTTCCAATCAACCTGACCATGTGGCGTTGCAGCGGAACATTTTGTTTCCAAACGTTGCTGTTTCAATTCTGCACGATTATGGGTCTCTTGTTGCCGAAATGCTTGCAGGCGGCTTGCATCCCGCCTAAGGCCTGTGCTCTCGTCGATGGGGTGGCTGTATACCGTGTATTTTTTGCGAGCATTTAATCGTGACTGAGCGGGTGACGTTGATTACCGGTGCCTCGGCTGGGATAGGCACCGAACTGGCGCGTGTTTTCGCGGCCAATGGCCATCGTGTAGCTCTGGTGGCGCGCCGCGTGGATCGTCTCACCGCGTTGGCGGCCGAAATCGCCGCTGCCGGGGGTATCGCTCCGATCGTGATTGGCTGCGATCTCGCGCAACCCGATGCCGGTGACAAGATTGCCGCCGCCCTGGCCGCCGCAGGGGTGGAGGTCGAATTTGTCGTCAACAACGCAGGCTTCGGCTTGTTCGGTAATGCGATCGAGCTGGACCGCGCGGAGCAGCTTGGCATCCTCGCGGTCAACATCCGAGCGATGACCGATCTCTCATTGCGGTTTTCCGATCATCTGGTCCGGCACCGCGGCGGCATCCTCAATGTTGGATCGATTGCGGGCTTCCTGCCGGGGCCGGGAATGGCCGTGTATTACGCTTCCAAAGCCTATGTATTGTCGTTCACGGAAGCGCTGCGCGGGGAGCTTGGTCCCCGTGGCGTGCGCGTGACCGTGCTTTGTCCCGGTCCGGTGCCGACGGAATTTCAGGCGCGGGCGGGGTTCGAACCCGGATTTGATTCCGCTGTCCTCAATGTTTCCGCCGCCGATGTCGCGAAGGCCGGATATCGCGGGCTGATGGCCAATCGGCGGGCGGTGCTGCCTGGCTTCGGCATCAAGGTCGTGCCGCTATTGCTGCGGATATTTCCGCGCGGGTTCATCCTGGCGGCTGTCGCCCGCTTCCAGCTGCGAAAGCGCTGATCGGCGTATCTGCAAGCGGGAGAGGGAGCGCACTAGCGTCGTCGCCAAAAAATTCGATCTAATCAATTACCCGTCGCGCAGGGATGGACATGACCGGTGATGAATTCGCGCAGCTATTGAACGACTTCACGCGCTCGGCGGAATCCGGCGACGGCGCGCGCTTTGCGCGGCATTTCACGCTGGACGCGATCTACTACGACTACATCTACGGCGCCCATCGGGGCCGCGCCGATATCGCGCATATGATGGCCGAGCTGTTTCATCGCGACGCCGCCGACTATCGATGGGAGATGTTCGATCCCGTCTGCGACGGCGAGCAAGGTTATGCGTGGTCGCTGTCGAGCTTCACCTCGAAAATTCCGCAGTTCGAAGGCCGCCGGGTGGTGATCGACGGCATCAGCCGGTTCATCCTGCGCGACGGCCTGATCGCCGAGTACCGCGAGTCCGTCAATGGCGGCGTGGCGATGGTGCAGCTCGGTGTTGAGCCCGACCGCATGACAAAAATTTTTCGGCGTTGGACCGGATGGCTGAACGAGCGGCCGGAAACACGGGACTATCTGGCGCGGGCGAGGGGATCGCGCCGAGAGGGCGCCGAGGGTTTCTAAATAACAAAAGTCATAAGCAGAGCGCCCGTCTTCGCCCTTCGGGCTACGACGAGGCAGCCTTCGCCACGATAAGGCTTGCCTAGCCGAAGCAGGCGTAGCCGCTTGCCTAGCCGAAGCAGGCGTAGCCTGCGAAGGCTGGTGGAGCCAGGCGGGATCGAACCGCCGACCTCGTCATTGCGAACGACGCGCTCTCCCAGCTGAGCTATGGCCCCTTCGCGGCCGCCTCGACGTGAGGATGACGGCCAACAATCGCCGTCATTTACAATCCGCGCCAAGGCCAAGTCAAGAACAGCGAAAATCGCGGTTTTCCGGGGCTTTTGAGCGGAACTTCCCTTGTTTGCGAAGGGGGGAACCGATATTTAGCAGTTGGTCGAATTCACGACCTCCCTTGCGAGCAAGCCCCCCATGCGTGCCGTTCTCGACATCGTTCTCATCGTTCTGGATCTCTATGTCTGGCTGCTGATTGCGTCCGCCATCCTGTCCTGGCTGATCGCCTTCAATGTCGTGAACACGCGCAACCAGTTTGTGGCGGCGGTGGCGGAATTCCTGTACCGGATCACCGAGCCGCTGTTGGCGCCGATCCGCTCGTTCATGCCGAACCTGGGCGGGCTCGATATCTCGCCGATCATCCTGATCCTGATCATCCTGTTCATTCAGCGGGTGATCACCTACTACATCTACCCGAGCGTTTTCTGATCGAGTGGCTGATCCCTGGCGTTATTCCACCCACGGCGTCAGTGTCGCGCTACGGGTGACCCCGCGCGGCGGCCGCGACGACATCGACGGGGTTGAAACGCTTGCCAATGGCCGTAGCGTGGTCAAGGAGCGGGTGCGCGCCATCGCTGAGGGCGGCGAAGCCAATCGCGCGGTGATGGAGCTTTTGGCAAAGGCGCTCGGCGTGCCGAAGGCCAAAGTGCGGATTTTGTCCGGCGCGACGTCGCGCCTCAAGCAGGTTGCCGTCGACGGCGATCCGGCCAAGCTCGGCGAGGCCTTGCGAAGGCTGACCGCGGCGAAGCCGGACTAGTTTATTGTTTGAGCATGATCTTTTCGGAAAACCGGTATCCACTTTTCCGGATCATGCTCTAATCAAGGGATCAGGCAAAGGACCAAGGCAAGGGCAAGGGACAAGGATTGAGATGACGGCCCGGATCATCGATGGAAAACGTATCGCTGCCGAGCTTCGCGCCCGCGTCGCCGATGAGGTCGCGCGGGTGCAGCGGGAGAACGGGTTCACGCCCGGGCTTGCGGTGGTATTGGTCGGCAGCGATCCCGCCAGCCAGGTTTATGTCCGCAGCAAGCACAAGCAGACGCAGGAGGCCGGCATGGCGTCGTTCGAGCATGTGCTGCCGGCTGATGTGGCGCAAAGCGATCTGCTGGCGCTGTTCGCGCGGCTCAATCGCGATCCGCTGGTGCACGGCATTCTGGTGCAACTGCCGCTGCCCAAATCGCTTGACACCGAAGCCGTCATCAACGCCATCGATCCCGCCAAGGATGTCGATGGGCTGCATCCGAACAATGCCGGGCGGCTTGCCGGCGGATTTGCGGCGCTGTCGCCGTGCACGCCGCTCGGCTGCATCATGCTGACCAAGAGCGTGCATGGCTCGCTCGAGGGCATGAATGCGATCGTGATCGGCCGTTCCAATCTGGTCGGCCGTCCGCTGCTGCAATTGCTGCTCAACGAGAACGCCACGGTGACATCAGCGCATTCGCGCTCGCGCGAACTCAAGCAATTATGCGCCCGCGCCGATCTGGTTTATGCCGCGGTGGGAAAGGCGGAAATGGTGCGCGGCGACTGGATCAAGCCGGGCGCCGCTGTCATCGATGTCGGCATCAACCGGCTGCCTGCCGCCGACGGCAAAACCCGTCTGGTCGGCGATGTCGCCTTTGCCGAAGTGTCGCAAGTTGCCGGCGCGATCACGCCGGTGCCCGGCGGCGTCGGCCCGATGACGGTGGCTTGTCTGTTGGTCAACACGCTGAGGGCGGCGTGCGCGATTCACGGATTGCCGAAGCCTGCGGTGTAAGCGGACACGTGTCCCGGGCGCGGTGCAGCGTTCTTCACGCTGCTCCGCAGAACCGGGACCTACCAATACGATGCGTGGACCCCGGATCAGCAGCGCACCACGCCGCAAGGCATAGCGCGTCGAAGACGCGCGTAAACGCGCTGATGGCGCTGCGCTGCATCCGGGGAACGCCTCCGATGCTGACCTGGATTATCCAACCTTTCCCTTCGCCCGGGCTATCCCTTCCACGATCAATTGGTGGGCGTCTTCGGCGCCGCCCCAGCGCAATACTTTCACCCATTTTCCGGGCTCGAGATCCTTGTAGTGCTCGAAGAAATGCTGGATCTGCTGCAGCGTGATGTCGGGCAGGTCGCTGTAGGTCCTCACCTTGTCGTAGCGCTGGGTCAGCTTCGACGACGGCACCGCGATGATCTTCTCGTCGCCGCCGGCCTCGTCCTCCATCAAGAGCACGCCGACCGGCCGCACGCTCATCACGGCGCCCGGGACGATCGCGCGGGTATTGGCGACCAGCACGTCGCAGGGATCGCCGTCGTTCGAGAGCGTGTGTGGAATGAACCCGTAATTGCCGGGATAGCGCATGGCGGTATAAAGAAACCGGTCGACGACAAGCGTGCCGGCCTCCTTGTTCAACTCATATTTGATCGGCTCACCACCGACCGGCACTTCGATAATGACGTTGACCTCACGCGGCGGATCGATCCCGATCGAGATGGCGTCAACGCGCATGGATGGCTCCCAAGGCTTTGGAGTTGAAGGGCTATGGAGTTAAGTCCGCCACAGCGGCGCGGCGGGCTCTTTGATTCCGAGGCGGCTTCTTTTTGCGAATCGGCGTCAGGCAGCGCGCCGATCGCGGTGACCGGATCGGACGTTGGTCGAATTCGCAGGACTCAATTGGTCCAGGCGAAGGCAACCTTGTCGAGCGACTTGGGCCCGAATTTCTCCGAAGAGCGCGCCACCATGCGGCCGCCCAGCGCACGGTAAAACTCCGTCGCGGGATCGTTATCGGAGAGCGCCCAGACCACCATGCTCTTCAGGCCGCTCTGCAAAAGGTCACGCCGGGCCGCGGTGAACAGCCGGCGGCCGAAGCCGAGACCCTGAAATTCCGGCCGCAAATAAAGCTCGTAGATCTCGCCTTCGAAATGCAGGCTGCGGGCGCGGTTGCGGCCGTAATTGGCATAGCCGGCGACCTTGTCGCCGAAAATCAGCACGCTGACGCGGCTGCCCTTGCGAATCGCGCTGTCCCACCATTGCGGGCCGCGGCGGTTGATCAGCTTCTCGAGCTCGGCGCCGGGAATGATGCCCTGATACGCTGAGCGCCAGGCTTCGTCATGGGTAGACGCTACCGCGGCCGCGTCCGCAGCTTTGGCCGGTCGAACCTCGATCAGGGTTGTGCTCATGCGCCCAATCAAAGCAAGTCGGCGCGTCGGCTTCAAGGTCTATCGTTAATTATCAGTTAACCTGTGGATTTTCGGCATCACTTGGCTTCCCCGGCTGTATCGAAAGTGGACAGAGTGGTGCCTTAAGGCGCATTTGGCCGATGGCTGGCAGGATTCTGGCGGGGGTTGCCGGGCCGATCAGGGCTGTTGCCGAACTCGTCTTCACCAAAAAATGCTCAGGATGTGATTCGCCGTGGGTATGCTGTTGGCCGATCTCGAAATCCCCTCCCACCGTCGTACGGGTAAGCCCATGCCATCGTTCAAGGCGCTTTTCGCTGTGGTCGTGCTCGGGGCGGTCTGGATGCAGACCGCGACCGCACAAGAGCGATTCGGCCCGCAGGGGCCGGAGGGAGAGCCAAATCGCGAGCAGCAATGGCTGGTGCCGTCACCCGATCCGGACACCGCGGCCCACGCCGTCTTGTTTCGTCCGCCTGGCGAGGGACCGTTTCGCCTGGCGCTGATTGCGCATGCCTCGGTCCAGAATGTTCTGCTTCGCGCGCAAATGCCGCAGCCGGAATACCGCGCGCTGGCGTCATGGCTGGTGGCGCGGGGCTTTGCCGTGCTGGTGCCGGAGCGCCCGGGCCATGGCAAGACAGGCGGAAGATATCTCGAGGACCAGCGCGGCTGCGACGAGGCCGACTATGCCCATGCGGGGCGCGTCACCGCCGAGGAGATATCGGCGGCGCTGACCTATCTGCGCGAGCAATCCTTCGTCCGGCAGGATGGCGTGGTCATTCTCGGGCACTCGGCCGGTGGCTGGGGTGCGCTCGCGCTCGCCGGGGCTGATCCGGCCGTGGTCGGCACCATCGTCGTATTCGCAGCCGGCCGTGGCGGCCATGCCAACGACTTCCCCAATCAGGTCTGCGCGCCGCACACGCTGATCGCCTCGGCGGCCGAATTCGGCCAAGGTGCCCGGGTGCCCGTGACCTGGTTGGTCGCGGCCAATGACAGCTATTTCTCGCCGGATCTTTCGAAAAAACTGGCCGACGCGTTCCGCCGCGGAGGTGGAAAAGCCGATGTTCGTCTGCTGGCGGCATACGGCAGCGAGGGTCATTGGCTGGCGGAAACGGAGGCCGGCGTCAAAATCGCCGCAGCAGAGCTGGATCGCGCGCTGAAGCCGCCCGGCGCGACTAAGAAGCGATGACGCTTTATTTCATCATCAAATATCTGCACGTGCTCGGCGCGATCGTCATTCTCGGCACCGGTACAGGCATCGCCTTTTTCATGCTGATGGCTCACCGCAGCTGCGATGTGGCGTTCATCGCCCGCACCGGCGCCACGGTCGTGATCGCCGATATGGTGTTCACGCTGAGCGCGGTGGTCCTGCAACCGCTCAGCGGCGGATTGTTGATGGCGCTGTCTTCGACCGGGGTGACCGAGCGCTGGCTTATGACTTCGCTTGGCCTTTACGCGGTCGCCGGTCTTTTTTGGATTCCGGTGGTCTTCATGCAAATGGAAATGCGCGATTTGGCGCGTGCGGCCGTGGCCGAGAGCCAGCCGTTGCCGCCGCGTTATTACGCGCTGTTTCGCCGCTGGTGCATGTTCGGAATTCCCGGATTCGGTTCGGTCATGATCATCCTCTGGCTGATGATCGCCAAGCCGGTGTTTTAGGATGTGCATGGCTGAGACAAAGAAGATCCTGGTGCTGGGGGCCTCCGGCCTGATCGGGCGGCATGTCACCGACGATCTGCGTTCGCGCGGCTTTGCGGCGATCGGGGTCGCACGGCGGTTCTCGCCGTCGCAGAGGAAGAGCGCGCTCGATCTTGAGCTGCCGCTGCTGGCGCTGGATTCGACCGCGCTGGCGCGGCTGATCGCCGATCATGGCATTGATGTCGTCGTCAATTGCATAGGGCTGCTGCAGGATGGCCCCGGCGGCGACGTCGCTGCCGTGCACGGCGATTTCGTCGTGCGGTTGCTGCGGGCGATCCGCGGTTGCGGCCGCCCCATCCGGCTCGTGCATATCTCGATCCCGGGCGCGGCGACTGAGGACCGCACCGCGTTCAGCGCGACCAAACGCGAAGCCGAACGGCTGATCGCCGCTTCCGACGTGGCTTACGCGATCCTGCGGCCGGGTTTTGTCATCGCGCCGTCGGCCTATGGCGGCAGCGCCATGGTGCGCGCGCTGGCGGCGCTTCCGTTGCAGCTTCCCGCGACCGAAGCCTCAAAGCCGTTCCAGCCGGTGATGGTCGAGGACATCTCCGCCACCATTGCCTGGCTTGCCGCCTGCGATATCGGGGACAAACGCGTGGACGCCGTGGTCTGGGATCTGATGCAGCCGCAGCCGATCACACTCGGCCGCGTGATCGAACTGTTTCGCCGCTCGCTCGGAACCAGCGATGATCCGCGCGTCACCTTGCCGGCCTTCATGCTCGATCTCGGCGCGCGACTGGGCGATCTCGCGAGCTGGCTTGGCTGGATGCCGCCGATTCGCAGCACCGCGATCGCCGAATTGCGCCGCGGCGTGCGCGGCGACCCGTCGCCATGGATGGCGGCAACCGGCATTGTGCCAACGGCCGCAGGCGAAGTCGTGGGATCGCGCGGGGCGACCATCCAGGACAAATGGTTTGCCCGGCTTTACCTGGTCAAGGCGCTGGTGATCGCGAGCCTTGTGGTGTTCTGGACCGTCTCGGGCTGCATCGCCTTGTTTGTCTCCTACAATGCCGCCGCCGATATCCTGCGGTCGCACGCCTTTCCGCCGGCGCTGGTCGCGCCCGTCACGGTGCTCACCAGCCTCATGGACATGGCGATCGGCATATTGATTGCCTTCCGCCGCACCTCGGCCGCCGGATTGATCGCAGGCATCGTCGTTTCGTTCGGTTATATGCTGGGGGCGGCGATCCTGACGCCGGATCTGTGGATCGAGCCGCTCGGCGCGCTGGTCAAGACCGGACCGGCCGTAGTGCTGATGCTGGTCGCGCTGCTGACGCTGGATAACAGGTGATCCGATTCGAAGCCTGCCTTCGGGCTTGACCCGAGGGTGGATACAGGCTCGCGTCAAGAAAACGGGTCAAGATAAGAGGCGCTATGAACACATGGCCCGACGATGATGTGATCCTCTATGACGGCGTCTGCGTGTTCTGCTCGCGCTGGATCCGCTTCATCGCGGCGCGCGACAAGGACAGGCGCTTTCGCTTCACCGCGATCCAGTCCGGCTATGGTACACGTCTCGCACTGGCGTTCGGCATCGACCCGAAAGACCCCGACACCAATGCCGTCATTCATGGCGGCATCGCCAGTTTCAAATCCGACGCGGCGCTGACCGTGCTGAGCCATCTGCCGGGTTGGGGCTGGGTGCGGGCGTTGCGTGCGGTGCCAAAGCCGCTCCGCGACGCCGTCTATGATCTCGTCGCGCGCAACCGCTACCGGATATTCGGGAAATATCAGGAGTGCTTCGTGCCGGATGCGGGGTTCAGGGACCGGGTGATGGAGTAGCACGAGCCGTCATTGCGAGGAGCGAAGCGACGAAGCAATCCATATGCCACGACGAAGGCATGGATTGTTTCGCGGAGCCTGTCATTGGGCGGCGCTTTGCGCCGGCCCGTTGGCTTGCAATGTTAGTCGTTCGCCAAGGCCCCCATCACTTCCCCCGCCGCCCTCTCCCCTGAATCCCGCGCGCCGTGCGCGGTGGAGAAAAAGTTCGGCGAGGTCGCTTCGCCCGCGAAGAACAGGCGGCCGTCGACGGGCGCGGCAAGCACGGCGCGCATCCCGGCGTGGCCGGGCAGGGCGTGCGAATAGGAGCCGCGCGCGAACGGGTCCTGCGCCCAGCGCGATTCGGCAAGCGGCTTCAACCGGCGGCGGAAATCCGAGCCGAGCAGGCCTGCGATCTCGTCGATGCTGTGGGCCGCGATCGCGCCGTCGCCCGCATCTTCCAGCGCTTGCGCAAAGCGTCCGCCGAAAAAGCCTTCAATACAGGGCTGGCCGAAAGGGCGCAGATGGTAGGTGCCCATCTCGGTGCGCATGGTGGCGGCCCGCAGATTGCCTTCGCTGGGTAAATCCTCCGGCTGCTCCAGCGCCAGCACCACCTTGTCGGCAACGCCGAGCGGCAGTCCGCGCGCGGCGTCCACTTTGGAGGGGAGTGCCGGGTGAAACCGAATCGATTCGTCAGCGATCAGATTGGTCGGCACCGTGATGATCGCCTGGCTCGCCGTCAGCGTGCCGCGCGATGTCGCGATCCGTAGGCGGGGCCCTGAGTGATCGATCAGCGTGACATTGCAATGGAATGCCAACGGCAGCGAAGCCCCATAAGCCGCCATCAGCGCGCCATAGCCGCGGCGCACCCGCCAGTTGATATTGGTGTCCTCATAGGCGTCCATGTCCAGGATGGAGACCCGGTCGAGCTCGCAGCCATTCACGTAGGTCGAGATCGCGTCGATCATCGGGTTCCAGCGATTGCCGGGCTCGAGATAGAGATTGGCAGGGCTGTCGCGGCCGACTTTCGCGGCTTGCTCGGCGCGGTCATAGAAGGCCTCGAGCGCGCGGATGAAATCGTCGCGCTCTGGTTGTAGAAACGCCTTGCCAAAGGCGCGCTCGCGCCAGGGCGGCAGCGTCTTGTTGATCTCGAACTTCAGTTGCTCGGCGATGGCGACGAATGAATTCTTGTCCGCCGAATGCAGCCAGCCGCAGCCGACGTCGAAGGTGACGTCAGGTGACGCCATGATGGTGTGGCCGCGTCCGCCCACGCGGCCACGCGCTTCCAAGACGATCAGCGAAAGGCCGGAGCTCTCCAACGCCCGCGCCGCGCCAAGACCTGCGGCACCCGCACCGACAATGGCGACATCGACTTCGGAGGGGAGGGACATGAATTATCTCAAATCGTCATTCCGGGATGCGCGTAGCGCAGGCCCGGAATCCATACTCCCGATGGTGGTTATGGATTCCGGGCTCGCGTCTTCGACGCGCCCCGGAATGACCATCAATATTGAAGCAACGGCGCCAAGCCAATAGGCGCTACGCCACCGCCTGCTTGGCCTTTTCGGCGCGCTTGCGGTCGTTGGCGTCGAGGAACTTCTTGCGCAGCCGGATCGACTTCGGCGTCACTTCGACCAGCTCGTCGTCCTCGATATAGGCCAGCGCCTTTTCCAACGTCATCTTGATCGGGGGCGTCAGGCGCACCGCTTCGTCCTTCGAGGTGGTGCGGATGTTGGTGAGCTGCTTGCCCTTCAAAACATTGATCTCGAGATCATTGTCGCGGGTGTGCTCGCCGACGATCATGCCCTTGTAGACCTTCCAGCCGGGCTCGATCATCATCGGGCCGCGGTCCTCCAGCTTGAACATCGCGTAGGCCACCGCCTCGCCCTGATCGTTGGAGATCAAGACGCCGTTGCGCCGGCCCTGGATGTCGCCTTTATAGGACGCGTAGCCGTGGAACAGGCGGTTCATGATCGCGGTGCCGCGGGTGTCGGTCAAGAGCTCGCCCTGGTAGCCGATCAGGCCGCGGGTCGGCGCGTAGAACACCAGCCGCAAACGATGGCCGCCTGAGGGGCGCATCTCGATCATCTCGGCCTTGCGTTCGCTCATCTTTTGCACGACGACGCCGGAATGCACTTCGTCGACGTCGATCACGACTTCTTCGATCGGCTCCTGCCACTCGGCGGTCACTTCGTCCTTCCTGAGAACGACGCGCGGCCGCGACACGCTGAGCTCAAAGCCTTCGCGGCGCATGGTCTCGATCAGGATCGCGAGCTGCAATTCGCCGCGGCCCGAGACTTCCATGGAATCCTTGTCGGCGGCTTCGGTCACGCGCAGCGCGACGTTGCCTTCGGCTTCGCGCAGCAGGCGGTCGCGGATCATGCGGCTGGTCACCTTGTCGCCTTCGGTGCCGGCGAGCGGGGAGTTGTTGACGATGAACGACATCGACACCGTCGGCGGATCGATCGGCTGTGCCTTCAGCGGCGTATCGATGGAAGGGTCGCAGAAGGTGTCGGCCACGGTGCCCTTGGTAAGGCCGGCAATGGCGACGATGTCGCCGGCTTCGGCTTCTTCCAGCGGGGTGCGCTCGATGCCGCGGAACGCGATGATTTTCGTGATGCGTCCCTGTTCGATCAGCTTGCCGTCGCCGCCCAGCACCTTGACGGCCTGGTTCGGCTTGATGCTGCCTGAGGTGATGCGGCCGGTGATGATGCGGCCGAGATAGGGATTGGCCTCGAGAATGGTGCCGATCATGCGGAACGGCCCTTCCTCGACGGTCGGGGCTGCGACGTGGCGCAGGATCAGGTCGAACAGCGGCTGCATGCCGGCGTCCTTCGGACCTTCGGGGCTTTCCGCCATCCAGCCCTGCTTGGCCGAACCGTAGAGAATCGGGAAATCGAGCTGCTCCTCGCTGGCGTCCAGTGCCGCGAACAGATCGAACACCTCGTTGATCACTTCCGTGGGCCGCGCATCCGGCCGGTCGACCTTGTTGATGACGACGATCGGCTTCAACCCGACCTTGAGCGCCTTCGACACCACGAATTTGGTCTGCGGCAAGGGGCCTTCGGCGGCATCCACCAGCACCAGCGCGCCATCCACCATGTTCAAGATGCGCTCGACCTCGCCGCCGAAATCGGCGTGGCCCGGCGTATCGACAATGTTGATGCGGGTGTCCTTCCACTGTACCGAAGCTGCCTTGGCCAAAATGGTGATGCCGCGCTCGCGCTCCAGATCGTTGGAATCCATCGCGCGCTCGACCACGCGCTGGTTTTCACGATAGGTGCCGGACTGCTGCAGCAGGCGATCGACCAGCGTGGTCTTGCCGTGGTCGACGTGGGCGATAATGGCGACGTTACGGAGTTGCATAGCTCTCTTCTGCACTAGACAATGGGAAGCGCGATCTCACCGGAAAACCGGGACCCATTTTTCCGGATCACGCTCAAAAACGCTGGAGACTGGTGCCTCGCTTCCGAAGTTCGAGAACCCTTGCGGCTCCACTTACGCGAACTTCGGAAACAAAAGGGCACTAGCAGGGCGCTTTGGCGCCCAAAAAGGAAGCCCGGCCAAAAGGACCGGGCACGCCTCACTCGTTGCGGCGCAATATAGTCAGAAATCGCCGGAAAACAATGCGTTGTTTGCAATTTGGTTAGCCGATTTAACCTCAAACCAGCCTGCGCCTGCCATCCTCAGGTCCCTTCGGTGGGATATACCCCGTGTAGCACTTCCTCGAAGTGGTTTATGACGGCTTCGTTACACAGGCAGGCCCGCATCTGGAGCGCCTCGCGGTTGCGCACCAGGATCGAACCGCGTCGGGTCTCCAAAATCCCTTCCGCCTTGAAGATATGAATCACGCGGCTGGCATAGCTGCGGCCGACCCCGAGCAGGGTCGCCAGCTGCTCATGGGTCAGCGGCACGATGTTCTCGCCATTCGTGCGCTCCATGGCCGAGATGATCCATTTGGCCGTGCGTTGCTCGATCGAATGGATCGCATTGCAGGCGGTCGACTGAAACATCTGCGCCAGCAAGCAGTCGGCGTACCGTGCAAACACGTTGCGCAGCGAGGCCGAGCTTGTTTTCGCCGCATCCAGCTTTGCAATGGGCAGGCGCACGAACGGCCCGCCGAATTTGACAGCGATGCGCGTATAGGCCGGCAGAAACCCCAGGCTGACGATTCCGCCGACGGCCCCCTCGCGGCCAACGAGAATGGTCTCGACGTCGCGGCCATCCTCATTGGGGACCAGATAGGAAACAAGGCTGGCCCCGCATGGAAAGTGAACGGTATCGACGTCATCGCCGGGGTTATAAAGCAGCTCGTTGGATTTGGATTCTTCGGGCACGAGGTATGGAGAAAGCAGGGCAAAGTCGCCGGCGCTCAGCCGCCGCAACAGGTTGTTGTGGGGCCGTTCGGAGCCGTTGGCCGCCTTCGGCTGTAAAGTCATCCCAGGTTCCCTGGCTTCGCGGACCTTCACCATAGTCGCTCCGTATCGACTGTTCCGTGCACAAGTGCACAGACAAAACAAACTCGCGGTGTGATGGTTTCACGATGGGAACCGATCGATATGCGACAATATGCGTTGTCTGTAGGTCGGATCGGAGTTTCGTTCCATGAGTCATTCTGGAACTTTTGTTGACGGACGTTTCGGTCGATCGCATTCCCGACGATGTCTTGATTGTCGAGGATGACCCGATCATCGCGCCCGACTTCGAGGATATGATTCTTGGTTTCGGGGTGAAGTCGGTCCGGTCAGCGGGAAACGTCGCCCGCGCGCTGGAGATGATCGCCGATCGTGCGCCGGATTTTGCGCTGCTCGATGTCGGGCTGGTCCGGGAGAAGAGTTTTGCGGTTGCCGAGCGGCTGGATCCGTTGGGGATTCCGTTCGCCTTCGTCACCGGATATGGCGCCGACGTCAGGCTTCCCGAAGCGTTTGCGCAAACGCCGAGATTGCCGAAACCCTGTGCGGCCGATGCGCTGGCGGCGTTGCTGAAACACTCCACGATTCATCGCGCCAGGCGCTGACCGGCCGTCCTGCAGGCGCCTTGAATCCGCGGGATGGCTATCCCTGTTTGGGATCGAGCGTCGTCGACCACAGCGCCACATCGGCGCGATCGCGCAAGGTCACGGTCATTTGCCCCGTCGCACCATCGATCCTGACATGGCCGAAGAACTGCATGCCGGCAGAAGGCGGCAGGTTCGTTCTCGCCGGACCTGCGGCTTTGACGAACCTCGCTTCGGGCCCGAAGGTGTTGTCGAGTTGGTTCGGCCCAAACGTTCCCGCATGCAACGGCCCGGCGACGAATTCCCAGAACGGCTGAAAATCCTGAAATTGCGCTTTATCGGGATTGTAGTAGTGCGCGGCCGCGTAATGCACGTCGGCTGTCAGCCACACAATGTTGGCGACGCCTGAGGTCTTGATGAAACGCAGGAGATCGGCGATCTCGAGTTCGCGGCCGCGCGGCGGGCCGTCGCCTTGCGCAAACGCTTCCGAACCCTTCTTGTTCGCTCCGTCGTCGTAGACGATCAGGCTGAGCGGCATGTCGGAGGCGATCACCTTCCAGGTGGCGCGCGAGTTCGCTAGCCCGCGCTTCAGCCATGCCAACTGATCGGGCCCGAGGAAGTAGCTATCCGGCCCGTAAGTCGTCTGCAAATTGGGGCCATTGGGGCCGCGGTAGCTGCGTTCATCCAGCATGAAGACGTCGAGATTTGGTCCATAGCTGAGGAGGCGATAGACCCGGCTTGGCTCAATGATGCTCTCGCGCATCGGATACATGTCGTGAAAGGCGCGGGCCGCGCGCGCGGAAAGAAGATTGATGTCCCGCACCTTGTAGGCGGCGGGAAGCACTTTCGATGCCGACCAGTTGTTGGTGACTTCGTGATCGTCCCACTGCACGAAGATCGGAACTTCGGCGCTGAAGGCGCGAACGTTCTCGTCAAGGAAATTGTACTTATGCGCCGCGCGGAATTCGTCTGTTGTCTCGGCGACTTTTGCTTTCTCCGGGATGGTGACGTTCTTCCAGAGCTTGCCGTCGGCGAGCTTGACCTCGGCGGCAATGATGCCATCGGCATAGATGGTATCGCCGGAATGGATCAGGAAATCCGGGTGATGCTTGCGCATGGTGGCGAAGGTGACCATGCCGCCATCGTCGGGATTGATGCCCCAGCCTTGTCCGGCGACATCACCGCCCCAGACGAAGCTGACGTCGCGTCTGTCGGCGGGTGCGGTGCGAAAGCGGCCGGTTGCAGGCTCGCTGGAAATATCCGGATGCGACAGGTCGCGGAATTTGACGCGATAGAAAATATCCTGTCCGGCAGGAAGATTCTCCAGCAGCATCTTCGCGGTGAAGTCGCTCTCGGGCAGCGCTGCGATCGGCGGCAAAACTCTCGCATTACTGAAGGATTCGGTGGTGGCCACTTCGACCAGCATCTGCGACGGCCGATCGGCGCGTGCCCACACCACACCGCCATCGGTGCCGACGTCGCCGGACTGCACGCCATGGGTGACGACAGGCCGGTCTGCGGCACGGCTGAGATATGGCATCGCCAACGTGCCAAGCGCGCCGGTGCCCGTTGCGGCAACGGTGGAGATAAATCTTCGGCGGGAAATCCGGCGTGGAGTCTTGGTCGCCATGCAGCCTCCGGATCGGGCGACAGAGAGGTCGTGCAGAACAACTAGACCGCAAATATGACGGCGCGATTGCGAAAGCAACGACGGCTTGCAGCGAAGACCGCCTACAAGGTTCCGGTCGCCCGGAACTGCGCGCTCGCCCTTTGCAGGTTCTGCGGCATGTTCGCCAGCAATGCCTTGCGGTCGGCCACCGCATGGTGGAATTGTTCAAGCGCGATGTTGAAGGCGGTCAACGCCCCTTCCTCGATGGCGCCGTGTTCGAAGGATTGCAGCGTATCGCGCAACATATTATCGGCTTCCGCCTGCATATTATCGAGTTCTTCGGCGCTATCGCAGCCGCGCGCCGCCGCGATCATGTCGAGCAGCCGTTCGCGAACCGGTGAATTGTTGCCGCGCTCGTCCTTCTTCAGGTAGCCCGCGAACCAGGCGCCCGCTGAGCCCATGGCGGACAGCGCCATCAGTCCCCACCAGATCATATCGCTGTAGCGGTCGAGGAAGCTCTTTTCCTCGCCATCGACGTAGGCCGCGGCGCCCGGGTGAACCGGGATCGCGGCATCCTTGTCGGTATCCGGTGTCTCGATCTTCGCAGCGAGCGGGAATTCCGTCATCACCGTTTGCCGGATGGCGAACAATTGCCGGGTGAAAGCGGCAATCGTGACCTCCGAGACGTCCTTGCGGGCCGCAATGTGATGCGAGAAGCTGATCGTCTTCACCTCGTCTTCCGGCCGGGCCGGTGATCCGCCAAAGGCGCCGGCGGGAATTTCGGACGCCTCATACATCGTGTGATTTTGGGCGATTGCCTCGGCGGAATCGATGGCGAGGAAGGTTGGCGAACGGCCGTCGCGCGTCGAAGCAGCGATCGCCTCTGCGGTAATCTTGCTGTTGATCGGACCTGCGGCGAGATAGGCATCCGCCTTCTGGCTGCGGATGGAGTCGGCGGCCTCATTGGTCGGAAACTGGACGATCTCGACCTTGGCCGGATCCACGCCGTATTGCTGGAGGATCACCTTGAGCAGGTCGACATTGGCCTGGGTGCGGCCGATGACGCCGACGCGGCGTCCAGAGAGTTGCGCAATCTTGGTGATTTTCGAGCCAGCCTTCTTGCCCTTCACGGCTGGCGGCACCCATAGCACCGCGACGTTCTTGCGAAGCGTCGCCACGGCCTGCGCTATTTTCGGTACATTGAGATCGCCGCGGATGATCGCAAGATCGGCCTTATTGTCGGCAAGCAATTCCGCGCTCGCGGCGGCGCCGTCGGTCTGAATGGGCCGCAAGCGGATATGGCTGTGCGATTGTGCAAAGGCCTGGGTCAACGCCTGAACGACCCTGAGGTCATCGCTGTTGGCGGGACCGACCGCGATCCGCAAGCTCACCGGCCGCATCGCAAAGTAATAGCCCGCCGCCAGCGTGCCGACGATGGCGAGTACCCCGGCCAGCATGACGAACATCATGCGGCGCTTTGCCGAGCTCGGCTTCACCGGCTCGGTGGGTTCAATCCCGCTGGTCATTGATCGTTTGAAGTCCAATTTCATCAGCCGGTGCGTTAGAGCGATATTGTAGCAAATTTCGAGCCAGGGCGCGGTTACATCGGCGTCATGGTTATCGGGTGGCTGCAGTGCGCCTATTTCAGGCCGGTTTGCCGGACTATAGGCGTGGATCCCCGAGATATCGTTCGATGTTAGGGTAAGATCGAGTCAAACGGGAGGAATTCATGGCGGAACTTCTATCGACGGAGGCGCGAAAATCGGCCCTGAAAGGCTTGCCAGGGTGGACCGAGGTACCCGGGCGGGAGGCAATCACACGAACATTCACCTTCCGCGACTTCAACGAGGCGTTCGGGTTCATGGGCCGCGCCGCGCTGGTGGCCGAAAAGAACGACCACCATCCGGAATGGCGTAATGTTTACAAGACGGTGGAGGTGGTTCTCGCCACCCATGACGCCGGCGGCGTCACCGTGCTGGACATCGAACTTGCAAAGGCCATGAACGCGATTGCGGCACAGCTCGGCGTCGGCTGATCCGGTTGCCGACAATCTTGCACGGCTGAGATGGCATCCCCAGCTTATCCGCGCGTAGAATACGCGCAAACCAATGGTGCGTTCGCTGCCGTGACAAGCAGCGCAGCTTCAGGGAGCCCGGGGCGATGATATCAGAGCATACCGTGGGTTTTGAGCCGGCCGACGAGCTGGCGAAAGATCGCGAAAGCGTGCGCCGGCGCTTCTGGATCAAGTTGAAGCGGGTGGTGGCAAAGCTTCCCTTCGCCGAGGATCTGCTGAGCGCCTATTATTGCGCCTTCGACAAAGAGACGCCGCGCCACGTCCAGGCGGCGCTGTTGGGAGCCATCGCCTATTTCATCCTGCCGTTCGATTTCATCCCGGACATGCTGCCGGTGCTCGGTTTTACCGACGATGCCGCGGTGCTCGCCACCGCGATGCGGATGGTCGCGGCCCACATCACGCCCGAACATCGCGACGCCGCCCGCGCCGCGTTAAAGCGCGGCATCGAACAAGAGACCTAAAGCGGCCGCCGTGTTGAAACTGGCCGACAGAGGCGAAACCCATCCGGTCATTCGCTGGCTGATGACCGACGCTCGCCGGCGAACCGATGCGTGCGAATTTCTCGACGGCTTTGCCCATGAGCTGCGCGCGGCCGGTGTCGATGTCTCGCGCATCTCCACCGGCGTTCCCATCCTGCATCCGACCTTAGCGCACCGGCAAGCGACGGAGAATTCAGTATTCTCGAGGATCTGCGGCGCGATGGTTTTTCCGACTATATTGTGCACTCGATTCCATTCGCCGACGGCAGCCACAAGGCGCTCGCGCTGGCGACGACGCGTCGTGGCGGATTCGGCAGCGACGAACTCGCGCTGTTCGAGGCCATGATCCCTGCGGTCGCGTTCAATCTTGAGGTGCAGGCGCTGCGGCGCACCGCGCGCACCCTGCTCGATACCTATGTCGGGCAGCAATCGGGAGGACGGGTGCTCGAAGGCCAGATCCAGCGCGGCACCGGCGAGACCATCCGTGCGGTGATCTGGCTCTGCGATTTGCGAGGATTTACCAATCTTTCCGAGACGCTGCCGCGCGACGCGCTGATCGATCTGCTCAACTGTTATTTCGGCCCGATGTGCGACGCGGTCGTGGCGCAGGGCGGCGAGATCCTGAAATTTATCGGCGACGCGATGCTGGCGATCTTCCCGATTGCAGCCGATGCCGTCCAAATCTGCGCCGCGGCGTTAATGGCCGCCGAGCATGCCGAGTTGGCGCTCGCGAAGGAAAACCAGCGGCGGCACGGCTTGGGCTTGCCGCAGATCGACTACGGCTTGGCGCTGCATGTCGGCGACGTCCTGTATGGCAATATCGGCAGCGATACCCGGCTCGATTTCACCGTGATCGGTCCAGCCGTCAATTTGACGGCCCGCATTGAATCGATGTGCCGGCAACTTGGCCGTCCGCTGCTGTTGTCGTCCGATTTCGTGCGCGCCGGCGGTGTTTCGGCCGTTTCCCTCGGCAGCTTTCCGCTCAAGGGCATAGCCCTTGAGCAGGAGATTTTCGTGCCGGCCGATTGAGGCAGGCCTTCGCTCGATCATGCCCTAATTTAGCGCGGCTTTGGCGCCGACTGAGCCTGGGCCTGTGCCCGGGCATTTTGCTCGGCTTCCCAGGCTTTGTATTGCCTGAACAGCGTTTCCTTGTCGGTATCAGCCGGCAGCCTGCCGCCAGCTGCAGCACCCTGCTTCAGGAATTCGTCGAACCGGTTGCGCGCGACCGGCTCGATGCCGTGCTGATCGAGCCATAGCTTGGCGGCCGGAAGGCGCTGCCAATCCGCCAGCGGCGCCGAGAGTGACACCTCCTTCCATTTCGGATGGAACGGTGGATTCTGGAACGTCGGAAACTTCGTGAAAAAAGCGTCCACGAACAAAGCGAGTTTCCGATAGCGATCGGTGTTGGGTGCCCAATTATAGGCCGCAAGCACGGCGGGGACGGCGATGGTATCGACCTTTTCTCCCTCGGCGATCAGGTTCGGATAGTCCTTCGCGGTCAGTGTCGCCGGCAGATAGTCGCCCTGCAGCGGCTTGGCATATTCGACCGTCACCAGATGGAATCGGTCGTCCTTGAACGCGCTCACCGACTTGTACGGCTTGCCGCCGCAAACGATCACGGCATCGATTTCGCCGGCCCTCATCTTTTCCATCGCGATCCGCTGCTCGATATAGACGACGTTCGGCTTCATCCCGAGCCGCTCGAACATGGTCAGCGCGGTCACGAAGGTGCCGCCGTTGGGAAGGTCGACGCTGATGGTCTTGCCGTCGAGCTCCTTCAAACTCTGGACCGACTTCGAAGCGAGGACGTACACCTCTTCGTTGTAGAGTTTGGTCACATAGGTGAATTGCTTCTTGATGTCCTTGGCGAAGCCTTTCCTCTCGAGATAGTCGAGCGTGTCGGCGCGGACGATTCCAAGATCGACGCCCTGGAGGAAAAGAATATCGGCGACACTCTGGACGGAGCCGCGCCCGACGATCGGAAGTACGCGCAACTTGTTTCCGTCATCGAGCACGGAAGCGAGGTCGGCACCGAACTGCACATAAGTGCCGCCGATCGTTCCGGAGATCAGCGTTACCGTGTTGGCATTCAGCGCCTGCTTGGTGGCCGCCGAGCCGAATTGAAAGATCGCCTTGAGACCTTCGCTGACCTTGCCGGGGTCGTATTCGTTATTTTCAGCCCGCGCCGCCGAGCCGCAAGCCATCATGATGGCAACAAGTGCCAATCCCATTAAACGTCGCATTTTGCTGGTCCTTGCTGGTAAAAATTATTGCAATTGACTGAGGCGCCGCTGTGCATCGGCCGAGCCGAGCTGGGCGGCCCGCTGGTACCAGACGCGTGCCTGCGCCGGATCGGGAGTGATGTTGCGGATGTCCTGCCTTCCCAGCACCGCCGGATCGTAGGTCTGCGCCAGCATCAGCGCAGCATTTGGCTCCTGCGCGTCCGCTGCCCGTTCCAGCAACAGTCGGGCGGGCGCAATATCACCCGCGGCAAGCAGACCCTTGGCCCGCGTCATCAACGCGGCCAGTTCGTCGGCAGCGAGCCGTCTTGCCGGTGGAGCAGCGACCACTGGCGCAGCAGCGGTCACCGGCGCTGTGGCGGTCACCGGCGCCGCAGCGGTCGCCGGCGCCGCAGCGATTACCGCTGCAGCCGCGGCGGGCTCGCGGATTTCCGCTGGAGCCAGGTTCTGATGGGCTGCCTTGAGAGCGAGAGCAATTTCGTCGCGCGTCGGCGCTTGAGCCGTAGTCGGCGGCGCCGCCCGAACGGCGGCGGCTGGTTGAGCTGGTTGAACTGGTTGGACGGCCTGCGCCGGCGGTACGGCGGCCGAACGAACCTCCGATACGCCGATCAGCGAAGCCGTTGCGTTCGCAAAAACGGTGAATGGATTCTTTTCCGACAGCACCGCGAATGCGGAGCCCGCGGCGGCGATCGCCAAGATGCTGGTCTTCAACAGCCGGCGCGAGGTACCCGCTCTGTTCCGGGGTTTTCCGAACGCCGAGGGCCTCGGAGCTTCGTCATATCCAGACAGAAAGAGAGGAACGGAATCGTCCGAGCGAAAGCTTTCCCTTGTCGCGACCGACCGGCTGGAGGGGTAAGACCTGAATTGTGAATCGGACTCGTCCAGGTCGACCGGCTCAGCAAACTGAAACTGGTCCGAGTTTGAAGTGTACCTCGCTTCAAACGGATCGTCGTGTGAAGTGTACCTGGGCTCCTGCGCCATGGTGATGCCTCCCGCTACAAACGCAACTCTCGGGCGTCCCGGCATCAGTTTCGTGACGATGTTTGTTGGCTACCGAGCCCACCCGTTACTCTACCTTAACACGCATCTGGAATCAGTCCAAAAAGCGACGATCACCGGCTCGATTTGGGAGATATTTTGATTTTATTGCGGCGCGATAGGGCCGTCGATCGGTCAGGTCGTTGGTAAAGACAGCGAAAATGCGGCGTCAACCGGGCAAAACTGAGGCAGATGAACCGCTTCAGGGATGCAGGATCACCTTGCCCATCGCCTTGCGGCCCGCGAGCACCTTTAAGGCGTCGGCGGTTTGCGCCAGCGGGAAGGTGCGGTCGACATGCGAGGAGATCTTGCCCTCCGCGGTCCATTTCACCAGCTTCTCCAGATTGGCGCGGTTCTTTTCGGGATTGAGCCGCGCCCACGCGCCCCAGAACACACCGCGAATATCGCACCCTTTGAGAAGGGTCAGATTGAGCGGCATTTTCGGAATGTCGCCGGCGGCAAATCCGATCACCAAAAAGCGGCCTTCCCACGCGATCGAACGCAGCGCGGCCTCGGCATAGCTGCCGCCGACGGGGTCGAAAACAATATTGACCCCCTTGCCGCCGGTGAGCCGGCGCAAGCCTTCCTTGAGGTCTTCACCGGCGTAATTCAGGCCGAGTTCGGCGCCGTGGGCTTTCGCGAATTCAAGCTTTTCATCCGACGACGCGCAGGCGATCACCTTCAATCCCAGGAGCTTGCCAAGCTCGCATGCCGCAAGCCCGGTGCCGCCGGCTGCGCCCAACACCGCCATGGTTTCGCCGGCTTTGAGGCTGGCGCGATCTTCGAGCGCATGCAGCGCGGTGCCGTAGATGATGATGATCCCGGCGGCGCGGTCGAAATCCAGATTGTCGGGAATCTTGACGATGGAATTCGCCGGCAGCGCGATCTTTTCACGCGCGCCGTTGTGGCCGCATGAGGCCACGACGCGATCGCCTGGCTTGAGATCGGTGACGCCGGCGCCGACACTTTCGATCACGCCCGCGACTTCCGCGGCCGGCGAAAACGGGAACGGCGGCTTGATCTGGTATTTGCCCTGGATCATCAGGAGATCGAAGAAATTCAGCGCGGCGGACTTGATCGCAATCACGGCCTCGCCGGGTCCGGCCACGGGCTCGGGTACGTCCGTCAGTTCAAGATCGTCGGGGCCGCAATATTGCGAGCAGAGAATGGCTTTCATGGGCACACCTGAGTTTCGGACGCGTCAGCAACGCTGTACGCTTCATGCCGCATTTGGGGCCGGGCGACAAATGGATTCGGGAGAATGCCGCTCATGGTGAGGAGGCGCGTTTGCGCCGTCTCGAACCATGAGGCCGTCCTTGCGCAGAGCTTGTCATCGGGCGCAGCTTCGTCCCGAGGGGCGTGACCAAAACTGGGCCGCGCGAAATCCGCTTCAGCGCGTCGGCGAATATCGCGAGCCTGCCGATCTTGCAAGCTTCCTGGTTTCCGATTCCGCGGGCTATATCAACGGCGAGATGGTGGTGCAGGTCGGTGGCGCGCATTTGCGCAATTCCGGCGCCGAGGATCTGCAGGCCTGGATCGATGCGCAGTGGGAGAAGCGGCGGATGGTGCGCTCGAAAGACCAGGCGTGAAGGACGCACTGAAGGTGAAGCGGGTCCCGGACGCTGCTTTCGGGGTGGCCGTAACTGCCTTCCCAATCAGACTCTTCCCGGCTATCCATCAGTTGTGACCATGCGGTGCCGGGCCATCTTCCAGTCACAATGATAAGGGACCAGATTTGGCGATGTCCGTGCGGCCAATGCTGACAGTTCTGATGGCGGGTGCGCTGATGTGCGGGGTTTCAGACCTTGCACAGGCGCAGAGCGCGCCGTCGAAAGGCGCAGACAAGCCGCCGGCCGCGGCCAAGCCAGCGCCAGCCAAGCCGGAAGCTGCTGCTGCGGCTTCGGCCGTGGGCGCCGAGCCGACCTTGATTGGCCAGTTCGGCACCTGGGGCGCCTACACCGCGACGCCGAGCGGAAAAAAGGTGTGCTTCGCGCTGGCGAAACCTTCATCGTCAAAAACCAACCCGCCGAACCGGCCGCGCGATCCGGCCTATGCGTTCGTCTCCACCCGTCCGGCTGAAAAGGTCGTCAACGAAGTTTCGATCATGGTCGGCTATGCGCTGAAACCGGGCTCGGAATCGACGATCGAAGTCGGGGGCGCTTCCTATGCGATGTATACTCAGGGCGACGGCCTGTGGATCAAGAATGCCGCCGAGGAAGGGCGGATGGTGGATGCCATGCGCAAGGCCCCCGATGCGACGGTCAAGGGCGTCTCGGCGAAGGGCACTGAGACTACGGACGTCTTCTCGCTGAAGGGGCTTGCCCAGGCGCTCGACAAGCTGGCGCAGGATTGCAAGCGCTGACATAGTCGCAAATCCGCTTTCCGTCGCTATATAGGTAGATTATTGGTCGTCATGGCCGGGCAGAAGCGCAAAGCGCATCTTTGCGCTAGATGTCCCGGCCATCCACGCGTTGACCAACCGCCGATAGACGTGGATGCCCGGGACGAGCCCGGGCATGACGGTCCCATTGAGATGCCGAGTGATGCAGACAAATTTCGAAGCGTCCGGCGCAAGCGCGCCCTTGGAAAAGGTCGCGCTGGAAACCTACGTGCCGCCGGCAAAGCCGTCGTTGATCGGTTTGTCGCGGGCCGAGCTCGCCGAGCAGTTGGGGGCCATCGGCGTGGCGCCCGCGCAGCGCAAGATGCGCGTTCAACAGCTGTGGCATTGGATCTATGTCCGCGGCGCCCAGCAGTTCGACGAGATGACGAGCATTTCCAAGGAAATGCGTCAGCAGCTCGAACAGCATTTCACCGTCGCGCGCCCCGAAGTGGTTGCCGAGCAAGTCTCCAGCGACGGCACCCGCAAATGGCTTTTGCGCCTGCCGAGCGGCGACAAGCTCGAGAAGGCGCATGAAGTAGAGTGCGTCTATATTCCGGAAACCGACCGCGGCACGTTGTGCGTTTCATCGCAGGTTGGGTGTACGCTGAATTGCTCGTTCTGCCACACCGGCACGCAGCGGCTGGTGCGCAATCTCACCGCGGGCGAAATCGCCGGCCAGATCATGGTGGCGCGCGACCGTCTCAATGACTGGGCGGACCGCGACACCCCGACCGGTGGCCGCCTCGTCACCAATGTGGTGATGATGGGCATGGGCGAGCCGCTCTATAACTTCGAGGCGGTGCGCGATGCACTGCTGATCGTGTCGGATAATGAGGGGATCGGCATTTCCCGCCGCCGCATCACGCTGTCGACCTCGGGCGTCGTGCCGAACATCATCCGCACCGGCGAGGAGATCGGCGTCATGCTGGCGGTCTCGCTGCATGCGGTGCGCGACGAATTGCGCAACGAGCTGGTGCCGCTGAATCGCAAATATCCGATTGACGAACTGCTGCAGGCTTGCCGCGATTATCCCGGCTCCTCCAATGCGCGGCGCATCACCTTCGAATATGTGATGCTTAAAGGCGTCAACGATTCGCTCGATGACGCCAAATTGCTGGTGAAGCTATTGAAAGGGATTCCGGCCAAGATCAATCCCATCCCGTTCAATCCGTGGCCCGGCACCGCATATGAATGCTCGGACTGGGAGCAGATCGAAAAATTCTCCGAATATATTTTCAACGCCGGTTATTCCTCGCCGGTGCGCACGCCGCGCGGCCGCGACATCCTGGCCGCCTGCGGCCAGTTGAAATCGGAGACCGAGAAATTGTCGGTGCGCGAGCGTCAGGCGCTGCGCGCCATGGCGATGACGGATTGACACCGGCGCCTCATGGTGAGGAGGCGCTGTTGCGCCGTCTCGAACCATGAGATGATATGCGGCCATCCTTCGAGACGCGGCCAAGTGGCCGCTCCTCAGGATGAGGAGCTGGAGAGAGTGCGCTTCTGGCGGCAGCACCCACAAGTGGAAAGGATCTCATGGCACTGATCGGCCGGCTGTTCGTCATTCTCTTCGCGTTTCTCTCCGCCTGCCTGGTAGCCGGGATGATCGTGGTCGGCGCCATCATGTTTCCCGAGTTCAGCGATCTCGGCGCCGGGCCGGTCGATCCCGGCGCGCTGAACATAATGCTCGGCTTCGGCTTCATCTTCGTCAGTGGCTTTGCGCTCTTGCCGGCGATGATCGTGGTCGCCATCACGGAGGCCTTTTACATCCGCAGCGCGCTGACCTACGCAGTCGGCGGCGGCATCGTGGGTCTTGCCTGCTATCTTGGCCTGGTCCCCTTCGACCCGGAGACGCTGCGGTTCGAGGGCATCGTGCGGCGTCATCTTGAAATCATGACCGGGGCGGGTATCGTCGCGGGCATGGTCTATTGGATGATTGCGGGCCGTAATGCCGGTGCCTGGCGCGAGCCGCCGCCCGTGCTGCGGCCACCGCCACCATTGCCGTCGCATTCACCTTCACCGCCGGCGCCGTGACTCTACCCGCCGTCATTGCAATGACGGGGGTTTTCATCGCCCATGGCCTCGGCTAAACCCCGCGCCATGAACCGGACCGGATTGATCATCGCGCTTACGTTGGCGCTTGCTGTCGGATTGCTGTTTGGGATTTATCCCGAGTTCGATCTGAAGCTGGCCGCGTGGTTCTACGAGGCGTCGACCAGAACCTTTCCGCTCAAGCTCAATGCGTGGGCGGCAATCGCGCGCGACGGCGCGATGTGGATCGCATGGGGCCTGGCGCTGCCGGCAATCGCAGCACTGCTCGTGAAGCTGGCGCGGCCGGACCGCCCGCTGTTGATGTCGGGGCGTGCGATGGTCTTCCTGCTGGTGACGCTCTTTCTTTCCGCCGGCGTTCTCACCAACCTCACCTTCAAGAGCTATTGGGGCCGGCCGCGCCCCGTGGTGGTGACACAGTTCAATGGCGAT
>DASQOU010000032.1:0-15073 GCA_035644295.1 Bradyrhizobium sp.
GACCGGTCAAGGTTCCGGATTCTTTATTTCGGCTGACGGCTATGCCGTCACCAACAACCACGTGGTTGATAGCGCCGACAAGGTCGAAGTGACCACCGATGACGGCAAGACCTTCACCGCCAAGGTGATCGGCACCGATGCGCGTACCGACGTCGCCTTGATCAAGGTCGAGGGCGGATCGAACTTCCCGTTCGCGAAGCTGTCCGACGGCAAGCCCCGAATCGGTGACTGGGTGCTCGCGGTCGGCAATCCCTTCGGCCTCGGCGGGACAGTCACGGCCGGCATCGTGTCGGCCAGCGGTCGCGATATCGGCAACGGACCGTACGACGATTTCATTCAGATCGATGCGCCCGTGAACAAGGGTAACTCCGGTGGGCCGGCCTTCAATACTGAAGGTGAAGTGATGGGCGTCAACACCGCGATCTACTCGCCGTCCGGCGGCAGCGTCGGCATCGCGTTTTCGATTCCTGCATCGACGGTGAAGAACGTGATCGCGCAGCTGAAGGACAAAGGCTCGGTCAGCCGCGGCTGGATCGGCGTCCAGATTCAGCCCGTCACGGCGGACATTGCCGACAGCCTCGGCCTCAAAAAGGCGGAAGGCGCGTTGGTTGCCGAACCCCAGGCCAATGGTCCGGCTGCCAAGGCCGGCATCGAATCCGGCGACGTGATTACGGCGGTGAATGGCGAGACGGTCAAGGATGCCCGCGAGCTCGCGCGCACCATTGGCAGTCTGGCGCCCGGCAATGCCGTGAAGCTCAATGTGCTGCATAAGGGCCAGGACAAGGTCATCAACCTTACGCTCGGCCAGTTGCCCAACACCGTGGAAGCCAAGGCCGACACCGACAACAGCGACCAGGGCAGCGCTACCCGCGGAACCGACGTGCCGAAGCTCGGCCTGACGCTCGCGCCCGCCAACAGCGTTGCCGGCGCCGGCAAGGAGGGCGTCGTTGTGACCGACGTCGATCCGAAGAGCGCCGCGGCTGAGCGCGGTTTCAAGGAAGGTGACGTGATTCTGGAAGTTGCCGGAAAGATCGTCGCCAATGCGGGAGACGTGCGCGAAGCGATCAATGCCGCGCGCACCGACAACAAGAACAGCGTCCTGATGCGGGTCAAAAGCGGTGGGTCGTCGCGCTTTGTCGCGATCCCGCTGGCGAAGGGCTGAGCATCGACGTTTGGAACGTGATCCGGAAAGTGACGAAGCTATCCAGATCATGACCGAAGCAATGGGAGGTGTCGCCGGCATTAGTCGCCCCCGCCGACGGCTCTTTCCGGGGGGCGGGTGTTAAAGCCCGCTCCCTTCAAGCTACCTTCCGGTGGAATACGCCCCCCTCCGTCGGGAGGTCGAAGGGCGGTGAGGTTCCCCCAGCTTCACCGCCCGCTTTTTTGCCTCAAAGGGCGCGCCAAGGTCGCCTTGTATGTCGCCTTGCATGAGGCTTCCGACCGGGCCATGGTGATAGAAAGCTTCCTCACGTGACCGCGACCGCAACCGACATTCAGATGCGCCTCCTGATCATCGAAGACGACCGCGAGTCCGCCGACTATCTGGTCAAGGCGTTCCGCGAAGTCGGTTATGTCGCCGATCTTGCCAGCGATGGTGAGGAAGGATTGGCGCTTGCCGAAGGCGGTGATTACGACGTGCTGGTGGTTGACCGCATGTTGCCGAAACGCGACGGCTTGTCGCTGATCGGCGCCTTGCGGGAGAAGGGCAACCGAACGCCGGTCTTGATTCTCTCGGCGCTCGGCCAGGTCGACGACAGGATCAAGGGCCTGCGCTCCGGGGGCGACGATTATTTGCCAAAGCCTTATTCGTTCGCCGAATTGCTGGCGCGGATCGAGGTGCTGTCGCGCCGGCGTGGCGGCCCGGCGGAGGATACCACCTATCGTGTGGGCGACCTCGAGCTCGACCGGCTTTCGCACCGGGTGACGCGCGGCAAGGATGAGTTGACGCTGCAGCCGCGCGAGTTTCGCTTGCTGGAATATTTGATGAAGCATGCAGGGCAGGTGGTGACGCGAACCATGCTGCTGGAGAACGTCTGGGATTATCATTTCGATCCGCAGACCAATGTCATCGACGTGCATATTTCACGGCTGCGTTCCAAGATCGACAAAGGCTTCGAGCGGCCGTTGCTTCACACCATTCGCGGCGCGGGATACATGATCCGTGACGGCATTCGGTAAGCTGATCCGAACCACGGCGTTCCGGCTGACGCTGGTCTATCTGTTCCTGTTCGCGCTGTTCGCCGCGTCGCTGTTGGGTTATTTCGCCTGGAATACGCGCCGGCTGATTACCGAACAGATCACCACCACGGTGAACGCGGAAACCGGCGAGATCAGCGATATCTTCGGGCGGCGCGGCTTGCGTGGCCTGGTTGTCACCATCGAAAACCGTGCGCTGCGACCGGGCGCCAATCTCTACCTCGTGACCGCTCCGGCAGGGCAGGCGATCGCCGGCAATGTCGGCTCGCTTGCGCCGGGCGTGATGGCGACATCCGGATGGTCGGAGACCGCCTATCGGCGGCTCGATGAGCAGGACACCGCCGACCATCACGCGCTGGTGCGCGTTACTGAACTTCCGAGCGGCTTCAGGCTGTTGATCGGGCGTGATCTGGAGGAGCGGCGGCGGCTGTTCGGCATTGTCGCCAAGGCCGCGCAATGGTCGGTGCTGATTGTGGTGGTGCTCGGCCTCGGCGGCGGCATCTTTGTCGCCCGGCGCGTCCTGCGGCGGATCGATGCCATGACCGGGACCACCCAGCGCATCATGGCGGGCGATCTCAGCGGCCGGTTACCGGTCGGACGCAGCGGTGACGAGCTTGACCGCCTTGCGGAAAATCTCAACGCCATGCTGGAACGCATCGAGGCGCTGATGATGGGCCTGAAGGAAGTCTCCGACAACATCGCCCACGACCTTAAGACGCCGCTGACGCGATTGCGCAATCGCGCCGAGGAGGCGTTGGCGAAATCCGGGACCGAGGCCGAATACCGCTCCGCGCTGGAACGCACCATCGAGGAATCCGACGGCCTGATCCGAACCTTCAATGCGCTATTGATGATCGCGCGCGCCGAGTCCGGTCAGGCCCGTGGCAATATGGATGATTTCGATGCCGCCGGCGTGGCCCAAGGCATCCACGAACTTTACGAGCCGCTCGCCGAAGACAGCGGCATGACGTTGCACGTCAAGACCGAGTCCACGCCGCTTCATGGCAACCGCGAATTGATCAGCCAGGCCTTGGCTAATCTGGTGGAGAACGCGATCAAGTATGGCAAGCCGGTTTCCGCCGCGCAGCCGTTGGGTGCCGACACGGTTCTTAATGCCGATCAAAGGGAAATCTGGATCGAGGCCCGGCGCGCGGGCGATCAGGTGCTGCTCAGCGTCTCCGACCATGGGCCGGGAATTCCCGTCGCCGATCGCAAGCATGCGGTGGAGCGATTTGTCCGGCTGGAGGCGAGCCGAACCCAGCCCGGTTCCGGTCTTGGATTAAGCCTGGCATCTGCGGTGGCAACGCTGCATGGCGGAGACCTCAGATTCGACGATGCTCATCCCGGCCTGATCGTAACCTTGGCGATTCCGGCGCTCTCCGGCGCCAGTGATGGGCTTGCGGCTCAATCGCATGATATGCCACAGAAGGCGGCATGAATTAACCCGAAGGATAACTGGCGCGGTTTGATAGCTGCGCAGCTTTGGATTAGACATTCGCCATGACGATTCGCGGAACTGCTGAAGCGAATGTCAAATCCAGCGCCCTGGCCGCGCGGTTCGTGGACGGACCCCATGTGTCTGCCCCGGACAAAGCCGAGCAGCGGGTAAAGGACTGGTTGGCCGAGCTGTTGCCGGCACAGGCCGCTGCGATTGATGAACTGCTCGCGCAATTTCCCCGAGCCAGAACTATTCTTCTGGGTATAGCGGAGGCCTCCCCATATCTCTTCGATCTTGTTCGCGCCGACGCGGCGCGCGCGCTCAGGGTGCTGGAATGCGAACCCGAGCTGCATCTGGCGCAACTGATCGAGGAGACCAGAAGCGAGGTTTCGGCAGCATCTCACGAAGCCGATGTGATGCAAAAGCTGCGCCGTACGAAATCGGAAGCAGCTTTCTTGATTGCGCTGTGCGACATCGGTGGCGTCTGGCCGGTGATGCGGGTGACGGCGGCGCTGACCGATCTTGCGGTCGCCTCGGTGCGATCGGCGCTGCGCTTTTTGCTGCAGCAGGAGGCCATGCGGGGAAGGATTACGCCGCCAAACCCCGATCGCCCTGAGGACGGCAGCGGCTTGATCGTGCTTGCGATGGGCAAGATGGGCGCGGGCGAGTTGAATTTTTCCAGTGACATCGATCTGATCGTCTTCTTCGACGCCGCCGCATCCACGCTTGCGCCCGATATCGAGCCGCAGCCGTTCTATGTGCGCGTGACCCAAGCGTTGTCCCGACTGTTGCAGCAACGTAGCGGTGACGGTTACGTGTTCCGTGTCGACCTGCGGCTGCGGCCGGATCCCGCCTCGACGGCGGTGGCGATCTCGACCGCCTCGGCGCTGCATTATTACGAGCGGGAAGGGCGCACGTGGGAGCGCGCCGCTATGATCAAGGCACGTCCCTGCGCCGGAGACGTCCGTGCCGGCGAGGCCCTGATTGCGGAACTGGCACCCTTTGTGTGGCGCAAGCATCTGGATTTTGCCGCCCTTGCCGACGTTCACGACATGAAGCGGCAGATGCAGACGTATCGCGGGCAAGGCGAAATCGCGGTCGAAGGCCATAATGTCAAGATCGGACGCGGCGGCATCCGCGAAATCGAATTCTTCGCGCAGACCCAACAACTGATCGCCGGCGGCCGGCATCCCGAATTGCGGGTGCGGCCGACCCTTGAGGCCCTGAATGTGCTGGCTTCAAGCCGCTGGATTACTTTTGCCGCGCGCGATGAGTTGATTGCCGCGTATGAGTTCCTGCGCCGCGTCGAACACCGGCTGCAGATGATGGCCGACGAACAAACCCACGCGCTGCCCGACGACAGCGAAGCGGTAGAACGCTTTGCCAGCTTTTTCGGTTACGAAAGCCGCGCCGCGTTCGCGCGCGATCTGCTTTGCCATCTCAACGTGGTGCAGGGACATTACGCAAAACTGTTCGAGGGCGACCCGGCCGGTACCGCGAAATTGCCGGATGTGGATTATACGGCTGGGCCGGACGATCAGCGCCTGACCGAACATCTGGCCTCGCTTGGCTTCAAGAAACCGGTCATGGTGGCACAAACGGCGCGACAATGGCTGGATGGCGATTATCGTGTGTTCAGGATGGAATCGACGCGCAGCGCGTTCGTCGAGTTCCTTCCCTCGCTGATCGCGGGCCTTGCGAACGCCGAACAGCCCGACAACGCGGTGGTGGTGTTCGATCACTTCCTGCAGGCGCTGCAGCGTGGCGAACGGCTGTTCCTGCTGCTTAGCCAGAACCGCGATCTCGTCGCGTTGGTGGCGCTCATCCTGGGCGCGGCGCCCCGGCTCGGCGACATGCTGGCGCGGCAGCCGCAGATCATGGATGGGCTGATTGATCCGCGCTTCTTTGGCGCGATGCCGGACCGGCGCGAATTGTCGGCGCGGTTGGCGGCGACCCTGCAGGACGCCCGCTCCTACGAGGAGTTTCTCGATCGACTGCGATTATTCGGCCGCGAAAGCCTGTTTCTGATCGGCACGCGCATCCTTTCCGGCACGGTCTCGGCCCAGCAGGCCAGCATCGCCTTCGCCGACGTCGCCGAAGGCCTCGTCCATACCGTGCATGGATTGGTGAGCGACCAATTCGCCGCCCAATATGGCCGGATCAAGGGGCAGCAGACAGCAATACTGGCGATGGGCAGGCTCGGCAGCCGTGAAATGACCGCCGCGTCCGACCTCGACCTGATCCTGCTCTATGAATTCGACCCCGAATATCCGGATTCAGACGGCGCGAAATCATTACATGGGGCGCAATATTTTGCGCGCTTCACCCAGCGGCTGATCAGTGCATTTACGACGCGGACGAATTACGGCGTGCTTTACGAGGTAGACATGCGGCTGCGGCCCTCGGGCCGGGCCGGGCCGGTGGCCTCGCACGTTGATTCCTTCGCCGAATACCAGGACCGGGAAGCCTGGACCTGGGAGCATATGGCGCTGACCCGCGCCCGGGTGATTTCCGCCTCACCGGATTTTCGCAAGGTGATCGAAGAAATCATCCGTCAGGTCCTGACGCGGCCGCGCGACGCCGTAAGCGTTGCCAAGAATGTAGCGGATATGCGCCGCGCCATCGCGCTGGAAAAAGGCGAGGAGGATATCTGGGACCTGAAATATGCCGCCGGCGGCATGGTCGATATCGATTTCATCGCCCAATATCTGCAGCTCGTTCATGCCGCCGACAAGCCCGACATCCTCGACGTCAGCACCTTGCACGTGCTCGACAAGGCCGCGCGGCTCGGCGTGTTGCCGCAATCATCAGCCGAAGTTTTGCGTTCGGCCGCGCATCTCTATCATGATCTGACCCAAATTCTGCGACTTTGCGTCAGCGAGAAATTCAATCCTGAAATGTCGGGGGAAGATCTGCTGCGGATCATGGCCCGGGCGGGCGACGCGCCCGACTTTTCCTCCCTCGAGGCGCGGGTGAAGGAGACCCAAGCCGAGGTGCGCCGGGTGTTTTCTGCGCTGGTGGGGAACGGCTAGACTAGCTCCTGCTAATTCAATTTCGACCCAAGACCGTCACGGCAAGCCCAGGGGTCGCTGTATGCGCGCCCGATGAAGGCCTCCGAAGCAGTCGAGCGCACCCCTTCCAATATGCGCCCTTGACACGATACGATGCCGCGCGAACTCAGGCAGGAGGAGCCTTATGCAACATAGGTCGATCGTTCGATGGCTAGCCGTAGCTGGTGCGGCCGCCCTGTTGTTGCTGAGGGCTGCATCTGCCGCCGATGTGCAGGTGATGATCTCGTCCGGCTTTCATGGAGTCTATTCCGAGCTCGCTCCCGCTTTCGAGCGCGCGAGCGGTCACCACTTGGTCACGATCCGCGGTCCATCGATGGGTGACTCTCCAGAGGCAATCCCCGCTCGCCTCGCCCGAGGCGAGGCCGCCGATGTCGTGATCCTGGATGGCGGGGCGGCCGACGAGCTGGGCAAGCAAGGAATGGTGCGCAGCGACAGCAAGGTCGACCTCGCCCGCTCGCTGATCGGCATGGTCGTGCGCGGCGGCGCCGCAAAGCCGGACATCGGCAGCGTGGAGACATTCCGGAGCACGCTCCTGGCGGCAAAGTCGATCGCGTACTCGGACAGCGGCAGCGGTACCTATCTGTCGACGACGCTTTTCCCCAAGCTCGGCGTCGCAGAGCAGATCGCGGGGAAGAGCCGGAAAGTGCGCGGACCTCCGTCCGGCGAGCCGGTGGCCGCGGTTGTCGCGCGCGGCGAGGCGGAGATCGGCTTCCAGCAGGTCAGCGAGCTGATCCATGTTCCCGGAATTACCTTCGTCGGTACGATTCCGGCCGAGGTCCAGCCTGCAATCTTTTTCGCAGGCGCTCTGACCAGGACGGTCCGGCAGCCCGAGGCAGCGACCGCGCTGATCCGCTTCCTGGCTTCGCCCGAGGCGGCGCCGGTGATCTCAAAGGCCGGGCTGGTGCCGCTCTCAGGGCGGTAGCTTGCGCCACCGGTTGGAAACACAGATCGACGCGGTTCTCTGGCGATATTCAGGCCAGGAATTTTACGCCGTAGGTTTTGCCGCGACGCCAAACCACTTCGCATTGCTCGCGCTTGGGATGATCCGGAATAAGCGCCAATTCGAAATTGTCCCTGATATCCATCGCATCATCTGTGGCGATCCTGGCGCCGCCCGGCGAGACGTCCAGCACGAAGCATTCGCGCTTGGTCATCCCGTTGTCGACCGTAATCCAGGCCGGCTGCTTGCGCAGTTGCCGTCGCGGCTCGCGCGGTACCTTTGTCCTTGACACGATAACGGTCATAATAACCATCCGTACGCGACGAAAATCGGCTTGCCGATCGTCTTCAGCAGGCGCCAGATTGCCGGTGATTTCGTAAAGTTCCCTTAGCGCATTGCCTTGAAGTTTAACGGTTTACTTATCCGATACAACAAAGCCGCGTCTGCTGATTGGCATTCCGTTGCGGCTGTTGATCGGAGCTCGAACGCGGACTCTCGCAATCGCACGAGTGACGGAGACGGAAACGCAATCAATAGGGATATGATATCGAACGATACGAAATTAAAATTGGGCGGTAAGCACCGCAAACGCCAAGCTGGCCCAGACTTTTCGCTGCTTCGCACGGCGGGACCGTGGTACTCGTTACCTGAAATCGGGGGGCCTTCTTGATCGACAAGCTTGAACTTCTGCTCGCGCTCGCCAAGGAACGTCACTTCGGGCGCGCCGCGGAGGCCTGTGGCGTCACACAGCCGACGATGTCGACCAGTCTCAAGCAGCTCGAGGAAATCCTCGGCGTGATGCTGGTGCAGCGCGGCTCGCGCTTCCAGGGCTTTACGCCGGAAGGGGAGCGCACACTTGACTGGGCGCGGCGTATCGTCGGCGACGCCCGCGCGATGCGCCAGGAAATCAACGGGCTCAAGGACAAGCTTTCCGGAGAAATCCGGATCGCGGCGATTCCCACCGTGCTCGGCATGGTTGCTTCGCTGACCACGCCGTTCCGCGCGCGCTATCCCGACGTGCGCTTTCGCGTCGTATCCTGCACATCGGCCGACGTGCTGGGTCTTTTGGAAAATCTGGAGGTCGACGCCGGCCTGACCTACATCGAGAACGAGCCGATCGGCAAGGTTCGCACGATTCCGCTCTACAGCGAGAGCTATCGCCTGCTGACTTCGCCGGATGCCATGTTCGGCGACCGCCAGCAAGTCACCTGGACGGAGGTTGGCCAAGTCCCCCTGTGCTTGCTGACGCCGGACATGCAGAACCGGCGCATCATCGATCGCGCCCTTCGTTCGGTAGGAGCGGAGGCGACACCGACGCTGACCTCCAACTCGCTGCTGGTTCTCTATACCCACGTCAGGACCGGCCGCTGGGCGAGCGTGATGCCGGCAAAGCTCGCGGAAACGCTCGGGCTTGCCGATGCCGTTCGCAGCATTCCGATTATCGATCCCGTCGTAAACTACAGTATTGGGATGGTTATTCCGCAGCGCGATCCGATGACGCCGCTGATTGCCGCGCTGGTTCAAATCGCGCGCGAGGTGGCCCCGACGCTGGAGTCCTGAAAGGGGTTCTGGGCATGGTTTGGCGCGCAACAAGAGCCAACCAGCCTAGGCTGCCGCGGATATCTTTTCCCTGGGCCTGCCCGCATCGCGCGGAAGCGACACGCGGACCACCGTGCCGGTGCCGAGCTTGGAGCGTAACCGCATCGATCCGCCATGCAGGTTGGTCAGTGATCTTGCGATGGCCAATCCCAGCCCCGAGCCGTGATAGGTCTTGGTCAGCTGGCTTTCAACCTGCTCGAACGGCCTGCCCAGTCGCTGCAGCGATTGTGGCGCGATACCGATGCCGGTGTCAGCAATCATCAGCACGATGGAGTTCTCGAGCAACTGGCTGCGCACAACCACCTTGCCGCCATCGGGTGTGAATTTGACGGCATTGGACAGCAGATTGACGATGATCTGCTTGATCGCCCGGCGGTCCGCCACCACCGAAATGGGGCCATCGATGTCGGCGTCGAGCACCAGGTTCTTGCCCTCGGCGCGCCCCGAGACAACGCGCAAGGATTCCGCGAGCGTCTTGGACAGATCAAGTTCCTCCATGTCGAGCTTCATCCTGCCGGCTTCGATCTTCGACATATCCAGGATGTCGTTGATCACCTCGAGCAGATAGTGCCCGCTGGTGAGAATGTCGTGGCAATATTCCTGATACTTCTCCGAACCCAGCGTCCCGAACATGCCGCTTTCCATGATCTCGGAAAATCCAATGATGGCATTGAGCGGCGTGCGCAGCTCGTGGCTCATATTGGCGAGGAACTTGGACTTGGTCTGATTGGCTTCCTCGGCGCGGTTTTTTTCCCTGGAATATTTCTCGGCAAGATCGGCGAGTTCGATGGCCTGGCGTTCGAGCGCGGTTTGCGAACGCTTCAGATCGATCACCGTAGCGCGCAGCCGAAGGTCGTTCTCGACCAGCTTCTGTTCGTGCTCCTTGATGCGGGTAATGTCGGTACCTACCGAGACGTAGCCGCCGTCCTTGGTCCGGCGCTCGCTGATATGCAACCAGCTTCCGTCGTCGAGCTGGGCCTCGAAGGTTCGCGCGCCCGGCGCCCGGTTGGCGACCTCATGCAGCCGGGTGCGAACCTCCGGCATTCTGCCGACTTCGATCACGGTTTCATACGACGTACCCGGCGTCACCGCTGAATCCGGCAGCTTGTGCAGCCGCTGGAAATGCGAGTTGCAGAGTACCAGCCGGTCTCCCGCATCCCATAATACGAAGGCCTCCGGAATTGTCTCGATCGCATCGCGCAGCCGAAGGTCGGCTTCTACCGTTTTCTCCGCCAGGCTCTTTTGCTCGGTGATATCGACGGCGATGCCGATCAGGTGCAGGCCGGCATCGGCGGCGCCCCGGCTGAGTTCGCAGCGCACCCGCAGCCAAATCCAGTGACCGTCGGTGTGCTGCATGCGGAAGGTCTGGTCGATATGATTTATTTTCGAGGCGATGAGCTGATCGGCGATCGCGAACAGGTCGATGTCGTCGGATTTTACCAGCGCGTTGACCTCACCGAAGGTCAAGAGGTCGCTGCGGTTCTCGAGGCCGAGCATCGTGAACATCGATTGCGACCAGAAGATTCTGCCGCGGGAGAGGTCCCAGTCCCATAACCCGCAGCGCCCGCGGTTGAGCGCGGTATCGATGCGCCCGCGCACGGCGTCATTGATCAGATCACCTTCACGCGCGCGCGTCGATTGCCAGTGGAAGGCAAAGCCCAGGATCAGCACGACAAAGCCGGTGGTGGCGGAAAGGGTCACCGACAGGGCCGCGTCCGAGCGCCAGATCGACTCGATTTTTTCCTGAATGATAATGACCTGGCCGGGCAGTGATTTAACGACATGCCGGACCGCCAGCGCCTCGTCGCCGTTCGGCAGGATAATGTCGGTCACGGCCGCTTGCTGCCCGGGCGCGCTCAGCGGCAGCACCGAGCTGATGATGTCGAGGATGCGGCTGGTGTCGCCAATCGCCGATTCAATCGGCAAACGGGCAAGAATGCGCTGGTCCGCCCCGGTGATGATGACGTGCCTGCCGGCGGCGATGGCCCAGGACGGAATGAGGCCGGGCAGCAGCAGCTGCAGGCGTTCAAATGATGCCGCGCGATCCTGTCGGACCGAAGCGATGCGATCGAGACGCTCGGCGAGCAGGTCGGCGACCGCCGCCAAGTCGCGCTTGATCGATGCCCGCTTTTGGCGGTTCTGATCGATCACCTGCACGAATGCGCCAAGGCAAATCGTGATAAGGAACGCGATGATCAGGGTGGGCACAGCTCGGCGGAGCGCGGGCTCCGCAGTCAGCAGCCTGAGATAGGCCGGTTTTGCGATCGATTGGGCCAATCCCTTGATCGAATCGGATTGGACGCACGCGTTCGCCGCGTGAGCACGCGCCATGCCTTTGGCCCCCTCGGAAAAACTTTTCTGCACCCCGTTCGGAGGAACCCCAGTGCCCCCGAATCAGAGTTATTTGAATCCAGTTTTTGCGAGCTGTCGAGAGTCAACGATTCGTTAATGCAAATAAATCTTGTCCACGGAGAATCAGGCCCTCGATATCTCCGCAAGAATACCCGGTGGAGTGAGTCCGAAAGGAGAACACGCCGCACTTGCGATGTTCGTTACGCGTCGGGCGGCTCGGCGTGGCTGATCACGCGCTTGACGGTCGGGAAGGCGCGTCGCAACGCGCGCTCGATCTCGTCGACATTCTCGTGAACCTTGATCACGCTCATCGACGGCGCGGCACGGCAATGAAAGTTCACGATTTCGCCGGCATCCGTATCGCGCACCCGTACGCTGTGGATGTCATGGATCGCGCCATCGGTGGCAAATCGCGACAGCGCGGCCCTGATAGTCTCGACCCGGGCGGGCGCGGCATCGGTGCCGTGCGGCAGTTCCGGCTCAAGTGGCTCGATATGGGTATCTACTTCGACATCCTCGCCGAATTCGTCGCGAATGCTTCGCTCCAGCCCCTGGGCGATGTCGTGGGCCGCCGTCAGCGCCATATCGCCGTCGACTTCGAGGTCGATGCTGACCGTGAGCTTGCCGCCGAGATCGTGTACGGTGACATGGTGCACGGCGAGCCCGGAATTGCGGGCGATCACCATGATACGCTCGCGGACGCTCTCATTGTCGCGCGCGACTGGTACGGCCGTGAAAGTCAGGTCGGCATCTTCGAGGATTTTGGCGACCGCAGCCTGCGCCTTGCGCTTGATCTCTTCGACGCGGTCGATGGGGTAGGTGCGCGGCACTTGGACGATGGCGTCAATGAAATGCGTCGACCCCACCATCCGTACCCGCAGCCGCTCGACTCCGACAACGCCTGGCACCGCTCGGATCGCGGCGGTGGCCTTCTCCGAGGCACCTTCGGGCGCCCGGTCGACCAGGGTCTCGACGGTGGAGCGGGCCAGCCGCAGGCCCAGCATCGCGATCACGATGGCCACGCCGACCGCGGCGGCGGCATCGCCCCAGGCGTAACCGAGGCCGGAAAGCGCAAGTCCGATAATGACAGCGACCGATCCGAGCACGTCCGATCCGAAATGCAGCGCGTCGGCGGCCAGTGCCTGGCTCCTGGTCTCGTGCGCGGCGCGTTGCAGCGCGCGGGCACGCCAGAAATTCACGGCGATGTCGAGGAGCAGCACGATGAAGGGGATTGCCGACAGCGTGGGCGGTGGGGCGCCTTCGTGCAGGCGGCTATAGGATTCGACCAGAATTCCACCCGCCAGCACGTAGAGCATCGCGATAACGCCGAGCGCCGACAAGCTTTCGAGCTTGCCGTGGCCGTAGTGATGCTCCTTATCCGCGGGCAGGTCGGAAACCCGCACCACCATCCAGGTGACGACGGTCGCGATCACGTCGACGGAGGAGTGCAGCGCTTCCGAGATCAACGCCAGACTGCCGATGGTGATGCCGACGACGAATTTCGCCGTGGCCATGCCGGCGCTGGCGAAAATCGAAATCGCCGCGACGCGGGATTTGGTGGCGTGAACGGGATGGCGCATGGGCGCGGGTTTAGCAGCCACTCACGTAACATTAAAGCGGATGATCAACGGTCATAGTTGCCAATCGATGGCTGCGGACGTTGTTGCGAATTGTTCCGATCTCGAGCCAACGACCCCCTGCAAGCTATTTGCGCTAATGCTCAGGGGTTACCGGCGCCAGGAACTTCTACCTCGACTGCGTCGATGCGGGCAGATGATCTGCCCTGCCTTAGCTCTTCATTTGACGTCGCGGCGCTAAGGCAAAATAGGGTCCGCCGCTCTGCGCCGCCGAGAACGCAGGCAATGGCGCGGCGGCCGGGTATTTCTATGCGCTGCAACTCCCGACCGTCCTGGTCAAGGCGAATGAACGCATCCTCGTCGAAGGATGCGACCCACACGGCCTCCGCGCTATCGAGGCAAATTCCGTCTGGAGCCTTCATCTTTCCGAATCGGCGACGAAAGCTCAAATTTCCGTTCGCCTCTATTTCATACTCGGCCAGGCATTCGCCATCCATCTCGGCCACGACAAGCCGGCTATTGTCCGCCGAGATCGCAATGCCATTTGGGAATCGCAGCCCATCGGCCACGACGCGTAACGCACCGTCGGGCGTCACCAGAATGATGCGGCCGACAGCGCCTCGATCGGGTGGTGGCGGCAAATCAAAGCCGAGATCTCCGACATAAGCTCGCCCCAGCCCGTCGACGATCATGTCGTCGATCGTACCCTTGGCCATCCCGGACAGGTCGGCGTAGAGCGAGAGCCGGCCGTCCGCGTAGCTCATCAGACGCTTGCGGAACATCGTCAACACAATCACCCTGCCGTCCGGCAAGACGCCGAGCCCGCAGGGGGTATCGTCCTCGAACCTCGCGTGCCGTTCGCACTCGCCGGAGTGGCTAAGGCTCAACAGGGTTCTAGCCATGCAATCGACAAACCAGAGCCGGCCGGAATGCCAGCGCGGACCCTCGAAATAACGTCCACCGTCGAAGACTCCAGTCAGCGTCGTCATGGCAGTCGCTTACAATGTCACGACGATCTTGCCGAGATGCCTGTTGGCCTCCATGTGCGCGAACGCCTTGCCGATGTCGTCGAAGGCAAACACCTTGTCGATCGGCAATTGCAGCTTGCGCGATTCGACCGCCGGCCAAATATCCTTGCGGACCTCGTCGAAAATCTCGTGGATCTCTTCGATGGTACGTGAGCGGAAGGTGACGCCGATATAGTTGATGCGGCGCGCGGCGTGCAGGTCGAAGTTGAAATCGGCGTGGGTGCCGCCGAGCCGGCCGACATTGACGATCCGGCCCTTGACCTTGGTGGCCTTCAGATTCTGGCTCGCGACCTTGCCCGAGATCTGGTCGACGATCAGGTCGACGCCTTCGCCTGATGTCGCCTGCAGCACCTGATCGACCCAGCCGGGATCGCTGGAATCCACCGCCAGATCGGCGCCGAATTCCTTCAGCCGCCCGCGGCGTGCGGCATCGGTTGAAGAGCCGATCACCAGGCCAGCGCCCTTGAGCTTTGCGATCTGCATCGCCATCAGACCGACGCCGGAACTGGCGCCTTGAATCAAGACCGCCTGGCCAGCCTGCAATGCACCGACGGTCACGACCGCGTTGTGCATGGTGGTAAGCGCAATGGGCAGGGTGGTGGCTTCCTCGAAGTTCATGTTTGACGGTGTGCGGAACAGCCGGCCGTGGTCGGCCAGCGTATATTCCGCGAAGGCGGCGCCGCCCGAACCCATGACCCTGTCGCCGATTTTGACACCGCTGGCGTCGGGACCGACTTCGGCGATCTCGCCCGCCCATTCCATCCCCAACACTGTGCCGGCGCCGCCGGCGCTGCCATGCGCGTGACCCTTGGTCATGCCGAGATCGGCGCGATTGAGGCCGCATGCGCGCACGCGAACCAAAACCTGGGCGC
>DASQOU010000033.1:0-16799 GCA_035644295.1 Bradyrhizobium sp.
GATGCAAGCGGGGACCGTGGGCGGAGCCGGCGTTTTTGCGTGATGGAGAGGGCGTTGAAGCATAAATACAACGTTGGAGAGACTGTCTATTTTACCGCCAGCAACGTCGCTCGTCCGGCCGCGAGCGGCACCTATGAAGTGATCCGGCTGCTTCCGACCGACGGCGATGACTGTCAGTACAGGATCAAGAGTTCGATCGAAGCGTTCGAACGGGTGGCCAAGGAAAGCCAGCTCGCCATTTCTTAAAACTGTGCGCAACGGAGAGGCGAAGCGGCTTTCCGTTTCGCCCGCCGTCAAAAGGCCCCGTTCGCCGAATCAGGCTGCGAAAAAACGCTGAGTTGCGAAAGCATCAGCATCCACTTTTCGCCGAATGTATTCTATGCTGCGTTGAAGGACATCGCGCATGAACTGGGCCTGGGCCAACTCGCTCGATCAGATCTGGCGTTCGCCGGCCTTTCCGATGTGGCTGACATTGGCCGCGGCGGGATTTTTCGGGATCATCGTCCTCATCACGCTGTTGCGCGCCGAGAAATCGGTGGCCAACGGCGCGCTTATGGTAATCGCGTTGCTGGCCGGCGGTATTGCCGTCGCCGCAACTATTCGTGGATTCGGTTCGGACGGGCCGAGCGTCAGCGCGGAGATCAGATCTTCCCAGCCGACCATCGCCGGCCTACCGGCGTTGTCGTGTGTCGACGATCTGGCCGGAGAGGCGGTTCTGACCTCTTGCGAGAAGGCATTGTTCGGCTCCCCTGAGTCGACCGCCGCGGCGATTTCCTATGCGGCCTCTCAAATTACCCGGCTGACGTCTTTCGGTGACGTGACGGCTGCCAACAAGATCATGACGCCCGAGTTGCAGGCGCTGCGTCATGCGGTCGAGCATGACCGGTATGGGTTGATGGCTTATGTGCTGGCCGTGCGCGATCATTGTACGCCGTCGGACTGCGCGGCCTTCCAGGCGTTGGCGGATCGCCACCAAATCGTGACCAACATGGATGAGCGGGTCTATGACGTTATGATCTCGCGATACGCGGCGACATGGAATGCGCCGCCCGCGCCCGTGGCCGCGCCGGTTGCGGCCCTTGTTCCGGGGGTGCCGACCGGCAAGCCCACCAACGCCGATTTTCCGAGCGCTGCCTCGACCCCGCCGGTCAGTATCATGACGCCGGAGCCCGGTGCGGCTACGACGTCATCTGTATCGCGTCCGCCCGCGCCGGCGGCAAATGCGCCCTTGCCGCAAGCACGCCCGGCTGCGGCGACGTCGCCCACGCTGGCGGCGGCCAAGAAGCAGCCGGCACCGAAGACCGCGCGTACGCCCGCGCCGGTCCCCCTCGCGCCGGCGACCGCTGCTGCTCCGGCGGCCTCGAATGAATGATCCTTTCAAAAGCCGGCACTGATCGCTAACCTCAAGAACATGTCGCTTCATCTCATTAAGCTTTGCGTCGGCTGCGAATCGGTGAAGGAACTCAAAGGCTGGGTCGCCGAGCGTATCCAGGCCGCCAGGAAAAAAGGCCTGCCGCCTCACCATATTCACATCACGAGGATGACGCCCAAGCGCGTCGAGCAGCTGCTCACGGGTGGTTCGCTTTACTGGGTCATCCGCGGTGAAATCGCGGCACGCGAAAAACTCATCGCGATCGAACCCTTCCGTGATCGGGACGGTATCGGGCGATGCCGGCTGGTGATGCAGCCCAAGGTGATTGCGGTCTCGCCGCGTCCGATGCGGGCCTTCCAGGGCTGGCGGTACTTTACCGAGGACGCGGCTCCGCCCGATCTCGGCAAGGCCGCGGCCGCCAGCGTCGCGGCAATGCCCGAACCGATGCGCCGCGAATTGCGCGATCTCGGGCTGCTCTAACGTCTCGCCAATCTGGAGCCAGACTTTTCAGACCGCCATATTGTCGATCAGGCGGGTCTGTCCGATCTTCGCGGCGACCAGGATCCGCGGCGGTCCGTCGCCGACGGATGCCATCGGCGCGAGCGTTTCAGCGTGCCGGAGCTCGAAATAGTCCACCGCGAACCCAGCCCCGGTGACCATTTCGAGGCCGCCAGCCATTGCGGCTTCAATGTCGTCGCTCGCCCGCAGTCGGTGGGCGCTTTCCTTCATGGCACGAAATAGGACGGTTGCGGCGCGGCGCTCCTCGGGCGAGAGGTAGACGTTGCGCGACGACATCGCGAGCCCATCGCGCTCGCGAACGGTTCTGGAACCGATTACCTTCACGCCGAGGTCGAGATCCCGCGCCATCCGCGTCACTACGCGCAGCTGCTGAAAATCCTTTTCGCCGAAGATGGCGAAATCTGGCCGGACTTGCGTAAACAATTTGCCGACCACGGTGGCGACACCGCCGAAGAAATGGGGCCGGAAGCGGTCCTCGAGACCGGCAGTGGCCGGCCCGTCGGTGAGAATCCGAGTGGCAAAGCCGTCCGGATACATCGTCTTGACGTCGGGGTTCCAGATCAGGTCGACATCCTCGGCCGCAAGTTTGGCGACATCGGCCTTCCAAGTGCGCGGATATGATCCGAAATCTTCGGACGGGGCAAACTGCGCCGGGTTAACGAAGATCGACACGACGACCCTTCGGGCGCGGCGTTTCGCCAACCGAACCAGCGACACATGGCCGTCATGGAGCGCTCCCATGGTCGGCACCAGCGCGATCGAGGCTTTTTTCGCGCGAAGGCCATCGAGGGCTCGACGTAACGCGGGAATCGTGCGGACGATCATGGGGCTTGGCGACATCGGAGCTCGATTCGTGAGGTCGGTGAGTCGGAGGCGTCTGCCTTGATGGCGGGAGGCCGACCTTATCAAGGCCGATGCCATGCCGCCAAGCTGGATGGCACTCGAATCGGAGAAGCCGGCCTCGATAGGAGCTCGCCGAATCATGTAGCCCGTCTGCGGCGCGACGCGTGATGCGTGCGATTCAGCATAAGGACAGACTGAAGTGTGATTTGAGTGCGCGAGTGCGCATTTAACTTGACCGCGGTCCCGCGGAATTTGAAGATATCACAGGGGGTCGACGCATGTTGGTGCAGACTAGTCAGGGTCAAGCCGGCTCGGCTCACGTCGTTGTGCTGGGCAACGAGAAGGGTGGATCGGGTAAATCCACCACCGCCTTGCATATCGCCGTCGCCTTGATGAAAGCCGGCCAGCGCGTCGCCACCATTGATCTCGATTGCCGCCAGCAAAGCTTCACGCGTTACATCAACAATCGGCGCGCCTGGGCCAACCGTACCGGTCTTGACCTCGAAATTCCCGTACATCGCTGCATCAAGCTCGGCCAGACCATGCAGATCGCCGACAACGAATCATCCGAATTCCAGCAATTTGCGGACGCGGTGAGCGTGGTCGAGCAAACCTTTGATTTTATCGTCATCGATACCCCCGGTTCCGATAGTTATCTGATGCGGCTCGCGCACTCGATGGCCGACACTCTGGTGACGCCGATCAACGACAGCTTCCTCGATTTCGACGTGCTAGGAACAGTCGACCCTGAAACCTATTCTGTGACCGGCGAGAGCCATTACGCCGAGATGGTGCGCGACACGCGGCGCAAGCGCCGCCAGGTCGATGGCGTCAGCACCGACTGGATCATCGTTCGCAACCGGCTTTCGATGCTTGGATCACGTAACAAGCAATTGGTCGCCGATGGACTCAACGAATTGTCGCTGCGGCTCGGCTTCCGTTCGATTGACGGTTTCGCCGAACGTGTCGTTTACCGGGAATTCTTTCCGCGCGGCCTTACCGCGCTTGATGACCTTGACGAGGCAACGCTCGGCACCCGCCCGAACATGGGTCATGTGACGGCGCGCGAGGAAGTCACCAGTCTGCTGCGCCAGCTGAAGCTTCCGCTCGACGAGCGCGGGCGTCGCCGCGCGGCCAACCGGGCCGAATGGTTCAGCCAGGTCGACAAGCCGCTGGAAATTCACGACATCCTGGGCGCCTGAAAACCCTTGCGGTAAATTGTTACGGTCCGGTGGGATCCTCCTTCCGATCCGCTTTTATGCGGCCGATCGCAACTGGCCCGGCGAGTTCACCCGCAGCTGTAGGCTCGGCCTTTGCCAAACCTTTGTCTTTTGGCCGCCTTTTACCCCGGTTCTGAACCCGCCATTGATGTGTGATGTCCAATCAGGATGAGGCGGAACCTCGATGGCTCCTCTGCACAACTCTGGTGCACCGCACAATGATGAGGCGGCCAAGTCACAATATTTGGTCTTCCTGTCACGCCGCTGTGACTGATATTAATAAAGCGTAAACGCAAAAGGCCCGCATGGAATTCGGACACTGAGGCGGCTACGCCGAGGACGAATATGAAACGTGGAATTGCCGTTCTGCTTTCGCTGTCTGCCCTTGTTACGGTCGCTTATTTCAGCGCCAGCAAGTTGGCGATCCGGCATGAAACGTTGATGTTCAATGATCCAGCGCGCGGCAACCGTCCGGTCGAGGTTGATGTTGCCGTCCGGCGCGACAAGGAACTGGAGGCGAATGCCGGCATGATCAAGTTGCCGGTGGCGATCCTCAATCACGGCAACACCGTCAAATTCACCGAGTACTCGTTTCTGGCAAACGTCTTTGCCGCCCGCGGCTATATGGTGGCCAGTATTCAGCACGACCTTGCCACCGACGCACCCTTGGTAACGAACGCGGGCGAGCTTTATGTCGGCCGGCTGCCGCAATATCAGCGCAGCATCGCCAACATCCATTTTGCCGTCGGCGAGCTGCGCAAAATCCAGCCGAATGCGGACTACGGTCACCTGACCATGGTGGGGCATTCCAACGGCGGTGACGTTTCGATGTACTTCGCCAAGATGTATCCCGATCAAATCAAGAAAGTCGTGACCCTCGACAATTTGCGCGTGCCGTTCATGACCGACGGCAAATTCAAGATCCTCTCGTTCCGTTCGAAGGACCCCGTCTTCAAGGCCGACCCCGGCGTCATTCCGGACGACGAAGTTTGTGCGAAGGCAGGGATCACGGTGGTGCGGACCGCGTTCCAGCACAACGACATGCGCGATACCGGCCCGGACGACGCAAAGGCAACGATCCAGGGAATGCTCGACAAATTCCTTGACGACGAGAGCCCGCTCAGGCCGGTCGACATCAAAGGGCCGCCGGCGATGACCGATGCCCGGCCGATGGTGCCCTACGCGCCAGTCTCTCGGAACTGAGGAAGAGTGCTGGCGCCCTCGATAACGACCGCTTAAGGGTGACACCGGACGTGCATTGACCCGCTCGGGGTCGCAGCCCACATACAGCTTGCAACCAGCTCGCGAGCCTCTATGTCCGGCGAACCGATCAAACCGAAGTCTGTCGACAAAATATCCGAAGGCGGCAAGACCGGTTCATTGCCGGAGGCCAAGCCGTCGGCTGCGGAAGACATTGCCGCCTTCGTCGCCAAGGCGAGAGCGATGTCCCCGCATGCGGCAGGTAGCAGGGGCCGGTTGGTTTTCGCGCTCGACGCCACCATGAGCCGGCAGCCGACGTGGGATATGGCTTGCGCGCTGCAGGCGGACATGTTTCGCGAGGCGGCGGCGCTGGGCAGTCTCGATATCCGCCTCGTCTATTATCGCGGCCTCAACGAATGCCGCGCCACAGGGTGGATTTCCGACAGCGCCCAACTGGCGAATCTGATGGGCAAGATCGATTGCCGCGGCGGCAACACCCAGATCGGCAAGGTGCTCTCCGAAGCGCGGCGCGAGGCCGTCGCCTCAGGGGTGCGGGCGGTCGTGTTTGTCGGCGACGCGATGGAGGAGAGTGTTGACGACCTCTGCGTCAAGGCGGGCGAGCTGGGCTTGCTCAAGGTTCCCGTGTTCATGTTTCAGGAGGGCCACGACGCCGTCGCCGAACAGGCGTTTCGGGAAATCGCACGCCTGACGGGCGGCGCATGGTGCCGGTTCGATCCAGGGGCAGCGGCGCAGTTGCGTGAACTGCTCCGCGCGGCTGCGGCCTATGCGGCCGGCGGCCGCGAGGCTTTGTTGCGGCTCTCGAAAAGCGCAAGCGGCGCGGCCAAATTGCTCGGTCAGATGAAGTAATCTTGTTTCGCCGCGATCGGCGGCGTGAAGCGCGAGGTCGACGGTCAGTCGGCCGTTCTGGCTTTGCGAGCGTATCCAGCGCCGCCGTCAGGTCGCTTTCCGTCCCGTATCAGCCGATGCCGCTTCGCAAGCTCGGCTGACCGCACTATATTAAGACCATGCCTACCCTGATTGCCGGTGTCCTCGCCGTAGTCGTTCTCTATTCCCTGCTGCAGATGTTTCGCGCAGCCAATCCGATTGTGCTTGCCCGCGTGATCAAGATCGGCGGCGGTGTGGTGGCGCTCGCGGTCGCCGCCTTTACCGGCCTTCGGGGCGAACTCGCCGTCGCCGTCCCGCTTGGCATCTTTGGCGCGGGTCTATTGGGCTGGTCGCCGTTCGGAGCGTCGGGCTTCTCTGGTATCGGCGGACTATTCGGCGGGGGAAAGCGTTCGCCCGGGCAGACCTCGCGCGTCCGCTCCCAATTCTTCGACATGAAGCTCGATCATGACAGCGGTGCTCTTTCCGGCCAGATCGTGGCCGGGCCGAACGCCGGACATTCGCTTGAGGAGTTCGACCTGCCGCAGTTGTTGGAGATGATTCCGGCCCTGGATGCCGAAAGCGTGCCGTTACTTGAAAGCTATCTGGACCGCCGGTTTCCCGCCTGGCGTCAGAACGCGCAAGGAGACGCGGCAAGGGGGCAGGGCCGCCCGGCGGCGAGCGGCAAAATGACGGACGAGGAGGCCTATCAAATCCTTGGCCTGCAGCCGGGGGCGGCGCGCGACGAGATCGGCCGAGCGCACCGCGCGCTCATGAAGAAACTGCATCCCGACCAGGGGGGGTCTACGTATCTCGCCGCCCGTGTAAACGAGGCCAAGGAAGTTTTGCTTCGTACGCATCACAACTAACTCCGGCACGCCACCAAACGCCACAAACGCGAGCCGCTTCTGCTTCTTTTCCGGTTAACGCCCTTGACCGCCCGCCGTTGTCCGGCGTGGTCGGTCATTCACCCCTGAAAGTTTAACTGCTAAATCTTGACGAGAAGTTTGCAAAACCCGGGCTTCTAACCCGGATGTGCCGGTATGATCGTCTGCTCGATCAGTTTCGGACGGTGATGCAGGAAATATCGCTGCGTTTCAGCGTCCGACAGACCGCTTCGGCCTGATCGCGGTCGAGGCCTGCAAAGCGGGCTCGAAACAGCTTCTTGTCGCCCTTGGCGACGACCGGCTCGGTAAAGGAATCAGCCTTGTTGAGCAGGCCACGGGCCTGGCTGCGCGCGGCTTCGATACGCTGCCGCGCTTCGCCTTCAGTCTCGAGCGCACCGACCTGAATGATCCATCCGGTGTGGGCTGCCTCGGGTTTGATGGCGCCATTTTGCTGAATGGTTTGCGGCAGCGGTTGGGCGCGGGAGGAGGGATCGGCGTAAGCCATAGCCTGGGACGACGGGACGCTTGATGCCGGCAATACGCCAAGGATGCCGTTTCCGGTACCGTGGTTCGCAGGCTGCGGCGGCATGTCGGTCCTGGCCGCCTCCAACTTGCCATTCTCCAGCTTTCCCGTTTCAGCTTTGACAACGACCGCGCTCGATGTCTCTGGCACGTCCGCTCGGGCCCCTATTGCGCTGGTGACGGGAGGAGCGGGCTGTGGGGGGCCCGCGGAGGCCAGCTTGACCTGTCCGGCCTTGATCTGGACTGTCTTCACCTTGACCGGCTTCATCGGTTCGGACGAGCCGGGGATCGCCGCGATCGGTTGGGTTTGGATCACGCCATTGGTAAGCGGCGCGGGTTCGGACCTGGGCTCTGACGTCGATTCTGATTTGGGCTCGGATTTGGATTGAGCCGCTGCCGCCGTTGAGGTCACAGTTCGTGCCGCCGGCGCAGCCGAGCGCGAGGCCGGCAGGGCAGGCTCGGCCGAAACGGCCGCGACCTGGACGGAGCCCTGGACCTGAACCGGCTGTGCAGGCTGAGTTGCGGCCTCGGCTTGTGCCGCGTCGGTCTCGGCAGGATTACGTTCGACGATCGCTACGACGGTACGTTTGGTCGAAGCTTTTTCGAGATTTTCCACAAGCAGGGTTCGCATGATGGCATCGCGCGAGCTGGCGCTGCGGCCCCCCAGGACCACGCCCACCAGATGGCGGTTACCTCTGCGCATTGATGTCACGAGGTTGAAGCCGGAGGCGCGGGTGTAGCCGGTCTTGATTCCGTCAACGCCTTCGACGTTGCCGAGCAGGCGATTATGGTTGGTGATGGAATGGCCGCGGAAATTGAACGCCACCGTCGAAAAGTAGCGATAATAGCGTGGGAAGCGCTCCTGGATGGCGCGACCAAGGGTCGATTGATCGCGCGCCGTCGTCACTTGTTCGTCGTCGGGCAGACCGGACGCGTTGCGATAGACCGTCTTGTTCATGCCGAGAGCGCGCGCCTTGCGGGTCATCAGCTTGGCGAAATCGTCTTCGTCCCCGGCAATGGATTCGGCAATTACGACGGCGGCGTCGTTGGCCGAGCGCGTCACCAGCCCCTTGATGGCGTCTTCGACGCGGATGCTCTGGCCGGGGCGCAATCCGAGTTTGGTGGGCGCCTGTTCGGAAGCGCGCTCGGATACCTGCATTTCCGTGTCGAGCTTCATCTTGCCGGCATCGAGCCGCTCGAACAGCAGATAAAGCGTCATGATCTTGGTGAGCGAGGCGGGGTGACGGATCGCGTCAGGATTGTTCGAAGAAAGAACCGCGCCGGAATTGCCGTCTACGATAATGGAGGAGAACGCCGGGCTGTAGCTCTGCGTCTCATGGTGGTGGCGCACATGATGGTGCCTGTAGCGGCGCGCCTCGGCGATGTCGGTGGTGAAAGTGACCGCGGTGGTAGCCGCGACGAACCCGAAGAAGCAAACCCGCAAAACGTGCGAGGAAGCCAAGGTTGTACGAAGCATGAACTTCCCCGTCCCGATTTCTGTCTTGATCACCGGTTCGTGAGGCCAAATTATGCCCAATTGCCGGCGACGTTCCCTGTTCAGACACCGGCGCTGAGCGCTCATTCCGCTCGGCCGGCCGACCAGTCCGCTATTCAAGCTAAGACGCTGTCCGCAAACAGATTTCGTATGCCTGCCCGGAGCCGGACACCGGCGATCAGGTTAGGTGGCCGCGGTTTCCAAAAGATTAACAAAGGCTTGCGCGAAACTCCTGAATTAGAGAGAAAAAGAAGAAACTTGTGCATCGCACAAATGCCTTGATTTTTTTGTGCGCTGCACTATATAGCGAGTCGTCAGGGGGCCGGGACCTCCCGGCAGGTTAGTAGACATCAGTCTGGGAAAAGGAACTCCACCATGGTCAAGGTCGAAGACATTCAGCAGTATGGAAAAGAGCATCTCGAGACGGTCGCTGCATCGGCGGCGAGCCTTCAGAGTGGCTTGCACGCCATTGCAAGCGCCTACGGCGACTACACCAAGAAATCGTTTGAAGATACGAAATCATTCGTCGAGAAGCTGTCGGGCGTGAAGTCGCTGGACAAGGCGATCGAAGTGCAGACGGAATTCGCGAAATCGGCTTATGAGACCTTTGTAGCCGAGTCGCAGAAGATCGCAGCCCTCTATGGCGATCTCGCCAAGCAGACCTTCAAGCCGCTGGAAGGCATGGTCGCAAAGTTTACGCCGGCCGCCACCCACTAATCGCGGCTCGATTGCTCGTAAAATTCAAAAGCCCGGCTTTCAGGCCCGGGCTTTTTCTTGCCTGGAATGTCTTAGAGCTATCCGCGGGCTCGTCCTCAACAGCAATTCCCGACCAACCGTGTTGCGGACGCGCGCTGCTCTTCCCCACTTTGTCAAACCCGCCGGGATTGACTAATCTTCTGACTTCGCCGGTCCGGGAATCGGGCCTGTCGCAAGCCGCGTGCGGTAAAAATCTGCGTGCTTGCAGCAAACCGAAGCTAGACCCATATTCCAGCTATCGATCCAGCTGATGGGTCAGGCCGGCCGGGAGCGGCGATCTGGAAGGTGTCCGGGGTTGTTCGATGGCTCCCATGTGAGAACATCGCCCGGCCGCTACCGGCTCCCATGGGGACTTCGAACGCCTGTGCCATGTTACAATTGATAACCAAATCTGATCCGTCCCTGCCGTCTGTCGGCGTATTTGCTCCCCGAATGGGCAACGATGAAAACCGCGTTGGCGGAACCGGTGGTCCCGCCACATCCGTTATCGCCAAGGTCAAACCGAAGACAAAGCGGCCAAACCTTTACCGCGTCTTGATATTGAACGATGACTACACGCCGATGGAATTCGTGGTTCACGTTCTCGAGAAATTCTTCCAGAAGGATGTCGAGGCCGCGACCAAGATCATGCTGCACGTTCACCATCACGGGATCGGGGAGTGTGGTATATTCACCTATGAAATCGCCGAGACCAAGGTGACCCAGGTGATGGATTTTGCCCGCAAACACCAGCATCCCCTGCAATGCGTGATGGAAAAGAAGTGACCTTGCGCGTGCTCCGCCAAAAATCGGAACGGGTTTTGCATTATTAACGTGGGTGGACGTGGGCGATAAAGACAAGTTGCCCGCGGAATCACCTGAACGTGCAGGAAGAACCTGCCTGTTGCGGGAACCGGTCTTTTGCCATGATCGGATGTAACTATATATGACAAAGGTTGTTGTTGCCTGACCGGGCCGCGACGATCATGATGGCGGGGGCCATAGAGGATTAGAATGCCGACTTTTTCCCAAAGCCTAGAACAATCCCTGCATCGTGCGCTGGCGATTGCGAACGAGCGTCATCACCAATATGCGACGCTTGAACACCTTCTGCTGTCGCTGATCGATGACTCGGACGCGGCCGCCGTCATGCGCGCTTGCAGCGTCGATCTCGACAAGCTGCGCACCAGCCTCGTCAATTATCTCGAGACCGAGTTCGAAAACCTGGTCACGGACGGCGCCGATGACGCCAAGCCGACCGCCGGCTTTCAGCGCGTGATTCAGCGCGCGGTGATTCATGTCCAGTCGTCCGGCCGCGAGGAGGTGACCGGCGCCAATGTGCTGATCGCGATCTTTGCCGAACGCGAGAGCCACGCGGCCTATTTCCTGCAGGAACAGGATATGACCCGCTACGACGCGGTCAACTATATCAGCCACGGCATCGCCAAGCGCCCCGGGGTGTCGGAAGCGCGTCCGGTCCGTGGGGTCGACGAAGAGACCGAGACCAAGGGCAACGAGGATTCCAAGAAGAAGGGCGAGGCGCTCGATACTTACTGCGTCAACCTCAACAAGAAGGCCCGCGACGGCAAGATCGATCCGGTGATCGGACGGAATGCCGAGATCAACCGCGCCATCCAGGTGCTCTGCCGCCGGCAGAAGAACAATCCCCTGTTCGTCGGTGAAGCCGGCGTCGGCAAGACTGCGATTGCGGAAGGGCTAGCCAAGCGCATCGTCGACAGCGAAGTGCCGGAGGTATTGTCGGCGGCGACCGTGTTCTCGCTGGACATGGGCACGCTGCTTGCCGGTACGCGCTATCGCGGCGACTTCGAGGAGCGCCTGAAGCAGGTGCTCAAGGAACTCGAGGCGCATCCGAACGCCATCCTGTTCATCGACGAGATCCACACCGTGATCGGGGCGGGCGCGACTTCCGGCGGCGCGATGGATGCTTCCAATCTGCTCAAGCCGGCATTGGCATCAGGCACCATCCGCTGCATGGGCTCGACTACCTACAAGGAATATCGCCAGCACTTCGAGAAGGACCGCGCACTGGTGCGCCGGTTCCAGAAGATCGACATCAACGAGCCGACGGTGGAGGACGCGATTGCGATCCTCAAGGGCCTAAAACCATATTTCGAGGACTACCACCGGCTGAAATACACCAACGAGGCGATCGAGGCCGCGGTGCAATTGTCGTCGCGCTACATCCACGACCGCAAGCTGCCGGACAAGGCGATCGACGTGATCGACGAGTCCGGTGCGGCGCAGATGCTGGTCGCCGAGAACAAGCGCAAGAAGACGATCGGAATCAAAGAGATCGAGACCACGATTGCGACCATGGCGCGGATTCCGCCCAAGAGCGTATCGAAGGACGATGCGGAAGTGCTCAAGCATCTCGAGCAGACGCTAAAGCGCGTGGTGTTCGGCCAGGACAAGGCGATCGAAGCGCTTTCGGCCTCGATCAAGCTGGCGCGGGCCGGCCTGCGCGAGCCGGAGAAGCCGATCGGCTGTTATCTGTTCTCGGGCCCGACCGGCGTCGGCAAGACCGAGGTCGCAAAGCAACTCGCAGCATCGCTCGGCGTCGAATTGATCCGTTTCGACATGTCCGAATATATGGAGCGGCACACCGTGTCGCGCCTGATCGGCGCGCCTCCCGGCTACGTCGGCTTCGACCAGGGCGGGCTGCTCACCGACGGCGTCGACCAGCATCCGCATTGCGTGGTGTTGCTCGACGAAATCGAGAAAGCGCATCCGGACCTCTACAACGTACTGCTGCAGATCATGGATCATGGCAGGCTGACCGACCATAACGGCAAGCCGGTCAATTTCCGCAACGTGATCCTGATCATGACGACGAATGCAGGCGCTGCCGATCTCGCGCGCCAGGCCTTCGGCTTCACCCGCAACAAGCGGGAAGGCGACGACCACGAGGCGATCAACCGGCAGTTTGCGCCGGAATTCCGCAACCGGCTCGACGCCGTCATCTCGTTCGCGCATCTCAATGCCGAGGTGATCGGCATGGTGGTCGAGAAGTTCGTCCTCCAGCTCGAGGCGCAGCTGGCCGATCGCGACGTCACGATCGAATTGTCGGACCCCGCCAAGGCGTGGCTGGTGCAGCGTGGCTATGACGAGCAGATGGGCGCGCGGCCGATGGCGCGCGTGATCCAGGAGCACATCAAGAAGCCGCTGGCCGACGAGGTGCTGTTCGGCAAGCTCAAGGGCGGCGGTCACGTCCGTGTCGTGCTGGTCAAGGACGAGGCGGCCGCCGATCCGGCGGAGGAAAAGATCGGCTTCGAATTCGTCGAAGGGCCGGTCACACCGAAGCCAGAGAAACTGCCCGGCGCGCGCAAGCGCACGGTGCCGCGGAAGCCGAAACCGGGTGGGCCAAGCGGCGGGTCGAAGGGCCCAGCCTCGCGAGGCCCGCTGGTCAAGGTGTGAACAGCCGATATGAGCGAAGCAGGAAAGCCGGCGTGTCGCAAGACCGCCGGCTTTTTTGTTGCGCGATATCCTGGCTGGCGCATGATCCCGACATAGAGCGCCACGCGAAAACCTGTGCAACCGGGTGCGATAACGGCGCGGCGGCAGGGGTCCAAAGATGATCATAGAAAATCAGGCCATGGTGACCGACGCTGTCGTCGAGGCCGTCTCGCGAGCTGAGGATCCGCGCCTGCGCGAGATATTGCTGTCGCTTGTCCGACATTTGCACGGCTTTGTGCGTGAAGTGCGCCTCACCGAACGCGAATTCCAGGAAGCGGTCGGAATCATCGTGGCGATGGGACAGAAGACAACTTCTTCGCACAACGAAGGGGCGTTGATGGCGGGCTCATTGGGCGTGTCGTCGCTGGTCTGCCTGCTCAATAACGGTAACAACGGCCAGAGCGAAACCCAGGCCAATATGCTGGGGCCGTTCTGGCGGGACGATCAGCCGGCCAGCGCCAACGGCGATACGCTGGTACGCTCACCGACGCCAGGTGCGGGGCTTGTCGTTCATGCTCGCATCGAAGACGTCAACGGCCGTCCGATCGCGGGAGCCGAAATCGATGTCTGGCATTCGTCGCCCGAAGGTCTCTATGAGAATCAGGATCCAAAGCAGGCCGAGATGAATTTACGCGGGCGCTTTACTTCCGACGAAGCCGGGCGCTTTCACTTCAGAAGCGTAAAGCCCGCGGGATACCCCATACCGATCGACGGGCCGGTCGGAGACTTGGTGCGGGCCACCCGTCGCCACCACTACCGGCCCGCGCATTTGCATTTCATGGTGTACAAGCCCGGCTTCAAAACCCTGACCTCGCAGGTCTACGCGCCCGATGACGAGCATATCGATTCGGATGTGCAGTTCGGTGTCACCCGCGCCCTGATCGGCAATTACGTTCGCCACGACGAACCGTCGCCTGAGCTGGATTTTGCGGCTCCCTGGTACTCCCTTGATCAGCGCTTCACTTTAGAGGTGGGCGAGGCGCGGCGTCCGATGGCGCCGATCCGCGGCAAGGTGACGGCGGCAAGATAAGAAGGTGCCTGGTCTTCCTGAGGAACAAGAAATCTGTTGCCGCACTAACAGGCAGGTTTCACGAGATGCCGCCACGCCGCGGGGCGGAATGGTGAAGGCAGGAGGGATTTACCGCAGCACCCGCGGGAACTCCCCATTCCTTACCGAGTTGATGCGCAATGGAGCGAAGTTGCACCACGCGCTGCGGCTACCGATGAAGAACTTTGCCGATGCAGCCTTCTCACCAGAAATGATCGAGATCATGACCGCTGCGCTTGAGGCCTCGATAGGCACCCTGCCGGAGCCGGTCACCACTGCCCACATCAATTTGCTGGCTGAATCAATTTTGCGCACGGCCAAGACCGGTGAGCGGGATGCCGCGGTGTTGCAGAGGATAGCTCTCGTTGAGCTTCAGATAACGCCGCGTTGGTGAGGGCCGACAAATGAGGATGGTATTTGGTCCGGTTACCTTGGCGGTCGCACTTTCCCCCGCCTTACCTGATCAACCCCGCAAGCCTCGGCAGCGTCAGGCTGATTTCCGGGATGCAGATGATGAGCAGGAGCCCGGCGAACAGCGCCAGCATGTACGGCACATAGGTGCGGAAGTGCTGGGCGACATTCAGTTTTGCAAACCGCAGTGCCATCAATAGCCCGACACCCATCGGCGGCAGGAACAGGCCGATCCCCACAGCCGCGGTCTGCACGATGTTGAAGTGGATCGGGTCGATACCCATCGCCTCCGAAATTGGAAACACCACCGGGATAAGCACGACCGCGGCGGGCAGGCCCTCCAGCAACATGCCGAACAGGCAGCTCATGACGGCGGTTCCGATCAGAAACAGCCATGGGTGCGCTTTCAGCGGCCCGAGCAGCTGGCCGAGCAACTGCGGCACGCCGCTCACGCCCATCAGATATTGGTAGACGGAAGCGACCGCGAGCAGGAATACGACAGCGGCGGTGAGGATCGCGCTGTCATAGGCGATCTTGGCCATCTCGCGCCAAGACACGTTGCGGTAATAAAGCGTGGCGGCAAGGACGGCGTAGCCGGCGACGACGGCGCCGGCTTCGGTCGCGGTGATGATGCCGAAGATGAAACCGGCAAGAATCACGAACGGCACCACCATCGGCACGGCGGCGTGCAGCGCGGCGTGACCAAGGTGTTTGAGGCTCGGCCTTGTATCGACCGGCCAATCGTTCTGCCGCGCGCGGATGTAGACCACCGCCATCAGGCACAGCATGATGACCATGGCCGGAACGAAGCCGGCGACGAACAGCGCGACCGCCGAGGTGTTGGTGACCTGCGCGATCACGATCATGAAGATCGCCGGCGGCACCAGCATGCCCATCGCGGTGCCGGCCGCGATCAGGGAAGCTGAATCGCGCCGGTCGTAGCCGGCTTTTGTCAAGGGCGGCATCAGCGCCGAGCCGAGGGCGGAGACCTCGGCCATCTTCGATCCGCAGATATCGGAGAAGAAATACGCCACCACGATCACCGACATGCCGAGCCCGCCCTTGACCCAACCGATCAGCGCACGTGCCAGCGCCACCAGCGCGTGGCTCATGCCGCAGCGTTCCATCAGGTTGCCGGCAAATATGAAGGCGGGGATGGCAAGCAGCACCCAGCTTTGCGATCCCGACACCAGCGCCGAGGAGAGCTGCTGCATCGGGTAGCCGCCGATCCACAGGCCCGCGATGCCGGCCACCCCGAGCGCGAACACGATCGGCATCGAGAGCAGGATCAGGGCAACGAAGACGGCGGCAACTGTCGCAAGCAGCATGAAATGGTCCGTCTCAGTGCTGGGGATCGCCTTGCGGCAGCGGCGAGATCATCATGGCAAAACCGTATATCGCGATCAGGATGCCACCGGCCACCGATGACGCGTAGAGCCAGGCCAGATTGATCTCGAGCCCCGGCGTCGCCAATGTGCGGTTTAGCAGGCAGAGCTTGAAGCCGAACCACGCCACCAACAGGCCGACACCGACGATCAGCGCGTGATTGAAGCGGTGGATCCAGAGCTGGGTGGCCTCCGGCAGTCGATGCACGAACACCGCAAGCGCGAAGTGCGAGCGCGACTGGATCCCGATTGCTGCTCCAATCAGCGTCAGCCACGCCAGTGAGAGCTCGCCGACCTCCTCGACCCAGGTGAATGGCACCGGGTCGACATCGAGCCAGTTGGTGATGGCACCGACGAAATAGCGCAGGATGACGCCGACCAGGAGGTTGACGATCGCAAGGGTGATCAGCGCCGTGACCGTGAGTTTCGGGACGGCTGAGAGGATACGCAGCATGCGCAATGGAAATTCCGGCAATGATGGCGAGGGACTGACAAGCCAGCCAAAGGTCCGGCCTTCAGTCCCTCAGTTAAGTCAGACCTTGAAGCCTTCGATCTCATCCCACAAGGCGCCGTATTGGGCTTTGTAGGCCGGCCATATCTTCTGTTGCGCCACTTTGCGGAATTCCTCGACATTGGCTTCGACCACGGTCATGCCGAGCGGCTCGAGCTCCTGCTTGGCTTTCGCGAAATTGTCGACCGACTCGGTCGCCTCGCGGATTTTTTCCTGCGCGGCGCGCGCAAGATCCATCACCAGCTTCTGCTGATCGGCCGATAGTCCATTCCAGATTTCGAGATTCATCACCGCG
>DASQOU010000034.1:0-2658 GCA_035644295.1 Bradyrhizobium sp.
TTCGCGGATGGTGTCGCTGATGCCGCCGATCGCTATGGCGCAGTCGCCGGTTGAGGATTGGATCGCGGTGACCTGTCCGGCAATCTCCTCGGTCGCCTTCGCCGTCTGACTGGCGAGCGCCTTGACCTCGGATGCGACCACGGCAAATCCCCTGCCGGCCTCTCCGGCGCGTGCCGCCTCGATCGTCGCATTGAGTGCGAGCAAATTGGTTTGGCTCGCGATCGCGCTGATCAGCCGCAGCACGTCGCCGATTTTTTCGCTTGCCGAGGCGAGGCTCCCGACCATTTCCGTGGTTTTTTCGGCCTTGGCTACTGCGGCGTCCGCAACGTCGCTGGAATGGGTGACCTGGCGGCCGATCTCGGCCACCGAAGAGGCGAGTTCTTCGGTGGCGGAGGCGACCGTGTTGACGCTCGCGGAAGCTTCCTCGGAAGCGGCCGCAGCTGCGGCCGCCTGCGCCGACGTCCCGTTGACGCTCGCGGTGATCGCCGCGGCCATGCGCTGCATATCCTCTGTCGCCCGCGCCACCGCGCCGACCACGCTCTTGACATCGGCTTCGAAGCGGTCGGCCATTTGGCGCTGCAGCGCCTTCTTCTCCAACTCGGCCTGCCGCTTGGCGGCCTCCTGAGCCTCGCGCAGCGTGCGCGCCTCGATCATGTTGCGGCGAAACACGTCGACGGCCCCCGCCATGGTGCCGAGCTCGTCCTTTCGCTCGCCGCCGGGGATTTTCACGTCGGTGTCACCGCTCGAAAGAGCGTTCATGACCGCGGTAATTGCCGTCAACGGACGCGACATGCCGCGGCCGATCAGCAGCGCCAGCAGTGCGGCGACGGCAAGAATGGCGATTGTTCCCAGAATAAGGGTGCGCTGCGAACTCGCCGCCGCCGCCTCATATTCGGTGGTATCCTTGACGAGTTCGATCACCGCGACGGGTTGGCCGGCATAATTCTTGATTTGCCCGAGATAGAGCGCAGCCGGATGGCCGTTGATGGCGGCGTCGCGGCGCAGGCTGCCGCCGTCGAATACGCTTTTGAGTTCCTCCTGGGTGGCGAGCGAGCCGTCACCAAAGGTCGACGCGATATTCATAAAGGCCTTGCCATCGAAGCGATGCACCGCCAGATCGACACCGAAGCGCCGCTTGGCGGTGTCGACGAATTGCTTGTTGAAGGAAACGCCGATGTCGACGACGCCGATGCTTTTGCCTTCGCGCATGATTGGCGTGATGCCGTAGACGCCGAGCGATTCCCTTCCGGGTTCGACGCCGACAATCGACTTGCCGGTCGTATTCGACTCCACCACGGTCTTGCGCCGCGCCGAGATGTCTTCGCCGAAAAGTTTCGGTTCGTGAACACGGAAGAAAGCCGTGGCCGGTGGCGTATGGAAGCTGATCAGCGGCATGCCCTGCGATTTCAACATCGCAAGCGGTGCCTGCAGCAGCGGCAAGAGCGCGTCGCGGTCGCCCTTGGCAACCGCATCCACCACGGGAGGCAGCGTAGCGATAACGGCGCTCACCGCGAGCGCCGCCCGGCCTTCGTAGTCGAGGGCGGCGATGACGCTCTCATATTGCAGCTTGAGCTGCTGATCGAGCGCAAGCCGCGTCAGGGCGCGTTCTTGAATGACCGAAAACGTACCGAGGATTCCGCACGCCGCCGCGACGGTCAGCGAAATGGCGAGCATCAGGCGGGCCGCAATCGACCGAAGTTGGAACATGGGAAACCGTTAGCTCCACAGAAGGAGTACGGTCGAAGGTCCCAGAAAGTGCTTAACATCTGATTGCCTTTGGGGTCGCGAGGCCGTCAGGCTGCAACCCCCGGCGTTGTTTGCGCCACGCTACACGCGATCGACGTCAGGCCGGCCGGCGCGGGGCATCGGTTAGAGCGTTTTCGAGCGAAGTGGATACCGGTTCGCGTGAAGAAAACGCGTCAAAACAAGAAATTAGAGCGTCGGTTCTGATTCAATCAGAACCGATCTTGCTCTAGGTGCCGAAGCAGGGTTTTAAGTTGTGGGTCCGCGCGCCACGGGGCTTGCGGTCAGGATCGACCTGCCGACATCCTCATAGTGGGTATCGCGGGCCTGGATCTGCTGCGCGATCGCGTGCATGTCGCGAAAGCGGCGCTCGAACTTGTTCGCCCTGAACACGGCGGTGGCGCCGGCCATGTGATAGGCGGCATCGACCACCGCGGCTGATTGATGGATGGTCCAGGTCGAGGCGAGGCGAAGCGCCGCGCGACGCTCCTCGGAGATTTTTCCGGTACTGGTCAGATCGTGCCAAGCCTCGGCGGCTGTCCCGTAAAGATAGGCGCGCGCCGCGCGCAAATTGCCTTCGGTGCGGCCGATCAAGCCTTGGACGGCATTGTTCTCGCGCATCGCCTTGAGGCCGACCGTTGCCTTTTCGCGCGCCAGATCAATGGCCGCGTCAAGCGTGGCCCGCGCAACGCCGAGCGAGATCGCGCCAAAACCCAGCCCGAACATGCTGTAAGTGGTGATGCCGTAGAGCGGGCCTTTTTCGCGCAGCGCCGTGAAATCGTCGCGCAGCGCCGAGAAATTTTCCGGAATGAACAAATCCTCGACCGAATAGGAATCGGTGCCGGTGCCGGAAAGGCCGATGACGTCCCAGACGTCGTGCATGGTGGCGCTCGTCGCCGGAAAGACGATGGTGCG
>DASQOU010000035.1:0-5596 GCA_035644295.1 Bradyrhizobium sp.
ATGGGTCGAGAGTGCCGACAGCAGTGAGAACCGGACCAGCGCTTCCGGATTAACCGACCCGTCGGTCGCAACGCAAAGGGCGGCGTCCGCCTCGCCGCGGCGAATGGCTTCGACGCCGAGCTGGATGGCGCTGGCGCCGGATGCGCAGGCGGTCGAAAGCGAAATCGGCGAACCCTTGGTGCCCAAGGTCTCGGCGAGATGATCGGCGACCGAGCCGAACAGGAATCGCCGGTGATATTGGGTAAACCTTCCGCCGCCGCTGACGCGCAGCATGGCGTCATAATTTACTTCCGTACTGGCTCCGATCGCGCGCCCGAGTTCCTGGCGTTGCGGCCATTCGACTTCAACAGGGGCCACCGCGAGAAATAGCGGGCCGGGAAAGTCACCCATGGTCCCGATGTCGGCTTGGGCGATGGCCTCCTGTCCGACGAGTTCGCCGAGCCGCTCGGAAAGGTCGGTCGACGAGAACGGCTCGACCGGGACGAAATCGACGGTTCCCGCCATTGTCTTCTTCAACCCGTCGGTGGGAAAGCGCGTAATGGTGCGGATGCCGGATTCGCCCGCGGTGAGTTTCTTCCAGTTGTCGGCCTTGCCGGCGCCGAGCGATGTCACAACACCCATGCCGGTGACGACGACGATCGGCCTTTCGAACTTATCGCGCGCAACTGCCATGTTTTCCCCGTCGGTTCAGCGGCATCACTTGATCGCTTCGACCAGCGCCATGCCTTCGCCCCGCCAATGACCCGTCCCGATCACGACAATCTGGCTCGGCGGAGTGGACATTTCAACCTCGAACCCCGAGGGGTCATTGGGCGGAAACAATGCGCCGCGTGAAAGCGAAAGTGCCGCAAGGGCCAATCCCAATGGAAATTGCGTCTCCATCGTATGGCCGAACATCGTTCCGGTGGCCCGCACCGGAAACTGCGGATGCGCGCTCAGGAAGGCGCACTCTTCGGAGGTGGCCGGTTCGGCGCCGGTTGCACCCGTAAAGATCGCGCCCTTGTCCGAAAGCCTGCCGAGTTTCGACCACAGCTTTTCCAGGTTCGAGGTAACCTCGCCGGCGCGTTTGCGGCGGGCCAGATCGGCTACGACATTGGTTAGGCGCGCGAAGGGCTTCGCGCCGCGAGCCTGCGCATGTGCCCTGGACTCGATCACAAGAAACGCGCCGCCTGATCCAAGCGCAAAGCCACCCTGCTTGCCGCGCGCCCAAACCGGAACGAACTTGTCCTTGAGATTGAAATCGCCGAACTCGTAGAGAACCAGGAGATCCTTGCGCTCGCCATTCTGCGAGCCACCGATCAAGGCGATGTCGCTTTGGCCGGCGGCGATGCGCGCGAGAGCGATCCTTGCCGCATCTACGCCGGCGGCTTCCTCGCCCATGAAGGTGCGGGACGATCCGGTTACGCCGTGCACGATGGCAATGTTGCCTGCCAGCAGGTTCGAGAGCTGCGCCAGGAACAGCGTCGGACGCAGATCGTTCATCAGCCGTTCGTTGAGAAAGCCGGGGGCTGAATTGCCTTTGGCTTCCATGTTCAGAATGTTGGAATCGACGGCGAGATCGCGTTCGCCACCGCCGGCGGCGACAATCATGTCCATCCGTGCCAGGATTTCCGTGTTGCCCTTGATGCCGGCCGACTCCAGAGCCAATCCTGCGGCGTAGGTGCCGATCCGCTGCCAGGCTTCCATCTGACGCTGATCGCCTTTTTTCGGGATCTGGGCGTCAAGATTTACCGCCGCCCAGGGATGTACGATGTAAGGCGCGTAGTTCTTTTCATCGACATTGATTCGACGCTGGTTGAGTGCATCCCAATGTGCATCAAGGCCCTCGCCAAGCGAAGTGGCCAGACCAATGCCGGTGATCCAGACTTCCGCCGATCCCGCGTCCGAAGCTTTCGTTTCAGTCATGGGCGATGGCCTGGTGCGGAAAGCCGATACGCCTGGCCATGGCTTCCATGTATCCACGCAAATCCGGGTTCGGGAAGGGGTCGTGACTGAACGTGATCGTGGCGTTGCACCTCAGTTCGCCGCCAACATGGATCTTCGCCGCGGTAATGGCAAAACCCGAACCTTCGTGGACGATGCTGGCGTCTATTTTGAGCACCTGGCCGGGGGAAACGAAGCTGCGCATCTTGGCTTCCTTGACCGCGGCCAGAAACGGCATGCGCTCGAACTTCGTCAGGGCGACCAAGAGCCAGCCGGATGTCTGCGCCATCGCCTCGATCAGCAATACACCCGGCATGATCGGATGGCCCGGAAAGTGACCTTCGAAGATGGTGTTGTGCTCGGGGACCTGAGCCTCAACCGTAATGGTGCGTTCGTCGACGTTGAGGTCGACGATGCGGTCAATCAGTTGGAAATACTCAAGATGCATGGCGGGCGGTTAGGCGCCCTTGGCCGCGACCAATTCGTCGATGCGAGCGCTGAGGTTCTTCAGGACAAAGTACTGCTCGGTGGTCGCCTTACCGTCGTTGACTTCCTGGGTCCATTTTTCCAGTGGCAATTTGATCCCGAACGCCTTGTCGATCGCAAATGCGATGTCGAGAAAATCGAGGCTGTCGATTCCCAGATCGTCGATCGCATGACTTTCCGGCGTGATCGTGTCGCGCGGTATGTCGCAGGTTTCAGCGATAATCGTTGCGACCTGATCGAATGTAGAGGACATTACTAAGCCTTTGATATATTGACGGTAAATTCCGGAACCGCGAGGGAGGCGGCCGCTGCGCCCCGGAATGCCCGGTCCGCCGCCCGAAGTCGAGTGCCCGTATATCGGAGCGCTGCCCCGAGTTCAATGGAGGTGGACGATATCGGCGGCTAAGGATTTTGGGGCAAACCAGCCGGCGGGGGCCGGAAATACCAACTATGCGGCGTGGAAATCCGCACGCAGTCGCGGCGCCCCATCAGCACGCAGTCCTGGGTTCTGCGCAGTTCGGCAATGCTGATCGCGAGCCATACGCCGATTGCCAACAGGGCGACGGTGAACGCAAAGGCCGCGACATTCGCCAGCATGCGCTGGCGAAAGTCGTCTGGCTCTTCGCGGTCGCGCTCGTAGCGCGATAAATCGTTGGCCGCCTCGTTCGAATTTCTGTGCTGGCCGGGTCCCGGCGCCAGGGTGCGCGGCCGGAATTGGAGCACACGGTGCTCTTCTTCTGAGGAGGCTGAGATAATGGGCCGCTGGGTCTTCACGGCTGCCAGCTCCGGGGATTTCTGCGCCTATTTAGCACGCTCGCGGCACGTCTCCCAGAAAATGTTTGACATGGCGCGAGCACGAAAATCTATCCGTCCAAAGTCTCATGGAACTTGCCGTAGTCGATTCGAAGCCGACCGTCCTCCGAAGTATCGAGGATATCGACGTATCGCTGGCCAAAGCGAATGTCGGTATGATCGTAGGACCTTCGGGCATGGATGGTCTGCGCCGCAACAACGTCATATCCGGTCACCACAACCACAAGTGACACGTTGAATGCGCCATAGTCGTTCTCATCGAGCCCGTAGAGCGGGCTTTTTTCATCCAGGACATGGTAGAGCGTCCAGCTCAGCGCGAGCGCGGGGTGCTCGTTCCGCACCAATGGCAGCTCAAAGAACCTGCGCAGCGACTGGCCCTCCTTGCTCACGACATTCCGCAGCAGCCACAGCTTCGCTGTGGCGTTGCCGATGATGTTGTGACGTTCGTTGGCGAAACGAACCATCAGGGTCGGCTCACCTTCATGGTCTGAAATGACCGGATGGTCGGCGAAAAGCAGGCGAGCATTTGGCCGCGAGAACCGGGCGAAGATCAGCCCGGTCATCAGCGACATCGAGAAGATCCCCGTGAAGAGCTCCACCGTGGCTATGAAATGTCCATAATGGGTCTGGGGGTGCATGTCGCCGTACCCGGCGGTCGAAAGCGTCTCGATGCTGAAGTAGAGATAATCGATATAGGCGCTGCCGGGCACGTTCGAAATCGGCTGATCTCCGATCCAGTAGAACACCGCGAAGACCGCGTTGAAGGCGATAAATATCAGCGCGGCTCCGCCGATAAAGGCCGGCCATGAGGCCGTCATGCAGCGATGGCTGATGTCGGCCCAAAAGTTGAGACGGAGGCCTTCGGCGATGATTTCGCGACCGCCAAATCGGACGACACGCGCATTGGACATCCGATCATTTCGACTTCTGAACATCTTTCCGTTTCTCTTGATAGGTTGGCACACGATCCGCCAAAGCGTAGGAGTTTGGTGAACAGATCATGCGCTCTTTAACGCGTTGAGCGCGACCGGACGCAAAAATCGCACCCACTTTGCTTGTCGCGCTTGAGGCAAGGCAATTGATCGCCGCCGGCATCCTGCCATAATCGCAGCTGTTGCAGAGATATTTTGGTGATCTGACAGGGGGATTTCAAGTCATGGCGAACGTGCGCGAACCGATCCTTCGGCCGATTCCAATTCTCTCGCTCCGTCCCACCCAGATGACCGTTGGGATGAGGGAGGTGAAGGAGAAGCGCAAGCGCTGGCGGGAGCATAAATCGAAGAAGAAGCAGGCGGAGCTTCTCGGCACGCATATGATCCCGGTGGTTCATGGGCCGGACGAGCGCCACTACGTGATCGATCATCATCATTTGGCGCGGGCGCTTCACGATGAAGGCGTGGAGAATGTTCTCGTCACCGTCGTCGCCGACCTCACAATGGTCGATCGGGACGCGTTCTGGGTCGTGCTGGACGATCGCAAATGGGTCTATCCCTACGATGCCAGGGGCGAACGCCGGCAGTACCGCGAGATTCCCAAGACGGTTGTGGACCTCAAGGATGATCCATTCCGCAGTCTCGCCGGCGAGTTGCGGCGGGTCGGCGGCTTTGCCAAGGATACAACGCCCTTCAGTGAGTTCCTGTGGGCGGATTTCCTGCGCCGCAGGCTGTCACGCAAGAGCGTGGAAGGCGACTTCGAAAAGGCGCTTGAGAGGGCGCTGGCTCTGGCGAAAGGCAAGGAGGCGGTCTATTTGCCCGGTTGGTGCGGACCCGCGTCGGATGACTAATGCGTTTTGGAGCGAAGCATGCCCTCGGATTAGACCCCGGGGGCGGTTGCCGGCGGCGGCTGTCTATTTCGGCAGGCGCCCCATCATGTAGAATTCGTCGTTCGGACGCATGGACGTGACGTTCGCCATCCGGTTCGACAATGCAAAAAATGCGGAGATCGCGGCGATATCCCAAATGTCGTCGTCGCTGAAGCCGTGGCTGGCGATGGCGGCGAAATCCGCTTCCGAAATCTTCTGCGCCTCAGTGCTTACTTTCATTGCAAAGTCGAGCATGGCGCGCTGGCGCGGCGTGATATCTGCCTTGCGGTAGTTGATGGCGATCTGGTCGGCGATTTGCGGATTCTTTGCCCGGATTCGCAAGATCGCGCCGTGCGCGATCACACAATAGTGGCACAGGTTGGCGCTGGAGGTCGCAACCACGATCATCTCGCGTTCGGCCTTGGTAAGCCCGCCGTCCTTTTCCATCAGGGCGTCGTGATAGGCAAAGAACGCGCGGAATTCGTCGGGCCGATAGGCGAGCGTCAGGAAGACGTTCGGAATGAAACCGGATTTTTCCTGCACCGCGAGCAGGCGGCTGCGGATATCTTCCGG
>DASQOU010000036.1:0-10743 GCA_035644295.1 Bradyrhizobium sp.
CGGCCTGCAGCGCGAGGGCACGCTGATTGCCGGCGTGATCTACAATCCCGCCAATGACGAGCTTTATACCGCCGAGCGCGGCAAGGGCGCCTTCCTCAACGATCAGCGCCTGCGCGTCGCCGGAAGACGCAAGCTTTCCGAGTGCGTCATCGCCTGCGGGCTGCCGCATATCGGGCGCGGCGACCACGAGCTGTCGCGCCTCGAGATGGCCGAAATCCAGAACAAGGTGGCGGGCCTGCGCCGGTTTGGTGCGGCCTCGCTCGACATGGCCTTTGTCGCGGCCGGCCGTCTCGATGGCTACTGGGAGCGCAATCTGCAGCCGTGGGATATGGCGGCCGGGCAGATCATCGTGCGCGAAGCCGGCGGCATCGTCTCAGGCATTGCGGGCGACGACGACCCGCTCAAAACGGGAAACGTGATCTGCGGCAATGAATTCATCCACGCCGAGCTGGTGAAGATTTTGAAGCCGCTGGGGAAGTAGGTTCGTTCAAACGAACCCGTCATGCCCGGACTTGATCCGGGCATCCATCAATCTTCATGAAAAGTCGTTTTTCGAAGTGGATGGATTGTTTCGAAGTGGATGGATTGCCGGGTCAAGCCCGGCAATGACGGCATGCTAAGAGGGCCCATTAAGCCACCACCCTCATCCGGTAATGGCTGACGCCCCATTCGCTGCCGTCGGCGTAACCGAATAGGCCGGCCGTGGCGAGGAAGAACCAGCGCCAGCGTCGCATCCACAATGCGGTGTCCTCGCCATAGACACCGCGCGCAGAATGCTTTCGATCTCGGCACCATGCGCATCGAAATTTTTCAGCCAGTCGAGCGCGGTGCGCCGGTAATGCTCGCCGCTCCAGCGCCATTCCTTTTCGACCTCGAACAAATCGGCAAATTGCCGGATCAAATGATGGCTCGGCATCACCCCGCCGGTGAAGAAATGCTGCGCGATCCAGTCTTCCTTGTCGGTGCGATCGAACCGATAGGCGCCGGAGCGGTGGGTGAAGATGTGCATAAAGAGGCGGCCGTCCGGCTCGAGCCACGATCGCAGCCGCCCCAACAACTCGCGCCAGTTCATCATGTGCTCGAACATCTCCACCGACACGATGCGATCAAACTGCCGCTGCGGATCGAAACCATTCATGTCGGCGGTGAGCACGCAAAGGTTCTTCAATCCGCGCGCGGCGCCCTCACCCTGGACATGCATGCGCTGCGAATGCGAATTCGACACCGAGACGACTTGCGCGTTTGGAAATTGCTGCGCCATCCGCAGCGACAGCGAACCCCAGCCGCAGCCAAGTTCGAGGATCGACTGGCCGTCGGCCAAATCTGCATGCTCGATGCTCTGGCGCAGCGCTTCTTCCTCGGCCTCCTGCAGTGTCGACGCCGGCCCCCGGTAGAAACACGAGGAATATTTGCGGTTCGCTCCGAGCACGCGGCCAAAGAAATCCGCCGGCACTTCGTAATGCTGGGCATTGGCGGCTTCAGTGTGTTCGGCGATGGCGCGGGCCGCCATTTCCTTCGCAAAGCTGGCGTCGCTTTCCGCGTTGCCGGCGGCAAGCCGCGCCGCGGTGCGCGAGCACAGCCGCGCGATCGCGGCGCGGATCACGAGATCGGGCAGCGGCACCCGCTCGACGGAGCCGATGACAGAGGAAATAAAGCTCATGTCGCCGCCCCCCTTCGCGGCGGCAGTGGAAAGAACAGGCTGGTGCGTGACTGATAGTCACGGTAGCGCTCGCCCCGCGAAACCAACATCTGCTCTTCGAGCGGCGGGATGCCGGTGACGTGCACCAGGATCCAATACATGAAAGCGGGCGCCAGCAAGCTCGCCCAGCCCCAGGGATAGAAAAGAGGGTCGTCCGGCGAAATCGCGATGACGGGATAAGCGAGCCAGCCCAGCCATTCGAAGAAGTAATTCGGATGGCGCGACCATCGCCACATGCCGATGTCGCACACCAGGCCGCGATTTTCAGGCTGCTCCCGGAAACGCTTGAGCTGCGCGTCAGCCAGCGCTTCGCCGGCAATTGCCGCAATCAGGATCAGCGCGGCGAGATAGTCCTGCGGCCGCAACTGAGGGTAAGGAAAGTGCGCGGCGACAAAAATCGCAAACACCAGCGGGATCGATCCCAAACCCTGGTTCTGCAGGAACACGAACATCTTGCGCGACGAATCGACGCCCCATTCGCGGGCAAATGCCGCATAGCGCGGATCATCGGTAATGTGTGATGTCCGCACCGCGATGTGCAAGCCGAGCCGGAGCGACCAGATCGCCACCAAGGCCGCGACCATCCATTGCCTTGCGTTCGGCGGGCTGCCCGCGACCGGCCACAACGCGCTGCCGGCGCCGATAAGCCCGAGCGCAAACGTCCAGATGGTATCGACCCAGCCGGAGTTGCCGGTGCGCTCTCGAACCATCCATGCCCCAGTCATCAGCAGCGACAACGAGAGCGCGATCGCCGCCAGCGCCTCAAGATACAAAATCATCGAAAATCCCCATTAACCGCCTGAGACGCCAAAGCTTTGTAGAAATACGTCGAAGCCCAAGCCGGGTTTCACGCGGAAGTTCCCGGCTCCCGGCTCTGATTGACTCGCAACGGCCTTTTTTCTCAGGCTCGCTGTGTGCCATATTGGGGCCCGACCGCGCTTTCCCGCAACGGATGACATCGGCGATGCCTGCAGGCCCCTCTTCCCGCTCCGCGATGGAGATCGAACTCACAAAACTCTCCTCGCCACGGATTTTCCTGGTGCGGATGGTGGTGTTCCTGATGCTGTGCGCGCTGGTGATGATCGTGCTCTACAGGCAGATCATCACGGCCTTCTTCGCCAACCCCGGGCTCAACGCGCTGATCGGCGCGGTGCTTTTGATCGGCATCATCCTGTCGTTCCGCCAGGTGATCCGGCTCTATCCGGAAGTCGCCTGGGTCAACAATTTCCGCATCGCCGATCCCGGACTTGCGATCGACCGGCACCCGACGCTGTTGGCGCCGATGGCGGCGATCCTCGGCGGCGAACGCAGCGGGCGAATGACCATCTCGCAGCAAACCATGCGGCATCTCCTGGACTCCATCGCCACGCGGCTCGATGAGGCCCGCGACATTTCGCGCTACATGACCGGCCTGTTGGTGTTCCTCGGCCTGCTCGGCACCTTCTGGGGCCTGATCGAAACCGTGGGATCGGTCGGCAAGGTGATCGATGGCCTTAAAGTCGGCGGTGACGCCGGCGCGCTGTTCGACACGCTCAAGGAGGGTCTCGCCGCGCCGCTGGGCGGCATGGGGATTTCGTTTTCGTCCTCGCTGTTCGGCCTCGCCGGCTCACTGATCCTCGGCTTTCTCGATCTGCAATCGAGCCAGGCGCAAAACCGCTTTTATACCGACCTCGAGGACTGGCTCGCTTCCACCGTGCGCGGATATACCGGCGAGGCCGGCCCGAGCGGCGAGCTTCAAGCCACGGTCGAGCGGCTGCGGCAGACCCTGGAAGAAGGCGGCGCCAGCCGCGGTACCACCGCGGCAATGGCCAATCTCGCCGAGGCCATTCAAGGCCTGGTCTCGCATATGCGGACCGAGCAGCAAATGATCCGCGAATGGGCCGACGGCCAAGGCGAGCAGAACCGTGAGATCAAGCGGCTGCTCGAACGGATCGCCCGGCAGCCAGAGAAGAGTTAATGGAAATATGCTGGATCACGTAACTATCGGCGTCACCGACGTCGAGCGGTCAAGGAAATTCTATGATCGAGCCTTGCGCCCGCTGGGGATCGCGCGGCTATACGCGGAAGCCGAACAGTACGCGGGCTACGGCATCAGTCCCAAAGCTTTCTTCTGGATCGGATTGCGCGACATTCCCCAAACAGGTTCTCACATCGCCTTCACCGCGCAGGATCGAGCAACCGTAGACCGATTTCATGCTGAAGCGATCGCGGCCGGTGGTCGCGACAATGGACGGCCCGGAATACGCCCAGATTATCATCCTGATTACTACGGAGCCTTCGTCCTCGATCCCGACGGCCACAATATCGAGGCAGTCTGCCACGCGCCACAGGGATAACCGCCAAGCAATGCGTCAACTCAAGAGATAGAGAATCCCAAATGGCCCTTGCCCGTGCGCGACGCAGTGAGAGCGGATTCAACTACTGGCCGGGCTTCGTCGACGCGCTGTCGACGCTGGTGCTCTCGATCGTGTTTCTGCTCTCGGTATTCCTGGTGGTGCAATTCTTCCTGTCGCAGGAGGTCACCGGCAAGGACAAGGCGCTGGAGCAGCTCAACGCCAGGATCGCGGAGCTGAACGATCTGTTGTCGCTGGAGAAACTCGGCAAGTTCAATCTCAACGACCAGCTCACGCAGGTTCGAGCGGGCCTTGCCTCCGCCGAGACCGAGCGCGACCGCGTGAAGGGCCTCTATGAAGGCCTCGCGGGCGCGGGCAACGACGCCGCCAGCCGCGCCAGCGAGCTTAACAAGGCGCTGGATTCCGAAAAGACGGTGTCGTCGCGCGCGCTGGCGCAGATCGAGGTGCTGAACCAACAGATCAGCGCGTTGCGCCGCCAGCTCGCGGCGCTTGAGGAAGCGCTGCAAACTTCGGAAAAACGCGACCGGGAATCCCAGGGACGGATCGCCGATCTCGGCCAGCGGCTCAACGTCGCGCTGGCGCAGCGGGTGCAGGAATTGTCGCGCTACCGTTCCGAATTCTTCGGGCGGCTGCGCGCCATTCTCGGCAACCGGCCGGACATCCGCATCGTCGGCGACCGCTTTGTCTTTCAGTCGGAAGTATTCTTTGACACCGGACAGGCCCTGCTATTGCCCGAGGGCCGCGCCGAGCTGGAAAAACTGGCGACCGCGCTGGTTGATCTGGACAAGCAGATTCCGAGCGAAATCGCCTGGGTGTTGCGGGTCGACGGACATACCGACGTGCGGCCGATTGTGAATAGCCCGATATTCAAGTCGAACTGGGAATTGTCGTCGGCGCGCGCGATCTCGGTGGTGCAGTATCTGATCTCGCTGGGCGTGCCGGCGCAGCGGCTGGTCGCCGCCGGTTTCGCCGAATTCCAGCCGCTGGATACCGCTCCAACCGAAGACGCCTACCGGCGCAACCGCCGCATCGAGCTGAAGCTGACGGAACGGTAGTGGCGATGTTGAAAAAGGCACATCTAGTGTCATTGCCGGGCTTGACCCGGCAATCCATCACAAAAGACTCTATCGAAGTGGATGGATGCCCGGATCAAGTCCGGGCATGACAGGTCTGCTTGGATGAGCGCTCCCTTTCACCTTCGCCCCTACCGCCCCGAAGACGAAGATGCCGCCATCGCGCTGTGGCAAAGGACCTGGCAGCAGGCCTATCCCTCGATCGATTTTGCCGCCCGCGTGCCGTGGTGGCGCGAGCGCTGGCAGGGCGAACTGGTGCCGAACGCGGCGATCATGGTCGCGGAGCAAGCGGGAGAGATGGTCGGCTTCGTGACCATCGACGCCAACAATTATCTTGACCAACTGGTGGTCGCCCCCGATCGCTGGGGCTCCGAACTCGGCAATATGCTGGTCAACGAGGCCAAGCGCCTGTCGCCCGATCGGATCACGCTGCTGGTCAATACCGACAACACCCGGGCGATCCGCTTCTACGAGCGCAACGGTTTCGTTCGCGCCGGCGACGACGTGAACCCCACGTCGGGAAAGCCGGTGTTGCGGATGGAGTGGAAGGGGTAAAAGAGATCGTCATTGCCGGGCTCGACCCGGCAATCCATCTGCTTCGAAAGAGTCTTGCGAAGAGCGATGGATACGGGGTCAAGCCCGCGTATGACGACTGGAAACTCACGCCCCCTCGAATTGCAGCCGCGCCAGGCGGGCATAGAGTCCATTGGCCGCGACCAGCGAGGCGTGGGTGCCCTGTTCGACGATGCGGCCCTGATCCAACACCATGATCCGCTCGCAGGACAGAACGGTGGCCAGCCGATGCGCGATCACCAAGGTGGTGCGGTGGCGCATCAATTCCTCCAGCGCCGTCTGCACCAGCGTCTCCGACTCGGCATCGAGCGAGGACGTCGCCTCGTCGAGCAGCAACAGCGGCGCGTCGCGGAGGATCGCGCGCGCAATCGCGATACGCTGGCGCTGGCCGCCCGACAGCGTGACACCGCGCTCGCCGAGCGGGGCATCGAAACCGCCGGGCAGGCGGCGGATGAATTCGGTGGCATGCGCCAGATCCGCGGCGCGCTCGACTTCGGCGTCGGTCGCCTCGGGCCGGCCGAAGCGGATGTTCTCGCGCGCGGTCGCGGCGAACACCACGGAGTCCTGCGGCACCAGCGCGATCCGCGCCCGCACCTCGTGCGGATCGGCCGCCGTGATCGGGACGCCGTCAAACGAAATGGTGCCGGAAGCCGGATCGTAGAACCGCAGCAAGAGATGAAACAGCGTGCTCTTGCCCGCACCGGAGGGACCGACGATCGCGACCTTCTCGCCGGCACGCACCGACAGCGTCACGCCATCGACGGCCAGCGCATCCGGACGTGTCGGGTAGGCGAAGCTGACATTCTCGAAACTGACGTCGCCGCGCGACGGCTGCGACAGGGCGCGCGGCGAGACCGGCGCAGTGATCTCCGATTTGACGCGAAGAATTTCGAACAATCGTTCCGACGCGCCGGAGGCGGCCGAGACTTCGCCCCAGACTTCACTGAGCTGGCCGAGCGCAAGCGCGGCGAACGCCGCATACAACACGAACTGGCCGAGCCGTCCCGGACTGATCGAGCCGCCCAGCACGTCGTTCGATCCGATCCAGAGGATCACCACGACGCTGGTAAAGACAATGAAGATGATGATGGCGGTCAAGAGCGCGCGCGCGCGGGTGGAGCTGCGGGCGGCTTCATAGGCCTGCTCGACATCGCCGCCGAAGCGCGCATTGGCCAACCGCTCGCCGGTATAGGCCTGCACGGTGCGGATCGCACCGACCAGCTCGGAGGCATAGGCGGTCGCGTCCGCCAGCGTATCCTGGGCATTGCGGGACAGCCGGCGCACCCAGCGCCCGAACGCCACCAGCGGCAACACGATCACCGGAATCGCCAATAGCACGAGGCCGGAAAGCCTCGGGCTCGTGATCACCATCATCGTGGTGGCGCCGACGAACAGCATGAAGTTGCGTAGTGCAATCGACACCGAGGCGCCGACGGCGGATTTGATCTGGGTGGTGTCGGCGGTCAGGCGCGACATCAGCTCGCCGCTGCGCGAGGAATCGAAGAATGCCGGCGACAGCGAGATCAAATGCGAGAACACGTCGCGCCGCAGATCCGCGACGATGCGCTCCCCGATGGTCATCACCAAATAGAACCGCGACGCGCTGGCAAAGGCCAGCACCGCGACCACCGCGATCATCACGCTGAAATAGCTGTTGATCCGGGCGATGCCTTCGGGGGTAAAGCCGAGATCGATCATTCGCCGCACCGCGACCGGCACCACGAGCGTCGTCACCGCAGCGATCGTCAACGAGATAAAGGCCAGCGCCGCGCGGCCGCGGTAGCGCGCCACATAAGGCGCCAGCGCCAGCAGCGGACGAAGCCGCGCGCTGCGCTTGGCCGGCTCCAACGTCAGGGCCGCTTCCATGGAGGACGCTGTTTCGATGGAGGAGGTCTGTTCGGTTGCGACATCGCGCCCCGGCACCGCTTCGTCACGCCGGTCTTCAAGCCGTTCCACTGCGCTCATGAGATCTCAACCAATCGATTTGCCACCCCCAAATAGGCCCCGCAGCGTGCGCTGGCAAATCCGGGACGAGCCCAGCTCGGCAAGATACCAGTTCGGCAAGATACGTGTTTTGCAAGGTACTTGGCTTGTTTTGAGGGGCCGGCTGGGTTATAGAGCCGGCCAAATCCGTCATCTCGACAACCGAAGCACGGGCGCCGGCGCGCCGAAGGATCTGTCATGAAAGCCGAAATTCACCCGGATTATCATATGATTACGGTCGTCATGACCGATGGCTCCGAGTACCAGACGCGCTCGACCTGGGGCAAAAAAGGCGACAAATTGAACCTCGATATCGACTCCAAGTCGCATCCGGCCTGGATCGGCGGCGCCCAGCAGCTGCTCGATCGCGGCGGCCGTGTTTCCCGGTTCCAGAAGAAGTTTTCCGGATTCCTCAAGAAGGATTGAGGGCGCTCAGGCTCGTTCGAGACAAATACCAAAACGCCCCTGCTCGCGCGGGGGCGTTTTACTTTTTGTGAACTTTGTACGGTGGGCAAGGCGCCCTGCGCCGTGCCCACCTTCTTGTCGCCGATGGTGGGCACGCTGGCGCTTTGTCCACCCTACATCTGCTAGAGCCGCCAACCCACGCAGGCGGCGCCTAACGCGATGATGCAGCACGCGGCAATCCGCAAGCCGGTCAGACGCTCGTTGAGAAAGGCGGCTCCGAGCAGAGCTGCGAACACCACGCTGGTCTCGCGCAACGCCGACACCGCCCCCATCGCGCTAGCCTCCATCGCCCAAATAATGGCGCCATAGGCGGCGAGCGAGATCAGCCCACCGCTGGCCGCCTTGCCCGCTTCCGCCAACGGCACCATGAATACCTTCCGCTGGCGCCGCGCGAGATACCAGAGCGGGACGGCAAGGAAGAACGCGAACACGCCGCCGGTATAAGCGATCCAGTTACCGGAAGCGCGTACGCCGAGGCCATCGACCACAGTGTAGGCGGCGATGCTGACCCCGGTCGCCAGTGCGGCCGGCAGATTCATCGTGTGCAAACGGTCTTTTGCGGCGGCCAGCATGAAGATCCCCGCGCAGACGAGGCCGATACCGACGGTACCGGTCAGATTCATCCACTCCCCGGCAAACAGGCTGCTGCCGAGTGCGACCAGCGCCGGCGAAGAGCCGCGCGCCACGGGATAGGTCTCGCCGAGATCGCCGCTACGATACATCAGCACCAGCAACGCGTTATAGACGAGATGAATTAGACCTGAGGCGCACACGTAGATCACGCTCGCCGTTGACGGCAAACCGGCCGCCGCCACCATCGCAAGTCCGGTGATGCCGACCGTGATGTTCATGATCAGCATCGACTGCGTGCGGTCAGCTCCGCCGCGCAGCAGCGCATTCCAGCTCGCGTGCAGGAACGCGGACGATAGCACCAGCACCATGGAAAAGGGGGTCAGCAAAGCCGGATCATTTCTTGTGTCGGTACTCGGCGTGCGCGGAGTAACGCACGGCGGCCGACGATCCCCATTACTGCTCGAACGCGGCCTTCGGCGGTTGAGCTGGGGCACCAGCGGATTGCCGATCGGGGCGCGTTCGGTGGTCGGCGCGTGGATCGTCGCGTCGAGACGGCGCACTTTGGTCTGCAGGGCCATCGAGCGGGCGATCAGATCATGCAATTGCTGGGGCAGTTTTTCGATCATCTCCTCGGGACCGGGATCGGCGGCCGAGAGCTTGACCTTGGTCTTTTCGCGATTGGCCTGGGTCAGCGTCATCTCGCCTTCCTTCACCGCGCGATGCAGCAACAGCCATGACGCCAATTGCATCAGCCGGGTGGTCAGGCGCATGCTTTCGGTTGCGTAGGTGAGGCTGACGGAACGATCGAGCGCCTTGGCCTGGGCGCGGCCGGCCCCATCGAGATAAGCAGCGGTTTCCTCGACCAGATCCATGCCTTCGCGGAACAGAGTTCCGAATGCCGCCGAATTGGTCAACCGCTCGCTGAATTGTACGAGCGCGGTTTCGCCTTGCGAACGGTCCGACATCGTTAACGCCTCACGCCACTATAACACCGCCGGCTTGGCCGCAGACTTGGCCGCCGGATTATGATGAACAAATCATTGCGCGCCCCCGGGCCGGAGTCCAGCCGCAAGCGCTTTTATGGTTTCCAGCTGGTGGGGTGGGAGAGAGCGGCGACGTCCCAAAAAAAGAGCCGCCGTTTCCGGCGGCTTTTGAAGTTGATAACAGGGAGGCGTCAAACAGAGTGGACAGGAGCCACTCGGTGTCCAAACGAGGACGGCTTTAGTCATAAGCCAGAAAGCTTAATCAATCGTAAACGAGCGATTTTTTTCAGCGTTCGTTAGCCATGTCGGCCATTGGCCGATCTCTCCACATCGTCACCTCTCGCCCCTCCCCACACGCGCGCAGCGCGTGGCGGCGAGGGGTCGCGGGTGGGGGGTGTTGCGGCAGTTACAGTGCCTGTTTGAGAGCTGAGCTCGCGGAGCGACCCCCCACCCCCGACCCCTCCCCGCCGCTTCGCGGAGGGAGGGGAGAGGATCGCGATGACTGCTCTGCAAGCTCTAGATTTTCCCGCGCCACGATCGCCCTAACGCTACGACTTAAAGAAACTGTCGGCGGCTTGCTTCGAGGCGCGCTTTTTGGCTGCGGCCGCTTGCAACCGCTCGATCTCGGAGGTCATCAGCGCGATCCGCTCGGTGAGCTCCTCGACCGACAGCAGCGATAGATCCTGCCCGATCTCGTGGGTGATCTTCTTTCTCGGCTTGTTGTCGTCGTCCTCGATGGCCATGCGCCCTGCTCCGTGCTCAAAGGCAGCGAACCGGTTGCCAGCCACAACGCCGCTTGCTAATCAGATGCCTCGTCTGTTCGGAAAACCGGTTCCCACTTTTCCGGATCATGCTTTATCGTTTGGCCAAGGACAAATCATGGAAAAAGTCCCTTCGCAAATGACCGTCATCGGCATCAGCAAGCCCGGCGGACCCGAGGTGCTTCTGCCGGAGACCCGCGCCGTGCCCAAGCCGGCCGCCGGCGAAATCCTGGTCAAGGTGATGGCCGCCGGCGTCAACCGCCCGGACGTCGCGCACCG
>DASQOU010000037.1:0-17238 GCA_035644295.1 Bradyrhizobium sp.
CGGATTCCTCGCATACCATGGTGAGTTTTCTCTACACCTTCGGCGTGATGCGGATGCGCGTCGGCTTCGGCAGCGCCGTCGGCGTCATCCTGTTCTGCATCTGTGTCACCTTCGCCTTCACCTACAAACGCTGGTTCATGCGCGATGAGTGAGCAGGCAACATTCTCCGACCGGGGTTTCGACCTGGCCGCGCTGTACAAGGCGCTGTTCCTGGCGGTCGTGGTGGTTTTCGTCGCGACCCCGCTGGTGGCAACCGTGCTCGGCGGCTTCAAATCGCTCGGCGAGTTGCGGACCAATCCGTTCGGCCTGCCGCAGGTGTGGGAATGGGAGAACTACGGTGGCATTCTCATGTCGAAACGGTACTGGCAGCTGCTCGGCAATTCGCTCATCATTTCGACCATGACCGTGGTGCTGACGCTGATCGCCGCATCGATGGCCGCCTTCGTGTTCGCGCAGATCAAGTTTTTCGGCAGCGCCATGCTGATGAACTACATCACCATGGGCCTGCTGTTTCCGGCGGCAACCGCCATCCTGCCGTTGTTCATCAAGGTGCGCGACCTCGGGCTGCTCGATTCCTATTTCGGCGTCGTGCTGCCGCAGGTGGCGTTTGCGCTGGCGATGAGCATCCTGTTGCTGCGGCGTTTCTTCAAGGACATTCCGTATGAACTTCTCGAAGCAGCCCGAATCGACGGCTGCAGCTATATCGAGTTTTTCCGCTATGTGACGCTGCCGCTGTCGCGCCCGATTCTCGCGACCGTCGGCACCATCGTTTTCGTCAACAGCTGGAACTCGTATTTGATCCCGTTGATCATGCTGAACAGCGACGACCTCTATCCCTGGCCACTCGGCATCATGGTCTATCAGGGCGAATATTCGTCGGAATGGCACCTGATCCTGGCGTTCGTCACGCTGACGATCCTGCCGACCATCATCCTGTTTCTGTTCGCGCAAAAACACATCGTCGCCGGACTGACGGCGGGAGCGGTCAAGGGCTGAGCTTTCACACCAACCAAACTCAAACGGATCGAAGCGGAGTCTTCATGAGAAAAGTCGGCATCGGCGTCATCGGCTGCGGCGTCATCAGCAAGGCCTACCTGACGGCCATGAAGCAGTTTTCGAATATCGAACTGCGCGCGGTCGCCGATATGCGGTCGGCGGCGGCCGAGCAGCGCGCAAAAGAATTCGGCGTTCCCGGCATGCGGGTCGACCAGATGCTGAAACGCGATGACGTCGAAATCGTCGTCAACCTGACGGTGCCGCTGGCCCATACTGATGTCAGCCTCGCGGTTCTGAACGCCGGCAAGCATGTCCATTCGGAAAAGCCGCTCGGCGTCAATGTCGCCGAGGCGCGCAAGGTGATGGATCTCGCCGCCGAGAAAAATCTGCGCGTTGGCTGCGCGCCGGACACCTTCCTCGGCGGCGGGCACCAGACCGCGCGCAAGCTGATCGACGACGGGGCGATCGGCACGCCGGTCGGCGGCACCGCCTTCTTCATGTGCCCCGGCCACGAACGCTGGCATCCGGCGCCCGGCTTCTATTATCTTCGCGGCGGCGGCCCGATGCTCGACATGGGCCCCTATTACATCACCGACCTGGTTCAGCTGCTCGGTCCGATCGCCTCGGTGATGGGCGCGGCGACAAAACCCCGTCTGGAGCGGTTGATCACCAGCGAGCCCCTCAACGGCACGATGATTCCGGTGGAGGTCGCCACTCACGTTACCGGCACGCTCGAATTCGTCTCGGGTGCGGTGATTGCCATCACCATGAGTTTCGATGTGCCGAAGCACAGCCACCTGCCGATCGAAATCTACGGCACCGCCGGCAGCCTGCTGGTGCCAGATCCCAACCGTTTCGGCGGCGAGGTCAGCCTCGCCAAGACCGGTGGCGAATGGCAGCCACAACCCCATACCCACGGCAACACCGAAGGCGAATTCCGCTCCATCGGCGTCGCCGACATGGCGGCGGCCATTGTCGGCAACCGGCCGCACCGCGCCAGCGGCGCGCTGGCGCTGCATGTGCTGGAGGCCATGGAGGCGTTTCAGATATCATCGGACCAGGGACGCCGCATAAAACTCGAAACCACCGTCGAACGTCCGGCCATGATACCGCCGGGACTTGCTACCGGCCAAATCAATTAGGCAAAGGATGCTGAAAATGCGCGAGGCGATGATCGTATGGGGCGGCTGGCCGGGACACGATCCGGATCTGTGCGCCTCGATGATACGAGGTTGGCTGAAAGCCGAAGGCTTCGGGGTCAGGATCGAAACCACAACCGAGGCCTTCCTCGATCCGGCCCTCAAGAACCTCTCGCTGATCATTCCGATCTACACCATGGCGAAGATCGAGAAGCCGGAGGCGCTGGCGCTGTGCGACGCGGTCAAGAGCGGCGTCGGCCTTGCCGGACATCATGGCGGCATGTGCGACGCGTTCCGCGACAACGTCGACTATCAGTTCATGTGCGGCGGGCAATGGGTGGCCCATCCCGGCAACATTATCGACTACAAGGTCGACGTGACCAGGCCCGATGATCCCGTGATGGCCGGCATCGACAGTTTCGAACACCGTTCCGAGCAATATTACATGCATGTCGACCCCGCCATCGAGGTGCTGGCAACGACGACCTTCAACGCCGGTCACGCTCCCTGGGTCGATGGCGTCGTGATGCCGGTGGTGTGGAAAAAGCGTTTCGGCCAGGGGCGCGTATTCTATTCGTCGCTCGGGCATCGGGCCTATGAACTCGATGTCCCCGAAATCAGAACCCTGATGACCCGCGGCATGCTTTGGGCGGCGCAATGAGCGCGGATGGCGAGCGAATACCGGGCCGGAGGGCGACGCTTGAAGACGTCGCCCGCGAAGCCGGTGTGTCGCTGGCCACCGCCGACCGCGTCGTCAACCAGCGCGAGGGCGTGCGCGGGCAGACCATCGCCCGCGTCGAACTGGCGATCGCCAAGCTCGGGTACCGGGCCAATGCCGCCGCCATGCGGCTCGCCCGCAACGAGAGCTTCCGTTTCGCCTTCATCCTGCCCTCCAACGCCAACAGCTTCATGTCCAACCTGTCGGTGCAGGTCGAGCGCACGTCCGATTGGCTGGCAAGCCAGAACGGCTATATCGACGTCATGCATGTCGATGTGTTCGATCCGACTGCGCTCGCTTCGGCGCTTGAACGGCTTTCGCCAAGCTATCATGGCGTTGCGACCGTCGCGCTCGATCATACCAGGGTCAGGGCAGCGATCGACGACCTCGTCGCGCGCGGTGTTCATGTCGTCACGCTGGTATCGGATGCACCCTCCTCCCGACGGGCGCACTATGTCGGCGTCGACAATCCCGCCGCCGGCCGCACCGCGGCCTCGCTGATGGGACGCTTCCTCGGCGGCAGGAAAGGCAAGGTCGGGGTGATTGTCGGCTCGATGTCGCTGCGCGACCATGCAGAACGGCATTTCGGATTTTATCAGGTTCTGTCCGGCGAATATTCCAATCTGGTGGCGCTACCGGCGCGCGAGGGGCGCGACAACAGCGAACAGAATCGTGCGCTGACCTCGGCCATGCTCGGAGAACACTCCGATCTGATTGGCCTCTACAATGCAGGTGCCGGCAACGAGGGCATCGCAGGAGCGCTTGAAGCGTCGGGCCGAGCGCAGGATATCGTCTGGATCGCGCATGAATTGACCGCCGATACCAGACGATTTCTGCTCGGCGGCGTGGTCGACGCTATCATCAATCAGGATCCCGGGCACGAAGCCCGCTCCGCGGCCAGAATCCTGCTTGCCCATTGCTTGGGCGAATCGATCAATCCCGATCAGGAGCGCATCCGCATCGAAATCTTTCTCAGAGACAATTTGCCGTAAGCTGCGCCGCCGTCCAGTTCATTCGCGCCTCCAGAATTATTAGAAGCGTGATTCCGTTGTCTTGACGGAAAAGCGATAGCTTTTATATTTCAATCGTTTACCTTATGATCTTAATGGGATGAACCACGAACGTCTGCACTCCAAACTAGACGAAATTGCATACGCTTGTACTCGCTTAGACCTCCCGGAGCACACGAACGTCCGGGCGCACACGCATGGCGACCTTCACTCAATTACGTTCTGGAAACTGGCGCGTCCAGGTTCGCCGCGATGGGCTTCTCAAAAGCCTGCGGCGTTGCCGTCCTTGCGATAGTCCGAGCCTGCGATCAGCGTCCCGTTTTGCCGATCTGCCCAAATGATCTGGCCGCAACCGAGTGGAACGATGGGGCGCGCGATCTGATGGCCACGACGCTGCAGTTCGGTCTCGAGTTCGGGGGAGAACAGCGGCTCGAGTTCGAGGACATCGTCATGCGCGAAGCTTCGTGGCGCATTGAGCGCTTCCTGCACGTCGAGCCTCCGATCGATGATTCCGGTCAGCAATTCCACGTGGCCCATGGCCTGGTAGTGACCACCCATGACGCCAAACGGCGCCACCATTTGGCCCTCACGCATCAGCATTCCCGGGATAATGGTGTTCATCGGCCGCTTGCGCGGCGCGATACAGTTCGGATGCCCCTCTTCGAGGTTGAATGAATACCCGCGATTGTTGAACATCACGCCACTGCCGGGTGCCAGAATGCCGCTCCCGAACGGCTCGAACAGCGAGTTGATCAGCGACAATGCGTTACCTTCCGCGTCGACGACGCAAAGATAGATTGTATCTTTATGTGGCTTTGGCGGCCAGAACACCGGCGGCCGCGCACGCGCGAGATCGATCTGAGCCCGTGCACGCCGGTGCCAATCGGCCGACAGGAGATCATCGACGGGAACATTCTCGATCGAAGGGTCGCCGAACAGCTTGTTCCTGTGTAAATGCGTCTGCTTGCTGGCTTCGGCAAAGACGTGAATGCGATCGGCATCGGTCATGCCGCCGACATCGTAGCCGGAAAGCACGTTAAGCATCATCAAGGCGGCAAGCCCCTGCCCGTTGGGTGGACATTCGAAGACGTCGTAGCCACGATAATTCGTCGAAATCGGCTCGACGTAGTCCGGCCGCGCATTTGCGAAATCATCCAGCGTGTGCAGTCCGCCCAGCGACCGAAGCTTGGTTACCATATCATTGGCAATTGCGCCCTCATAAAAAGCCGCTGGTCCGGACTTCCCGATCGCGCGCAATGTCGCGGCTAATCTGGGATGACGCATTCGCTCCCCGGCACCCGGCGGCCGGCCATCCACCAGATACGCAGCGGCGGTGTCGGAATCAGACGCCGCGATCCTTTGATTGCGAAACCAATCCCATGCGACGCGCGACTGAATGACATAGCCGTCTTCGGCAAGATGGATGGCAGGCTGCAGCAGTTCGTCGAGGCTACGCGTCCCATGGTCTTCGACCAGTCGCGCCCACGCTCCGATGGCGCCGGGAACCATCACCGCATGCGGGGAATATTGCGTGATGTCGATGCCGCGCTCCCGATACCATTCGGCATGCGCGGCGGCAGGGGCGCGCCCCGATCCGTTAAGCGCGACGGGAACAGCCCGGCCCTTCGATGCAAGCAACGCAAAGCAATCGCCACCGATGCCGGTCATCAAGGGATCGGCGACGCATTGAATCGCAGCAGCCGCTACCCCCGCATCGACCGCGTTACCACCCGAACGCAATATATCTATAGCGACAAATGTCGAAAGCGGATGAGACGTGGCAGCCGCAGCGTGCGCCGCATACACCGGAGACCGCCCCGGCAGAAAGAAATTACGCAACGGAAACTCCCGATCTGGCGCAAGGCCTCGCCTGCCTGCTCAGTCCCAAACGAACCGGGGCAATTGGAACGGACATCACCGGTTGTTGACGCCAAGTTCACGCGCGGCTTTGAAGCCGTGCGAGGCCGCGTCGAGCGCCCGCTCGATATCTGACGATTGATGCGCCGCCGACAGAAACATGTTGTGCGCGGGATGAAAGAACGCGCCGTGACGAAGCGCGGCGGCACAAAATGCCCGGCCTTTCCGGAATTCAGGATCATCATCGAACAACATCAGCGGCATTTGTGGCGGGCCACTTTGGCGGACGCTGATGTCATGCTGCCGGGCAAGCGACGCCAGACCGTTGCGCAGCATCATGCCCGTCGCCTGAATGCGCGCGGGAACGTTCGTTTCGCGTGCAATACGCAGGGTGGCTCGCGCCGCAGCCATGGCCACCGCGCTGCACCAGAACGATCCGGTCACGAAAATCCGCGTTGCAGGGTCGCGGAAGCGGTCGTTGCCGGTCACCGCGGCGAGCGCATAGCCGTTGGCGATCGCCTTGCTCCATGCGCAGAGATCGGGACGAACGCCAAGCGCCTCCCAAGTGCCGCGCGTGTCAAGCCTCACGCCCGCGCGGACTTCGTCGATGATCAGCGCCGCATCGGCGTTGTCACAGGCAAGGCGAACAGCCTGCGCGAATTCGGCGATCGGCAATTCAAGATCGCGACCAAGGTCATGACGGAACGCCGTCACCAGAATAGCCGCCAGATCCTTACCGGCTTCGGCTACCGCGGCTCGCAGACTCTCCGCATCGTTATATTCGAACTGCAACAAATGAGCGCGGTCCTCCGTCGTCACGCCAGCGACGGACGGCGAACACCAGGGCAGCGCGCCGTGGTAGCTGCCTTTTGCAACCAGAATCTTGCGGCGTCCGGTGCCGGCACGGGCAATCGTCACGCACGCGGTGGTGGCATCGCCGCCATTTTTCTGGAACATCGCCCAATCGGCATGCGGCACCATCCCGACCAGATCCTCGGCAAGCTCCACCATCACCTCGCCTGGTCCGTTCAGGCAATCGCCGCGCGCCGCCTGCGCGTCGGCAGCCGCCTGGACTTCGGGATGCTTGTGTCCGAGCAGGATCGGTCCCCAGCTGCACATGAAATCGATGTATTCACGGCCATCGACATCGCGGATACGGCAGCCTTCCGCCGAAGCAAAAAATTGCGGATAGCCTTCCGGCAATCGCGCGGCATTCAGATGCCCCCACATCCCGCCGGGTACGACCCTTTGCGCACGCTCGCGCAAGGTAGCGTCTACTGATCGGGTTTCCGATGGCACTGCGGTCTGATTGGACATGACTCTTCTCAACTCCTTTCAGCAGGAACGAGCTCTATAATCGCCTGTCCGAGCAATACGGGATCAAGAACAGGCGCGATCTGTCTGGAGTGATGCGCGTTATCGTTGCACGAGATAGTAGCGAGACTGCAGGAGATTCCTCGCCCGTTGACGAGGCCACAAACTCCATAATACGATTGATACAGCATACATAACAAAAGACAATCGAGGCGCTTCGACTGTTTCGCGAGCGTGCGAAATCAGCGGCACCACGGAGATGATGCCATGTCGTTGCGGGCGCTGAAGCTAACTCTGTCGATTTCGATTGTCATCGCCGGGGTAATGGCCGGAGCGACGAGTTCGCAAGCCCAGAACAAGGGCGGCCAGATCACCTACTCGACCGTCGCGGGCCCGGCATCGCTCGACCCCTATATGGCCGGCAGCCTCGTCGAACTCGAAATCGCGCATGGAATTTTCGAAACCCTGGTGGCAATGGACGAGAACTACAACGCGAGGCCAATGCTGGCGTCCAATGTCGAGACCAGCAACGAAGCAAAGACCTTCACCTTCATTCTCCGCAAGGGCGTGAAGTTCAGCACCGGTCAGGAGATGACTTCCGCGGACGTGCTGGCCTCGTTTCAACGCTTTGCAAAAGTCTCGACTAATGCATCGCTTCTCGCGGACGTTGAAAAATACGAGACGCCCGATCCGTATACGTTCGTCGTGCATCTCAAGAGCACCAACGCCGTGTTTGTTGACCTGCTTAAAAGCTCGACCTATCCGCTGGTCGTGCTGCCGGCCGATCAGAAGGACAAGCCCGCACGCGAAGTGGAGATCATCGGAACGGGTCCGTTTAAGCTTGGCGAATGGCAGAAGGACAGTCATCTCGTCCTGCTCCGCAACGAAAACTATGTGCCGGACGAAACCGCCAGCGGGCCCGATGGCTTCGCGGGGAAGAAGATGGTCTATGTCGATTCCATCCGCTACATGTTCATTCCGGAAGCCAACGCCCGGCTGGCGGCGCTGCAGACCAAAAAAGTCGACGCCATCGCGGACCTCACGCTCGATCTGGCAAAGCGGCTTGATGGCAACGCCGAACTGACGACGCTGAAGACGTTTCCCTACTGCCAGCAATACTTTGTCATTCACGCAGCCAACGGCTCTACCGCCAATCCCCTGATCCGGCAGGCCATTCGCGAGGTCGTCAATGTCGACGACATCACCGGTGCAACCGGCATTTTGTCGCAACGCAATCCTTCATTGCTTTATCCGGCGAGCCCGTATTATGCCGGCGAGATGGCCACGACATTCTACGATCAGAAGAGCCCGGCAAAAGCCAAGGAGCTGTTGAAGCAGGCGGGATATAATGGAGAGAAACTGATCCTGCAGACCAACTCGAACTACCCGTATATGCGCGATTCCATTCTCGTGCTTTCCGAGCAGTTGAAGGAGGCGGGCATCAACGCCGACGTGCAAGTGATCGACTGGATGAGCAACTCCAACAATCTGCAGCGCGGCACTGGCAACTGGAACGTTTCGACAACGAGCTTCTGCTCGCCCCCTCTGCTGGGGCCGCAACAATGGAAGAGCACGATCTACACTTTCCCGCACATCGACAAGGATCCGCCGATGGATGCGGCATTCGACAGGCTGTATAAGTCCATCGATCAACAGGCGCGGAAGATCGCCTGGTTCGACATCGAAAAACGCGTGCTCGACCAGGGCTATTTGATCAAGGTCGCCGATACAGGTTCGCTGCGCGGCTACAACACGCGGGTGCAGGGGCTGAAGCCGTATTTCTATTTGCGGTTCTGGAACACCTGGCTCAAATGAGCGCCGTAGACCACTTGATTTAACGGGAACGCAGATGCTTCGTGGCGTGGCTTTACGATTATTGCAGGCCATTCCGGTTGTCGTCATTTTCGCCGTTCTGGTGTTTACCCTGCTTCATCTGTTACCCGGCGATCCCGCAGTCGCGATCGCCGGCAGCGAAGCCACCCCTGAGGCTATCGAGCGAATCCGGCAGCAGCTGGGACTGGATCGTCCGGTGCTTGAGCAGCTGGGAGCCTGGTTCGGCCGTCTCGCGCAGGGCGACTTTGGAAAGTCGCTTATTCTCAACCAAAGCGTATTGAGCGCCGTTGTCGAGCGGCTGCCGGTTACACTGTCGCTGTCTTTCCTGTCGTTGACGATCACCATCCCGTTCGGAATTACACTGGGTGTGCTCGCCGCCTATTGGCGCAATACCTGGCTCGACTCTCTTGTGATGATGTCGGCGCTGGTCGGTGTTTCGATGCCGAGCTTCTGGCTTGGCATCCTTTCCGTCATTTTCTTTAGCGTCACGCTCGGCTGGCTTCCGCCTGCGGGATACACTCCCATCTCGCAAGGTCTCTGGCCGTGGCTGTCTGCGCTGATCCAGCCTGCGATCGTACTCGCGCTTTTTCAGATTGGCTTTCTCGCGCGCATCACGCGCTCTGCGATGCTCGACGTTCTCGATCAGGACTTCATACGTACCGCGCGCGCCAAGGGCGTCGACGAATGGAAGACGATCTCAAAGCACGCGTTCCGCAATACGCTGATTCCGGTCGTGACCGTCAGCGGAATCATTCTGAGTCTCCTGATTGGCGGCTCGGTGGTCGTCGAGCAGGTTTTTGCGCTGCCCGGGATCGGCCGGCTGATCGTTCAGGGAATTCTCGCCCGCGACTACCCGCTCGTGCAGGGAACGATGCTGATCTTCGGCTTTTCCTTCGTGGTGATCAACATTCTGGTCGACATCATTTACATGACCGTCGATCCGCGGGTACGCTTTGGCTGACACATCGACGATGACATATGCCGCGCCGGAGGGGCAGCTAAAATCAAAGCAGCGATTTCGGCTGCTGCGAAAGCTCGCGCGACACCGCTCGTTTCGAATAGGCTTTTTCATTATTTTGGTCATGGTCGCGGCGGCCATCCTGGCGCCGATGATTACCCAATACGATCCGGTTGCGATGCGTGTCCGCCTGCGGTTTCGTGCTCCGCAAGCCGCGTTTCCCTTCGGAACCGATCAGTTCGGGCGCGATATTTTTACGCGCGTCGTCTACGGCGCACGCCTTTCGCTCTGGATCGGATTATCGACCGCCTTGCTGTCAGGCCTGATCGGCGCCCCGCTCGGCGTGCTGTCGGCGCAATATCGGAAATTCGACGCGCTGCTGATGCGTTTGATGGACGCGTTGATGGCGCTGCCGGCGATCCTTCTGGCTATCGGCCTGACCGCTGTGCTTGGCCCGTTCACGTCAAGCGTCATCATCGCCTTGTCGGTGGCCTACATTCCCCGAACCGCCCGCATCGTACGCGCGTCGGCTTTGGTGACGCGCGAGCTTGAATTCATCGAAGCAGCGCGTGTCGCGGGTGCTTCGAACTTCCGCATCATGCGACGGCACCTGCTTCCGAACGCCATGGGCCCGCTGCTGGTTCAGTCAACCTTCGTGTTCGCCTATGCGATCCTAGCGGAAGCAGCCCTCAGCTTTCTCGGCGTGGGGCCCTCACCACCGACTCCGACTTGGGGCAACATCATCGCCGAGGGACGTGACCATGCCGTCTACGCCTGGTGGATCATGTTATTTCCGGGCGTTGCCATAAGCCTTGCCACGCTCGGCATGAATTTGCTGGGCGACGGCTTGCGCGACACCCTTGATCCGCGCCTGAAAGTCGAGACATGAGCAATCTGCTCGAAATCAACAATTTGACGGTTCAGTTTCGTGGCGAAGGCGGCTGGTTCACCGCCGTCGACGATGTCAGTCTCGCCCTCGCGCAAGGTGAAACGCTCGGCATCGTCGGCGAATCCGGCAGCGGAAAGAGCGTGACGGCATTGTCGATTCTTCGCCTCCATGCGCCCTCGACGACACGCCCGACCGGACGGATCCTCTATTCCGGCAAGGATATGCTCACGATGACGCCGCGCGCGCTCCGCGCGATCCGTGGCCGGGAAATCGCGATGATCTTCCAGGACCCGATGTCGTCGCTCAATCCGGTTCTGACGATTGCCGACCAGATCGGCGAAACACTGCGCATCCACCAGCAGCTTGATGCCAGGACATCACGGCAGCGCGCCATCGAACTGCTCGAGCTGGTTCGTATCCCGGACGCGCGGCGCCGCGTCGATGAGTATCCTCACCGTCTCTCGGGTGGCATGCGCCAGCGTGTCATGATCGCGATCGCCATCGCTTGCCAGCCTCGCCTGTTGATCGCCGACGAGCCGACGACCGCGCTTGATGTCACCATCCAGGCCCAGATCCTCGATCTCCTGCGTGATCTCCAATCGAGCCTCGGCATGTCGGTCGTGCTTATTTCCCACGACATGGGAGTGATCGCCGAATTCGCGCGGCGCGTGATCGTGATGTATGCGGGCCGCGTGGTCGAAACCTCCGGGGTGTCCGAGCTGTTTCGCAAGCCGCTTCACCCCTACACCGAGGGTCTGCTCGCCGCCATTCCAAAACTGGATATTGATGTCGACAGACTGCCGACCATCAAGGGCAGCATTCCAGATCCTACGCAGGCCATCCCGGGATGCCGCTATAGCCCGCGGTGCGCGATCGTAGTCCCACAGTGCCGTGTGGAAGCCCCCGCATTGCTGCCCGCAGGTGCGTCTCGCTTCGCCCGCTGCCCTCCACGGGTCGCCACCTCATGAGCGCTGCCCCCGTCATATCTGTCCAGGACCTCGTCAAGCTCTTTCCGGTACGGGGCGATAGAGGCGAGAAATTGCTGCTTCGTGCGGTCAATCGCGTCAGCTTCGAAATTGGCGACGGTGAGACATTGGGCCTGGTTGGCGAATCCGGTTCGGGGAAATCGACCATTGGGCGATTGCTCGTCGGATTGATCCCTGTCACGAGCGGCAGCGTCACCCTGTTCGGCGAACGGATCGATGGCAAGGCGGGCGAAAAGCACATTTCATCCGTCCGACGCCGGGTTCAGTTCGTGTTTCAGGATCCATATGGTTCGCTGAACCCACGCATGCGCGTTGACGATTGCATTGCGGAGCCGCTCGATATCACCGGCGGGATGACGCGCAAGGACCGTGCGGATCGGATCGCGGAGTTACTTGAAACAGTCGGACTTCCGCGTTCTTGCGCAGACCGCTACCCGCACGAATTCTCCGGCGGCCAACGCCAGCGGATCGGCATTGCGCGCGCCCTCGCCCTGCAACCGGAATTCATCGTTTGCGACGAGCCGGTGTCCGCACTCGACGTTTCGATGCAGGCTCAGATCGTCAACCTGCTGCTGGATCTTCAGGATCGTTTCGGGCTGAGCTACCTGTTCATCGCACACGACCTCGCGGTGGTGCGCAGCATCGCCAAGCGCGTCGCCGTCATGTATGCGGGCAGCATCATCGAGCAGGGACCGAAGGGTGACATCTACCGCCATCCCAGGCATCCCTATACGCGCGCGCTCCTGGACGCGGTTCCGCGGCCCGATCCGGAACGCGAACGCAAGCCCGCTCTCGCCGGCGAAATCCCGAGCATTCTCGATCCCCCGCCCGGCTGCACGTTCAGCGCACGCTGTCCGTTGGCAACCGAACATTGTCGCATCGAACCGCCGATCCCGCGCGAAGTCGAACCCGGGCGGATGGTCGCCTGCCATCTGGCGTAGCCGCACAAGCAATAAGCTCAACAGGACGAAACATGGCCGCATCATCAACTCCAATCGATCCCGCCGCACATCTTCCGGATTTCAAAGCTGCTGCTGCCATCCCGGGGCTTTCAGGCAAGGTCGATTTATGGCGCGATAGCTGGGGCATCCCGCACATCAAGGCCGGGTCCTTCAAGGACGCGTTTGCGGGACTTGGCTTCGCACATGCCCAGGACCGGCTCTGGCAAATGGAAGCGTTGCTGCGGCGCGCGACCGGACGCTATGCCGAGTGGCTTGGCGTACGCGTCCTGCCCGCCGACATTATCGCGCGGCAAATGGATGCGGCTACTGCATCGCGCAGGGACTTCGCGCTGCTCTCCGATGAGACCCAAGCGATGCTGGAATCCTATGCCCGCGGCGTCAACGCGTTCGTTTCACTCGGTCGCTGGCCCATCGAATACAGGATTTTGAATACGTCCCCCGAACGGTGGGAACCGTGGCACTCCATTGCCGCGATGCGTCAGATCGGTTTTTTGATGGGGTCGGTGTGGTGGAAACTGTGGCGGGCCGCGGCGCTGCCGATCATCGGCCCCGACAAGATCGACAAATTGCGGTTCGACGACGGCGGTGACGATTTTCTCTGCATGCCGAGCGGCGCGGAAGGCAAACGCCTCGCGGCCGCCTTGCGTGACTTGAAGCCTGGCCTGACCGCTTTACTGGACATATATCCCGACGCGATCGGCGCGGAGCTTGCCGGAGGCAGCAACAATTGGGCGTTGTCCGGTCAACATACCTCGACTGGACGGCCGATCGTCGCCGGCGACCCGCACCGTCAGCTCGAAATGCCGAACATGTATGCCCAGGCTCATGTCGCCTGCGAAGACTTCGACGTCATCGGGCTGACGGTTCCCGGCGTGCCCGGTTTTCCGCACTTCGGCCATACCGAGAACGTGGCATGGGGAGTGACGCACGCTTTTGTCGATATCCACGATCTCTACGTCGAACGCTTCAGTAACAACGGCACGCACTATTCCTTCAAGGGAGAACAGCTGCCGACAACCCAACGTCGGGAAACCATCAAGGTTCGGGATGCCGACGACACCCGCATACTCGTGACGGAAACCCGGCACGGACCGGTCATCGCAGGAAATCCCGCAGATGGAAAAGCCATCGCGTTGCGCTCGGTGCAGTTTGCCGTGCCGGATAAATCGTTTGATTGCATGCTGCCGATGCTGCGCGCCGGGTCGGTCGCACAGCTGTTCGAAGCGACAAGAGGTTTCGGGCTGATGGACCACAATGTTGTTGCCGGCGACATTCATGGCCGTATCGGGCATCACGTTCGCGCATTGGTGCCGTCGCGCCCACGCGCCAATGGCTGGCTTCCCGTACCCGGCTGGTCCGGAGAGTATGAGTGGAACGGCATGGTTTCGTATGATGACATGCCCAGCGTTATCGACCCGCCGAGCGGCAAGATCGTCACGGCAAACAACCGGATCGTCCCGGGCGAACGCGAGCCTTACATCTCAACGGACACGATGCCGCCCCACCGGTCGCGCCGCATTTTGCAGCGACTCGATCAAATCGGCAAAGCCGCGCCTGAGCAAATGGCGTCGATCCATCGTGATATGATCAGCATTCCCGGTACTGAAATTCGCGAGCGATTGCGCCTGGTAACACCGCCTGCGGCGGCGGAGGAACTTCACCGCCTCATCCTCGGTTGGAACGGTGAAATGAAGGACGATTCCCGGGCCGCCGTCGCATATGCGGTGCTGCGTTTTGAATTGACGAAGCTCGCGGTGAAAACAATCGGCCTTCAAAGGGCAGCTGAAAGTCCGTTTGCAAGGGTCACGCCCGGAATCGTGCCGGAAAACCAGTTTTGGGGAACGCTGCCGCAGTTGTTACGCGCCGACGACGAAAGCTTGCTGGCCGGCGCAACGTGGAACGGATTGCTCCAGCAAGCCCTGTCTGCCGCAGCGCTTGCGTTGCCGAACGAAACCTGGGGCGCGTTGCATACACCGCCGCTGAAACACCCATTGTCCGCCGCGTTCCCGGAGCATGCGGCTATGCTCGACAAGGACTGCGCGACGATCTCGGGCGATAACGATACTGTCCTGCAGTCGGGTTACGCCGCCAAGAACGGCTGGCGCGCCGTGTCCTCGGCGCTTTCGCGTTACGTCTTCGACGTCGGTGCCTGGGATAACTGCCAATGGATCGTATTCCATGGTGCGTCAGGCCACCCCGCAAGTTCGTCCTACCTCAATCAGAACGCCACCTGGGCGCGTGGGGAAATGGTACCGATGCTCTACAACTGGAACACCATCGGGAAGTCGGCAACGTCACATCAGGAGCTTAGCGCTCGTTGAACTTTGCCTAAACTCGAAAAATTGCTCCCGGAGATCGCCGCGAGCCAATGCACTGATAAGCTTTTCAAACCTTATCAGTGAAGACTGACTCTATTTTATGTCTTCGCTTATCAGAGCGCGCCGCAACGCGCGAACGTGAATTGACTGGAAACAACGAGACCTGTCTGCTTGCGAACTCAACGCCGGTCAAGGCCGGAACGGAGGACGCAATGCAAAGGGCATTTTGGGCGCTGATGGTTTGCGCGGCTGCCTCGACGACGGGCGTGCTACCGGCTGCGGCGCGGGATTATCCATTCTGCATCAAGGGTTGTGATTTCGGTGCTGGACGCGGCGACTGCAGTTTTTCCAGCCTCCAGCAGTGCCAGGCGACGGCTTCCGGCCGGGACGCCTATTGCGCGGAAAATCCTTACTTTAACGCCAAGGCGGAATTGCAGCCGGATCGCAGCCGGCAATCCCCAAAGAGGTACTGATGCGTAGTCTGGCTTTGGTGATATTGGCGATCGGGGCGGCCTCAATGGGGCCGGCGGCAGCCCAGACGTACGATCCGGCTTATCCGGTCTGCCTGCACAAGTACGGACCGGCCACCTATTACGAATGCCGCTACACGTCGCTACCTCAGTGCAACGCGTCGGCATCGGGCCGCGCCGCCCAGTGCGTCATCAATCCATATTTTGCCAGCGCGCAAGTGCCCCCCGATCATCGGCGGCATCGCCGCGTCTACTAAGCTTTATTATCCGGGGAATCCCGCGTTACGGCCTCGCCGCAGTGGCCGGGGCGGAGTTGTTCACGTAGTCGTGTCCGCTTTGCTGCGCATTGCGCGCAATTCGACCGAGGCTCCATTATGACTACAGCAATGAAAAAATTTCATCGAGCTGGTGGTAAGGTTGGGCTGTTCCCGGCAAGCGGACATCGGCAAAAGGCTGATTGAAGCCACTGGACGCTGCCGACCTCTTTGCTAAAGTGGTGGTAAATGAAAAACCGGCCAAAGAGCCGGTTCCATGCCGGGAGGCGACCTATGTTCGTGACCAAAGCGCTTGCGCGGTTGACGATGTGTGCCGGCTTGATCGCGCTGCCAAGTGCAATCCCCACCAAAGCTTATGCGCAGCAGACGGTGACGGTCGGCTCCACCGAGATCGGCGGCACCGTCGTGAGCGCGGCAGGCCCCGAAGCTGGGGTCTGGGTGATTGCCGAAACCACCGACCTGCCGACCAAGTTCGCGCGCATCGTTGTTACCGACGATCAGGGCCGCTACCTCGTACCCGATCTGCCGACAGCAAATTACAGCGTCTGGGTGCGCGGCTATGGTCTGGTGGATTCGGCCAAGCTCACCGCAAAGCCGGGCCAGCTTATTAATCACACCGCGGTGGCGGCGCCGAACGAAGCGGCGGCGGCGCATTATTATCCGGCGATCTACTGGTACGCGATGATGAAAATTCCGCCCGCCAGCGAGTTCGGCGGCAAGAGCAACATTCCCGAAAAGCTTACGCAGAATGACTGGCTGAAGCAGATGAAGAACATCGGCTGCATCGGTTGTCATCAGATCGGCCAGGAATCTACTCGCACGATTCCCGCAGCTTTCGGCAAGTTCGATTCCGGGGAAGATGCCTGGATGCGGCGCGTTCAATCGGGGCAGTCCGGCGAGCAGATGACCAACCAGCTTGCCGGGAATTTCGGCGGCGTCCCCTTTAAATATCTTGGAGATTGGACCGACCGCATCGCCAAAGGCGAACTACCCAAGGCCAAGCCGCCACGTCCGCAAGGCGTCGAACGCAATATCGTGATCACTTCTTGGGAGTGGTCGACGCCCGACAAATACCTGCACGATCTGATCTCGTCAGACCGGCGCAATCCGACGGTCAATGCCTATGGCCCGCTTTACGGCTCGCCGGAATATTCAACCGACAACATGCCGATCCTGGATCCGAAGACCAATAAAGTGTCGTTTTTCAAGATGCCGGTCGCAGATCCCGAGATGCCGGAGTCATTAGGTCCCGGACATGCTGCCAGCGTGAAGCCGTTGGAGCCGTCGGCCTATTGGGGCGAGGAAAAACTCTGGGATACCCGAGCGAACAACCACAACTCCATGTTCGACAAGAAGGGCCGGCTCTGGCTCGCCGCCACCGTGCGCGGCATGGATAACCCGGCGTTCTGCAAACAAGGTTCCGACCATCCGTCGGCCAAGGTGTTCCCACTGGAAAAGTCGGCGCGCCAAGTGGCGATGCTCGATCCCAAGACGATGAAGTACAGCTTTATCG
>DASQOU010000038.1:0-2813 GCA_035644295.1 Bradyrhizobium sp.
TCAAGGACTGGGCGCCGCACTGCTGATACCGGCCAGCCTCGCGATGCTTGGTGCCACTTTTGACGACCATGAGCGCAGCCATGCGATCGGGACCTGGGCGGGTGTCGGCGCGCTGACGGCGGCGGCTGGTCCCGTGCTCGGCGGCTGGCTGGTCGACCAGGTGTCGTGGCGTGCGATCTTCCTGCTGAATGTTCCGCTGGCGGTTGCCGCGGCCGGACTTGCGGTCTTCTTTGCCTGCGAAAGCCGCGATGAAAAGGCCAAGCCGCTCGACTGGAAAGGCGCGGGCGCGGTCGCCATCGGCCTTGCCGCAATCACCTGGGGATTGGGCGCCATTCCGGCGTCGGGATTTCAGGACAAAGCCGTGCTCGGCGCGCTGGGCGCGGGAATAGCGTTCCTGATATTGTTCGTCGCGATCGAGGCCCGCTCCCGCGAACGGGCGATGATGCCGCTGTCGCTGTACCGCTCACGCAATTTTTCCGCAACCAACACCGTGACGCTGCTGCTCTACTTCGCCCTCGGCGGCGTGATGTATTTTCTCCCCTTCGGCCTGATCCGGCTCGGCGGTTATTCCGCGACGCAGGCCGGCGCGGCGCTGCTGCCGTTCGCATTGATCATGGGGTTCGGAGCATCGTTCGCGGGTGCCGTCTCCGACCGTTTCGGGCCGCGGCTGTCGCTGACCACCGGGCCCATCATCGCTGCCTGCGGATTGGCGCTGCTCGCCTTTGCCGACCTCGGAAAATCCTATTGGGTCGGCGTGTTTCCAGCGATCGGCGTGCTTGCGATCGGCGTGACCATCACCGTGCCGCCGTTGACATCGACGGTGATGGCATCGGTGGGCGAAGCTCACGCCGGCGTTGCTTCCGGCGTCAACAATGCCGTTGCACGCGTGGCCGGCCTGTTTGCCGTCGCGGCGCTCGGCGCGCTGCTGTTCGCGAGCTTTTCGCATCACCTTGCCGGAACGCCACCCGCGCACGCCAACGAAGCATTGAATGCGGTTCTGGCCGGCCGGGCCGATGTCACCGGCGGCGCAACCGCCGCGTTCGATCGCGCGCTGCGCACGGTGATGCTGGTGACCGCACTCTGCGCCGCGCTTGCCGGCGTCGCGGGCTGGCTGTGGATCCGGCCGATCGGTTCGGAAGCGACACCCTGAGACGCAACTTTTCAAGAAATCGCGCGTTGCACATTTTCAATGATTTCAGGGAGATGAGATATGGCCGATCATGTCGACCAGCACGTGCATCTGAACAAGTCTGGCGCGGATGTGACGTCGCACTGGCAGCACGGACAACAGTAAACGCATCGGCGCGCGTTGCGCCCGTTGCAGATAGGCGTATGATCTCGGAGGATCAGGGGGAACTTCAATGCATCAGGCCGCGAATGTGCAATTTGAACGCGCCGTGCACGAATTCGGCCGATGGCGCGCTGTCCCCGAAGACGCGAGATCGCCGGCTCCGGCATGGTGGTGGGGGTCGGCGTTCGAGGTACTTGGCGTGCCGCAACCGATGCCGGCGGCGTGGTGTGCAAGTCTGGAATTGCCGGATAGCGCCACCTACGCCGCGGGCGCGGCAATTTTTCTCAATGCGCTCGCCGGCCAGACGTCGCTGCCCTGGCCCGGCGAATTTCCGCGCAAGGCAGGACATTCGGGTGTTGGCTAGAGCGGGATGACTTTATCTTCGAATCGTCATCCGCTCTATCTTTTTGTTTGAGCATGATCTCCGCGCAAACGCTTCGCGTTTGTCGCGAGGGAAAACCGGTCCCCACTTTTCCGGATCATGCTCTAGACGGCTGCACTTCTCCGTTCTGGCCGCGGAGTTGAGTTCTCGAGTGCGGCGCTTGCTGCAGGCTGAAGAGGCGGAGATATCAGCAGAGGCGCGGAGCGAAGCAGTTCTGCCAACTGCTGCGACGGCACTGGTTTGCTGAACAGAAAACCCTGCATTTCATCGCAAGCGTGATCACGCAAGAAAGTCTCCTGTTCGGCGGTTTCCACACCTTCGGCAACGATCGTCATCCCGAGCGCCTTGCCCATGCTGATGATCGCCTGGGTGATGGCCTTGTCCTCAGAGTCATCGGGAAGATCGCGAACAAAGGAACGGTCGATCTTGATGGTGTCGATCGGAAATTGCTTCATCAGGGACATCGACGAATAGCCGGTTCCGAAATCGTCGATCGCAAGACGAATGCCGCGGCTTTGGATGGCGTCCAGCACTTTGACCGCCCGGGAGACGTTTCGCATCACCATGCTTTCAGTGACCTCGAGCTGCAGCAGCACCGGCGGCATGCCGCTGGCCGCCAGCGCCCCGTCGATATCCTGCAACAAGTCCTCATCAAGGAACTGTCTCGGCGAGAGATTGACCGCCATCGATACCGGCCGCAATCCGCTGCGCTGCCAGGCCATGTTTTGCGCGCAGGCTTTCCTCAGGACCCAGCGGCCGATCGGGACAATCAACCCGGTTTCCTCGGCAAGCGGTATGAACTGTGCGGGCGGCAACACGCCGAGATCGGGATGGGTCCAGCGCAACAGCGCCTCGACGCCGGTTATTTGCCCGGTCGTCATGTCCACCTTCGGCTGATAATGCAGCGCGAACTGATCGCGATCGAGGGCACGACGCAGCGCCGATTCCAGCGTCAGGCGCTCAATCGACTGGGTCTTGATCTCCTTGGTGAAGAAGCGTAAGCCGTTCTTGCCATCTTCCTTGGCGAGGTACATCGCCATGTCGGCGTTCTTCGTCAGCGTCTGAACATCGGCGCCATCCGAGGGGTACATGGCGATGCCGATGCTGGCCGTGGTATGACATTCGTGGCCGCTCAATTGC
>DASQOU010000039.1:0-3172 GCA_035644295.1 Bradyrhizobium sp.
TCGAAATGTTCCGGTGATGGCATGATGGCCTCCCCACATCCCGACTACCGCTGCGGCGGGCAGCCGGATCGCCCGCATTGTCATACGCGGGCTTGACCCGCGTATCCATCATCTTCGAAAGATGGATGGCCGGGTCAAGCCCGGCCATGACGAAATAGAGGTCGAGCGCGCCGAAGCCCGCCCCTCATGGTGAGGAGGCGCATTAGCGCCGTCTCGAACCATGAGGCCCGATTCCGGCCTCGCCCTTCGAGACGCCGCTTCGCGGCTCCTCAGGGTGAGGGTACGGACTGGCAGCGCCGGCACGAGGAAGATCAATACCTATAATGATCCGCCTTGAACGGACCCTCTGGCTTGACGCCGATATAGTCGGCCTGGTCGGGCCGCAGTTTGGTGAGCTTCACGCCGATCTTGGCAAGGTGCAGCCGCGCCACCTTCTCGTCGAGCGATTTCGGCAGCACGTAGACCTTCTTCTCGTATTTGCCGTCCTTGTTGTTGGCGAACAGCTCGATCTGGGCCAACGTCTGGTTGGTGAAGGAGGCCGACATCACGAATGACGGATGGCCCATGGCGTTGCCGAGGTTCACCAGGCGGCCTTCCGACAACAGGATCATCCGCTTGCCGTCGGGGAAAGTGATCTCGTCGACCTGCGGCTTGATGTTGTTCCATTTCAGATTCTTCAGGTGCGCGATCTGGATCTCGTTGTCGAAGTGGCCGATGTTGCAGACGATGGCGCGGTCCTTCATCGCACGCATGTGCTCGATGGTGATGATGTCCTTGTTGCCGGTGGCGGTGACGAAGATGTCGGCCTGCGGGGCGGCGTCTTCCATGGTCGTGACCTGATAGCCTTCCATCGCCGCCTGCAGCGCGCAGATCGGATCGACCTCGGACACCATGACGCGGCAGCCGGCCTGGCGCAGCGAAGCGGCCGAGCCCTTGCCGACGTCGCCGAAGCCTGCGACCATCGCCACCTTGCCCGACATCATCACATCGGTGCCGCGGCGGATGCCGTCGACCAGCGATTCACGGCAGCCGTAGAGATTGTCGAATTTCGACTTGGTCACGCTGTCGTTGACGTTGATCGCCGGGAATAACAGCGTGCCCTTCTTCTCCATCTCGTAGAGCCGGTGCACGCCCGTGGTGGTCTCTTCCGAGACGCCCTTGATGTTTTTCGCGATCTCCGCGAAGTAGCCCTTCGGCTTTTCCTTCAGAAGGCGCTTGATCAGCGCGAAGAAAACTTCTTCCTCTTCTGACTGAGGCTCGTCGAGAAACTTGATGTCACCGTTCTCGGCGCGCAGGCCGTGATGCACCAGCATGGTGGCGTCGCCGCCGTCATCCAGGATCATGTTGGGCGTGCCGCCGCCGTGCCAGTCGAACAGTTTGGCGGTGTAATCCCAATAATCGGCGAGGCTCTCACCCTTCACCGCGAACACGGGAATGCCGGCCGCGGCGATCGCCGCCGCGGCGTGATCCTGCGTCGAATAGATGTTGCAGGAGACCCAGCGGATATCGGCGCCGAGTGCCGCCAGCGTTTCGATCAGGACCGCGGTCTGGATCGTCATGTGCAGGGAGCCGGCGATACGCGCGCCCTTCAGGGGTTGCTTGGGTCCGTATTCCTCACGCGTCGCCATCAGCCCGGGCATCTCGGTCTCAGCCAGCGAGATTTCCTTGCGGCCAAATTCGGCGAGCGAAATGTCCTTGACGATGTAATCGGTAAAGGCGGGCTTCTTGGCGGCGGCGGTCATGTGAGTTTCCTGTTCCTGTGCATGTCATTCCGGGGCGCGAGTGAAACTCGCGAGCCCAGAATCCAGAAGTTCGAGATTCCGGGCCTGGTCCTTCGGACCATCCCGGAATGACGGCGAGCCATCACACCGCGCGCTTGAGCGCGTCGGCAAGGTCGGTTCTCTCCCATGAGAAGCCGCCATCCTTTTCCGGCGCGCGGCCAAAGTGGCCGTAGGCCGCGGTGCGGCGGTAGATCGGGCGGTTGAGTTTCAGCGAGCGGCGGATGTTGGTCGGCGTCAGGCGGAACATTTCCGGCAGCACCTTCTCGAGTTTCTTCTCCTCGACCTTTCCGGTGCCGTGGGTGTCCACCAGGATCGACATCGGATCGGCAACGCCGATCGCGTAAGCGACCTGGATGGTGCAGCGTTCGGCAAGGCCCGCCGCCACCACGTTCTTGGCGAGGTAGCGCGCGGCATAGGCGGCCGAGCGATCGACCTTGGTCGGGTCCTTGCCGGAGAAGGCGCCGCCGCCGTGCGGCGCATAGCCGCCATAAGTGTCGACGATGATCTTGCGGCCGGTCAGACCACAATCGCCATCCGGTCCGCCGACCACGAAATTGCCGGTCGGGTTGACCAGGAAGTCGGAGGGTTTTTGCGGCATCCAGCCCTTCGGCAATGCCGACTCGACCGCGCTCGAGATCATCTCCTTGATCAGGCCGGGCGAGTATTTCTTGTTGTTGCGGCTTTTCTCGTTGTGCTGCGTCGAGACCACGACCTTGGTGCAGCCGACAGCTTTGCCGTCGACATATTTCACGGTGACCTGGCTCTTGGCGTCGGGCTGCAGGTCGAACAGCTGGCCGTTGCGGCGCTTCTCCGACAGCACCTTCAGGATCCTGTGTGCGAAGAAAATCGGCGCGGGCATGTAGGAGCCCTTTTCGTAGACCTCGCTCTCGGTGCAGGCGTAGCCGAACATCATGCCCTGATCGCCGGCGCCTTCCTCTTCCCCGCTCCGCTTTTTCTTGGCGTCGACGCCCATCGCGATGTCGGGCGACTGGCCGTGCAGCAATACCTCGATGTCGGCGCCGTGATAGGAGAAGCCGTTCTGGTCGTAGCCGATGTCCTTGACCACACCGCGGGCGATCTGGCTGATCAGTTCGCGGTCGACGACCGGGACGCCGTGAATGGTGCGAAACAGCTGGCCGCGGCCTTCGCCTGCGATCACGATCTTGTTGGTGGTGCACAGCGTCTCGCAGCCCAACCGGGTATTGACCAGACTATCGTCGGCAATGCCGAGCTTGACGTCCTTCTCGATGAAGGCATCGAGGATAGCGTCGGAGATCTGGTCGGAAACCTTGTCCGGATGGCCTTCGGAAACTGATTCACTGGTGAACAGATAAGACGCGCGCATCAAACCAACCCCTTTCCGCCAGACCTCGGCGGTCGTTCGTGTTGTC
>DASQOU010000040.1:0-2543 GCA_035644295.1 Bradyrhizobium sp.
CACATTTCCGATTATCTTTCGAACGTATTTAGCCTGATTCGGCGGATGATCTTGATTCGCGGGGGATATTGTAATGGCATTTTTCAAGCGTGAGCTCAGCCCGGTCGAGCGCTTCGAGAGTGCGCTGAAGGAAAAGCAGGCAGCGCGGCAGAAGCTGGCCGACCGGTTGGGTATCGCCGAAACGGTACTTGGCGAAAAACGTGCCGCAGCCGAACGGCTGGCGGTGGCCGGTGCCGCCAATGCCCAGCTTGATCGGGCAGAGACCAACATGCGCGCCGTCGAGGAACGCGCCAAGACGCTGCGCGCCGCCTTGGCAGAATTCGACGAGCAGATCGCCTCGACCGAGCGAGCATTGGCTGACGCCAAGGCGCAGCGCGACCGTGACCTGGAGGCGGACGAGATCGAGGCGATGGCTGCGGCCATCGAGCAAGCCGCCCCGGGATTTGGCGCCGGCGCCGCCGCGCTGGTGGAGGCTGTCGCCAAACGCGCGGCGTCGGTGCCGGAAGCGACCAGGTTCTCGGCCAGCGTGGATGCGGTGCGTCGCGAGGTTCTCTCGGCTGCGGATTTGATTTGCTGGGAGCTGCGATCCGCCGCGGTGCGCACGCGTGCGGGCAACGCGAATATTACCCACCGCGCGGCACCCGAGCCTGAGCAACCAGCGCCCGCAGAGATCGAACGGCAATTGATCTACACGCTCAGTCCGCTGCGTTGGCGGGAGGGCAGCGAGGTGCGCAGAGTTCCGGCGTTCGCGCTGGTCGGACTGCCAAAAACGTTGCTGCCGGTCGCGCTGCGGCATCAGCACGTCGACCATCTGAATGCCCGGCGTGTGCAGACCCTGATACACGTTCATGGCAGCACAGGGGTCAACAGCGATCCCGACCAGGACGATCCGCAGCTCGTCGATCTCGATGCGCTCGCCAAAGATGAGACGGAGAGCGCCCAAGCCGATGTTGCCTGAGCGCGGTAACGGTCTTACGGGCCAACGATCAGGCCTTCCCGCTTCGAAACCCGAGGCCGCGGCGACATCGATCAGCGCAGGCGGCGCCAACTCGCGTACGGTCAGCGGCGAGCGAGAACGACGGCATCATTCTACACTTGCGATGCGGGCATCCAGCGCGAACATGCCCTGATAAATCTCCGGCTCGCCGATGCCGCCAAACAGGTCGGGGGCCATTTCGGCCGCTTGACGCAACGCGCTACGCAGCGACGCCTCGTCAAGCGCCTCGATGATCATGAGGCCGGCAAAGAACCCTTCATCCTGCCGCATTCCCTTCTCGACCGTCGGCACCGAGGTTCGGGCGTGGTCGGTGGTGCCGATCTGCACCGCGGCAATTCCGTGGAGGGCGGCAATCGCATCGGCGAGCCGCTGGGGTTGCTCCGGCAGTTGCTCGATGCGCAGCGCGACAATGGTGGCGCCCTCGCCCCGGCCGGCCCGGGCGGTCATGGCGCCGCCGCCGCGAATGAAGTTACCGAGCTGCGGCATGATACGTTGCGACCATGGCGTCGGTGCATTGAGGCGCGCAAGGTAGGCGGGTCCGTCGAGCACCTCAGGCGCTTCCAGCTCGTAGAGAATAAAGAAACGATGGATGTCGGCTCGCGCGGCGCGGAACACCCGCGACCCAAGGAATCCCTTTGTCGTCACGCGTTCGGTGGTGTGCTCGCGCGTCAGCCAGTGCCGATAGTCGGTCAGGTTGTTGGGCGCGATGTCGCTCCAGATGGCAAGAAAACCTGCACCGCGCATCCCGATCTCCTCTTTGATATCCGTTCAGGCTTTGCCGCCCACCCGAAGGCCGTGCAACGATGCCGGAACCGTATCCGGCAGCTTCCCCAGCCGTTGCACGGCCGCCAGGATGGCCGCGATATATCCGTAAGGACCAAGACCGCAGATCACTGCGGTGGAAGCGCTCGACGTAATCGAATGCCGGTGCAGTTCGTCTCGCGCGTGAATATTGGAGATATGGACCTCGATTTTCGGGCCTTCGAATATCTTGAGGGCATCGATCAGTGCGATCGACGTAAATGAATAGGCCGCGGGGTTCATGATGATCGCGTCGGCAGTCCCGTGCGCCGACTGGATCAAGTTGACAAGTTCGCCTTCGAGATTGGACTGGTGAAACGAAATCGAAATCCCGAGATACGTCGCCAGCTCCTGACAGCTCGCTTCAATTTCCTCAAGCGTCGTCGAGCCATAGATATGCGGTTCGCGAATGCCCAGGAAATTCAGATTGGGTCCGTTCAAGATCATGATTTTGGCGGCCATCGTGGCTCCCCTCCTTGGTATTGAAGCGACGTAAATCTAGCCACCAAACCACTTTGCCGGGATCATCACCAGTCCCGGGAAAAAGCACCATCAGAAACAGCACGACAAGCTGTGCGATCATGAACGGCCAGACGCCCTTGATAACCTGTTCCATGCTGATCCTGGAGACCCCGCAGACGACATTCACGCCCAAATGCCGAACGAGAGACCTGTCGCCGGCGCGCGGTCGTCGATGTTGATGATGGTCTGGCGCCAGCTCCCCGCAAGCAGAAGCCAGTCGGCA
>DASQOU010000041.1:0-2831 GCA_035644295.1 Bradyrhizobium sp.
GCTCGAAGGAAACCGTTAAAACCATTGCGTGCGGGAACGTCGGGTGATTCCGGTGTACTCGTATACTCGTGTGCGTTCTACCACTACCAAGTGCACACGAGGCCGCGGGTGCAACGGGCATCCGGCGTTCCCCACGCCCTCCAAAGGGCGGAAGCTTCATCAACGGCTCGGGCGCATTGCGCCGCGGGGTCGTGAATGCGTGTCTGGAACTAGAGCGACACCGATGCCGGATTGCGCTGCGCTACATTCGTTGCATCAAACTCTAGCGTCATTCCCCGGAATGACGAGAGCAGGTTTCTTGTGGCAATGCATGCGTTATCAAAACGCCGTATAGCCGCCGTCGATCACAAAACAGTCCGCGGTATGATACGACGACGCCTTGCTCATCAGATAAACCGCGATGCCGCCGAAATCCGACGGTTCGCCGAACCGCCGCACCGGAATTCGCGGCATCACATTGGCCACGAATTTTTCGTTGGCCATGATGCCGGCGGTCATGTCGCTCTTGATCCAGCCGGGCAGGATGGCGTTGGACGTAACGCCTTGACGCGCAAGCTCGACCGCGAGCGCGCGGACCAGCGCGTTGATCGCGGCCTTGGTCGCGGCGTAATGCTCGTTGCGCGCGGTGCCGAACAGCGATGCAAGGCTCGAGGTCGCGACCAGCCGGCCGAACGGATCGCCCGATGTGGCGCGCTCGGTCATGTGGCGCGCCGCGGCCTGAAATACATGGAAAACGCCGTCGAGATTGGTGGCGAACATGCTGCGCCATTGTTCTTCGGTGCGGTCGATGAAGGCGTGGCGTCCGCCGCCGCCAATGCCGGCGTTGGCGAAACAGCCATCGACCCGGCCGAATCTCTCCAGCGTCGCGGCCATCGCCGATTTCACCGAGGCGGGATCGGTGACGTCGCAGACGCGGGTGTCGGCCTTGCCGGAGCAGCCGGCCATGGTCGCGGCGGCGTTCTCGTTCTTGTCGGCGTTACGGCCCCAGATCGAGACGTTGCACCCGGCAGCGGCGAGCGCCTGCGCGATGCCAAGACCGATGCCGCCATTGCCGCCGGTGATGACGGCCACGCGGCCGGACAGATCGAAGATGCTGATGGGCGTTTCCATTGGCCGTTTCCATTTGGTTTGGCGCGCGTCAGGCCGGGCGTCCGATGGCGGGCAGATGTTCCGATCCCGACCATGGACAAGCCCGCCCAGAAAATCAAATATGGGCCAGAAATCATCAACCCTGACAGCCCGCGGACCAACAATGCGGGCCACAGCTCGAGAGGAAACCCCATGCAGTTCAAGCACGTTACGCTCGATATCGACGGCTCGGTTGCCATCCTGAAGCTCGATCACCAGGAGGTGATGAATGCGGTGTCGATCGACATGCTGGGCGGTCTCGCCGAGGCGCTCGACGCCATCGAAGACAAGAAGGCCGAGGTCCGTTGCCTCGTCATCACAGGCGCGGGGCGCGCGTTCTGCACCGGCGCCAACCTGCAGGGCCGCAACAACCAGAAGCCGGGCAAGAGCAATGCAGGTGCTGCGCTGGAAACCGCGTTCCATCCGTTCCTGCGCCGTCTTCGCAACCTGCATTGCCCGATCGTCACCTCGGTCAATGGCCCGGCCGCCGGCGCCGGCATGAGCTTCGCGCTGATGGGCGACATGATTCTGTGCGCGCGCTCGTCGTATTTCCTGCAGGCATTCCGCCGCATTGGTCTGGTGCCCGATTGCGGATCGACCTGGTTGCTGCCGCGGCTGATCGGCAAGGCCCGTTCGGTCGAACTGTCGCTGATGGGCGAGAGGCTCACCGCCGAGAAGGCGCTGGAATGGGGCCTCGTCAACCGGGTCTATGACGATGCGGCCTTGACGGAGGAGACCATGAAGCTCGCGCATGAGTTGGCGAACGGCCCGACCATCGCGCTGTCGCTGATCCGCAAGCTATATTGGGACAGCCCGGACAATTCGTTCGAGGATCAGCTCAACCTTGAATTCCAGTCACAGCGGATTGCGGGTGCGGCGGAAGATTTCAAGGAGGGTGTTACCGCGTTCCTTGAGAAGCGTCCGGCGCAGTTCAAGGGCAAATGATGGAGCAAAAGCTCGGACGCTGCGTCGCCTCGTGGTGCCCGGGCGCAACCGGCGTGGTTGGCGCGGCAAAACTCTCCGGCGGCGCCAGCCAGGAAACCTGGTCGTTCGATATCGTGCATCCCAATGGCAACATCGGTGCGATCTTGCGTCGCGCACCGGTTGGTTATGGCGCGGCGCCGACGCGGGCGGCCGGGCTCAACGCCGAGGCAACGCTGATGCAGCTTGCCCATGACGCCGGCCTGCCGTCGCCGCGGGTCCTGCACGTGCTGCAGCCGCAGGACGAACTCGGGACCGGCTTCATCATGGCCCGCGTCGAGGGTGAAACTATCGCGCGGAAAATTCTGCGCGACCATCAGTTTGCGCAGGCCCGCCCGAAACTGGCGCGCCAACTCGGCGAGGTTCTGGCCGGGATCCACGGATTGTCGTTGGCGCAACTGCCCGAGCTTCGCCGCATGACGGCAACAAAGGAAATCGACGAGCTGGAACGCGACTACCGCAGCTTCGATTGGCCGCGGCCGGTGTTCGAACTGGCGCTGCGCTGGCTGCGCGACCGCGACCCCGGTCCGCCCCAGCAGGTGGCGCTGGTGCACGGCGATTTCCGCCATGGCAATCTCATCATCGGCCCCGACGGCGTGCGCGCGGTGCTGGACTGGGAGCTCGCGCATACCGGTGATCCCATGGAGGATCTGGGATGGATCTGCGTCAACTCATGGCGCTTCGGCGAGATCGACAAGCCGGTCGGCGGTTTTGGATCGCGC
>DASQOU010000042.1:0-36682 GCA_035644295.1 Bradyrhizobium sp.
GGGTCTTGCCTGGACCGACGTCGGCGGCGAGCTGCTCACGATCGAAGGCGTCATGATGCCCGGTAAGGGCAAAATGACCGTCACGGGCAATTTGCGCGACGTGATGAAGGAGTCGATTTCGGCGGCGGCGTCTTACGTCCGTTCGCGCGCGGTTGGCTTCGGTATCGAGCCGCCTCTGTTCGACCGGCGCGACATCCACGTCCACGTGCCGGAGGGGGCGACCCCGAAGGACGGCCCCTCGGCGGGTGTTGCGATGGCGACTGCGATCGTTTCGGTGATGACGGGAATTCCGGTCCGGCACGACGTTGCCATGACCGGCGAGATCACGCTGAGAGGACGCGTGTTGCCGATCGGTGGCCTGAAGGAGAAGCTGTTGGCGGCTGCGCGCGGCGGCATCAAGACGGTGCTGATCCCAGAGGACAACGCCAAGGATCTCACGGAGATTTCCGATGCGATCAAGGGCGGGATGGACATCATCCCGGTGGCACGGCTCGACGATGTCGTCTCCAAGGCGCTGGTGCGGCCGCCGGTGCCGATCGTGTGGGAAGAGGACACCAAGGTGCCGGTCAAGCCGGATACCGGCGACGAAGCACCCGGTGGCCTGACCGCGCACTGAACGAGCCAGTCGAGAAATGGTAAAACGGCGCCTTCGGGCGCCGTTTTTTTGCGGGTAACCCCGCAACTCCCAGGACTTCCGGCCGGCATCCGACCTTGCACCGAAGGGGTCCCCAAGGCTAAACACGAAGGTGAGGGCGGCTAGCTCAGCTGGTTAGAGCATCTCGTTTACACCGAGAGGGTCGGGAGTTCGAATCTCTCGCCGCCTACCAGCCTTCGCCCCTGCGGGGCTTCGGCTCGGCAAGCCAGAAGCGAAGGCTGTCGCGCCGAAGATACGAAGCAACGAAGGCGGACTATTCCACAACTGGGACCTTCAACCGCTCATGGAAACCCCGACAGGCGACGAGCGAAACGCCGACCAGATTGCGTACTGGAACGGACCCGGCGGCCAAAAATGGGCCGATCGGCAGCAGCCGCAAGACATCCTACTCAAGCCAGTCGCCGACATCCTGATCGACCGCGCCCAGGCCAAAGCCGGCGAGCGCATCATCGATGTCGGTTGCGGCAGCGGCGCCATCTCTATCGCGCTCGGGCAAAAGGTCGGCCCGAGCGGACATGTGCTGGGCATCGACATTTCGGGGCCGATGCTGGAGCGCGCCCGCCAGGTCGCGCCGTCGGGTCTGCCGGTCGATTTCGTGCTGGCGGACGCGACCGTATATCCGTTCGCCCCTTCAAGTTTTGATCTTCTGGTCTCCCGCTTCGGCGTGATGTTTTTCGCTGAGCCGGCGCGCTCCTTCGCCAATCTGCGCCGGGCGCTCAAGCCGTCGGGCCGGCTGGCCTTCGCCTGCTGGCGGGAGCCGCGCGAAAATCCTTTCTTTATGGTGCCGCTGCAGGCGGTCTACCAACACGCCCCCAGGATGCCGCAGCTCGGACCCGAAGAGCCCGGTCCGTTCTCATTCGCCTCGCAAGCGCGCGTGCAACGCATCCTGAGCGAGGCTGGCTTTACCGGGATTGCGATGGAGCCGTGCAATCTCTCGCTCGATAGTGCGATCGGGCGCGGCCTCGATGCCGCTGTCCAAAGCGCGCTGGAAATCGGACCGGCCGCCCGCGCCCTTGCCGAGCAGCCGCCCGATGTGGTCGCCGCCGCCACCCATTCGATCCGCGAGGCGCTGACGCCTCTGGTCAGGGGACAGTCGGTGCCGCTTGCCGCTGCGATCTGGATTGTGACAGCAAACGCTACGCTTGCAGCAGGATAACGGCCGCCCCCCGACGGGCAGATCGCACATGTCCGCCATGCGCAAACTGCCCGTCGTGCCAATTCGCCGCAGAGCGGCAACCTTGATCTCACCCGCGCAAATCAACGACAAATTCCGCCCATCCCGTGCCCACCAAGAGGGGCGTTGCGCATCGTCACGACGTTGGGTGCGGGAGGCGATGGACGCGAGCGATGTCGGCGACGAACGACATTGATCCGCGGACGGCGAAGTCGTGTGGTCCTGATATCCCGACGCTGATATCAAGCCTTGCGAAAACCTTTTCCGCGAGGCGACGGTGGCAAGAAAGCCCGGTCACCGGGGAGAGCGCGCTATAAGCCGTTAAAACCATTGTGCAGGGAAGGCCGGGATGAATCCGGCGAACCTGTGGTGACTACGCTCGTGTGCTTTTTTATTTCGCACGCGAGGCTGCGGGTGCGGCGGGCACCCGGCTTTCCCTGCGCCCTCTGTTTCGAGGGCCAAGATTCCATGCATCCACTCGGACGCGTCGCGCCGCGGGAATGCGAAGCTGTGTGACTGCACATAGTGGGCTGTTTGAAATTTGATTTGGTAGCGTGCGCGCGCGTTTTACGTCCGTTCTGCCCAGATCATGGCGAGATGGACGATGGTCTGCACGGCTTTCTCCATGTCCTGCACGCTCACCCACTCCAGCCGCGAATGGAATGCGTGCTCACCGGCGAAAATATTGGGGCAGGGCAGCCCCATGAAGGACAGCCGCGAACCGTCGGTGCCGCCGCGGATCGAGGTCTTCACGGGGGTGAGGCCGGCGCGACGGATCGCCTCCATGGCGTTGTCGATGATCTCGGGGTGACGATCGATCACCTGTTTCATGTTGCGGTATTGCTGCTTGATCTCCAGCCGATAGGTCGAGTGCGGAAAGTCGGCCATCACCTGTTTGACGATGTGCTCCAGCAGCGCTTCCTTTTCCTTCAGCCCCTCCTCGGAGAAATCACGCACGATGAAACCGAGCGTGGTTCTTTCCAGCGCGCCCGAGATGCCGATCGGATGCAGAAAGCCCTCCCTGCCTTCGGTGGTTTCGGGCGAGCAGGTATCTTTGGGCAGGCGCTCGAGGATAGCGGCGGCGATCTTGATCGCGTGCTCCATCTTGCCCTTGGCAAAGCCGGGATGGGTGCTGACGCCTTCGATCGTGATCGTGACGCCGTCGGCGGAGAAGGTCTCGTCCTCGATATTCCCTGCGGTTTCGCCGTCGATTGTGTAGGCAAAGTCGGCGCCGAGCTTGTTCAGGTCGACCTTGTCGACGCCACGGCCGATCTCCTCATCGGGGGTGAACAGGATCTTGATCGCGCCGTGTTTGATCTGCGGGTTCTCGATCAGGAACTGGGCGGCATCCATGATCTCGGCGATGCCGGCCTTGTTGTCGGCGCCGAGCAGTGTGGTGCCGTCGGTGGTGATGATGTCATTGCCGATTTGGTCGGCGAGCGCGGGATGGTCTGCAGCGCGGATTATCTGCGAGGGGTCGGCCGGCAGCACGATGTCGCCGCCACGGTAATTTTGCACGATCTGCGGCCTGACGTTTTTGCCGGTGCAGTCGGGCGAAGTATCCATATGCGAGCAGAAGCAAATAACCGGAACCTGTTTGTCGGCATTGGCGGGGATCGTCGCATAGACATAGCCATGCTCGTCGAGATGGGCGTCGGAGAGCCCCATCGCCTGCAGCTCGCGCGCGAGCAGGCGGCCCAGATCCTTTTGCTTGTCGGTGGAGGGGCAGGCCGGGGAGGCGGGGTCCGATTGGGTGTCGATCACCACGTAGCGCAGAAAGCGCTCGGTCACGGTGTGCGTGAACCTGAGGGGTGTACTCACAGTCAAAACCGCGCGTCGATGCAGAAAATGTTTCGACAGAAGAAGCGTCATTCCGGGGGGCCGCGTATGCCGCGCCGGAATGACGCCAGGTCAGAAAATCAAGACGTCAGAATTGGAAAGCGTATTCAATCAGACGGCTTCCTTGAGCTCCTTGGCTGCGCGGAAGGCGACCTTCTTGCTGGCCTTGATGTGGATCGCTTCACCGGTAGCGGGGTTGCGGCCCATGCGGGCGGCGCGCTTGCGCACCTGCAGGATGCCGAGGCCGACGATGCGGATGCGCTCGCCCTTCTTCAGATGCTTGGTGATCCGGCCAACCAAATCGTTCAAGATGGCTTCCGCCTGCTTCTTGGACAATTCCTGCTCATCGGCGATTGCCGCTGCGAGATGCTTGAGCGTGACGGTGGTCGGGGTCGCTGCCTTCTTCGCCATATTTGGCCCTCCTCGTTGTTGATGGCTTAGGAACCTAAGACGTATCAGGCCTTAAACGATTCGGGGGCATCATGCCTACGCTGTTTTGCCTGTAAACAGCCTATTTTTTGCATCGACATCCCAAAAAGGCCGGACTGACGGGGGGATTCGCAACAACCTTGACTTGGATAGGTGGCGCCTTTAAGTCCTCATTCCTGTGCGGATCAGTCCCTGATTTCGACATCCGCGGGAGTAGCTCAGTTGGTTAGAGCGCCGCCCTGTCACGGCGGAGGCCGCGGGTTCGAGTCCCGTCTCTCGCGCCATATTCTCGGCTTAGCACTTGAAAACGTGGTGTAATCGGGATCGGCGGGCCGAGGCGTTCCGAGGGCGTTGTTCGCTATTTCGCCTGCTCAGCCGCATCGAGCTATCGACCGCATTCTCTTCAAATGATCTTTCAAGCCGTCGAATCGAGGCCACGCAAATGGCTGGAGCTGGCGGTTGCATTTCTTTGCAGGGCCGCGCCAGACGAGAGCGGGGGCTTTAAACGCATAAAGGCCGCCCAGCGGCGGCCCTCGTTCATTTCGTCAAACTGATTGGCTAGCGAACCGTCGACGTATCCGAGTTGGTCACCGTCATCGGTTTCCCCGCCTTAATCACGTGAGCGGTCTGGCCGTAATCGGAGCTGGTGCGCGCTGAGATGGCCAAACCGGCGACCGCGATGCCGGAAACAAGAGCGACAACCACGATTTTCAGGTGGGTCGCACGATCGGCCGAGTGAATTGAGTGGTTCATGGCACCCTCCAGGCGCTTTTCCGCCACCTTGTTTAGGGGAACATTTAGTCCCCATTTGTTTCCGGCCGGTTTCGTCAGTTCCCCAAAATGGTTTCGTCACCCTTCCGCAAGGGGATCTATCCCGTGGCAGGCCGGCCAAGCGGCGCTCGTCGCCAAATGCAGGGCGGGGAGGTCAGCTCTGGCGCACAAGGCGACCTTGCGTCCCTGACAGCACGCTTGAACTCGTCATCGCCAGCCTCGGCGTCCCGTTGGCCCCTCTCCCGTGGGGTTTTCCCGTTGCGCCTGGGATCAGGCGGACCCGTCAAGATAGCTTGTCTTGCGCCGCTTGTTGCGCTGCGCTAAGCCTCGGAACAATTCCAATTAACGAATCTGCGGGTGTCAAAAGACCGCAGCAAAAAGGCCCCGCCGATGACCGGCATCTTGCAAGATTATCTTCCACTTGTGGTGTTTATCGGGGTTGCCGGGCTGATCGGGTTGGCGCTGCTGATCGCGCCGTTCCTTGTGGCCTTCCAGCAGCCTGACCCGGAAAAGCTGTCGGCCTACGAGTGCGGATTCAACGCGTTTGACGACGCCCGCATGAAGTTCGACGTCCGGTTCTACCTGGTGGCCATTCTTTTCATCATCTTCGATCTGGAAGTGGCGTTCCTGTTTCCCTGGGCGGTTGCGTTCGGGAAGCTGGGGCCGACCGGTTTCTGGTCGATGTTGGTTTTTCTCGCCGTCCTTACCGTCGGCTTTGCCTATGAATGGAAGAAAGGCGCGCTCGAATGGGATTGAGCCCCGCTGCCGCAACGCCAGGGTTCGCACCGGCGGTCGCCCCGGCCGCAACCGGTATTATTGACCCCTCCACGGGCAGGCCGGTCGGGGCCAACGATCCGTATTTCCTCGAGGTCAACCACGAGCTTTCCGACAAGGGCTTCTTCGTCACCGCCACCGACGATCTGATCACCTGGGCGCGTACGGGATCGCTGATGTGGATGACATTCGGCCTGGCGTGTTGCGCGGTCGAGATGATGCAGATGTCGATGCCGCGCTATGACTGCGAGCGCTTCGGCTTCGCGCCGCGTGCTTCCCCGCGGCAATCCGACGTGATGATCGTGGCGGGCACGCTGACCAACAAGATGGCACCTGCGCTGCGCAAGGTTTACGACCAGATGCCTGAGCCGCGCTACGTGATCTCGATGGGATCATGCGCCAATGGCGGCGGCTACTATCACTATTCGTATTCGGTGGTGCGCGGCTGCGACCGCATCGTGCCCATCGATATCTACGTGCCCGGCTGCCCGCCGACGGCGGAAGCACTGCTTTACGGCGTCATGCTGCTGCAGAAGAAAATCCGGCGCACCGGTACCATCGAACGCTAAGGTTTTTTGGAATGGACGACGGCAGGCTCGACGCTTTGGGTCAGACGATTGTTAGCGCGCTTCCGGGTGCTGCGACCGATCATATTGTCGCGTTCAATCAGCTTACCGTGGCGGTGCACGCCGAGAAGATTGTCGACGTCGTCCGCTTCCTGCGCGACGATCCTGGCTGCCGCTTCGTCAACCTGACCGATATTACCGCGGTGGATTATCCCGGCCGCGAGAAGCGCTTCGACGTGGTCTACCATCTGTTATCGCCGACGCTGAATGCGCGCATACGTTTGCGCGCCGAAGCCGACGAGACTACGCAAGTGCCCTCGATCATCGAGGTGTTTCCCGGTTCCGACTGGTTCGAGCGCGAAACCTACGACCTTTACGGCGTGATCTTCACCGGCCACCCGGATATGCGGCGTCTGTTGACCGACTATGGCTTCGACGGCCACCCACTGCGTAAGGATTTCCCGCTTACCGGATTTGTCGAGGTCCGCTACGACGACCAGGAGAAGAGGGTGCTTTACGAGCCGGTCCGCCTCAACCAGGAATTCCGAAAATTCGATTTCCTCTCGCCATGGGAAGGCGCGGATTATCCGATGCTTCCCGGGGATGAGAAGGCCGGGCCGAAAGGCTGACCATGACCGAAACAGCCGCACTCCGTAACTTCACAATCAACTTTGGGCCGCAACATCCGGCTGCGCACGGTGTTCTGCGCTTGGTGTTGGAGCTTGACGGTGAGGTAGTGGCTAGAGTCGATCCCCATATCGGCCTTTTGCACCGCGGCACCGAAAAGCTGATCGAGCATAAGACCTACCTGCAGGCGATCCCGTATTTCGACCGGCTCGACTATGTCGCGCCGATGAATCAAGAGCACGCGTTCTGTCTCGCCGCGGAAAAGTTGCTCGGCATTGACGTGCCGCGCCGCGGCCAATTGATCCGCGTTTTGTACTGCGAGATCGGCCGTATCCTGTCGCATCTTCTCAACGTCACCACGCAGGCGATGGACGTCGGCGCGCTCACCCCGCCGCTGTGGGGTTTTGAAGAGCGCGAGAAGCTGATGGTATTTTACGAACGCGCCTCGGGTTCGCGCATGCACGCGGCCTATTTCCGGATCGGTGGCGTTCACCAGGACCTGCCGCCGAAGTTGATCGACGATATCGAGGCTTGGTGCGATCCGTTCCTCGGCGTGGTCGACGACCTCGAAACGCTGCTCACCGGCAACCGCATCTTCAAGCAGCGCAACGTCGACATCGGCGTCGTTTCACTGAAGCAGGCCTGGGAGTGGGGCTTTTCGGGCGTGATGGTGCGTGGCTCCGGCGCCGCCTGGGATCTGCGCAAGGCCCAACCCTACGAATGCTACGCCGAGATGGATTTCGACATTCCGATCGGCAAGAACGGCGATTGCTACGACCGCTACTGCATCCGCATGGAGGAAATGCGCCAGTCCGTGCGCATCATGAAGCAGTGCATCACCAAGCTGCGCGCGGCCGACGGGCAAGGACCTGTCGCGGTGCAGGACAACAAGATTTTCCCGCCGCGCCGCGGCGAGATGAAGCGCTCGATGGAAGCACTGATCCATCACTTCAAGCTCTATACCGAGGGCTTCCACGTGCCGGCCGGCGAAGTCTACGTCGCGGTCGAGGCGCCCAAGGGCGAGTTCGGCGTCTACCTGGTCGCCGACGGCAGCAACAAGCCATACAAATGCAAGATCCGTGCGCCAGGCTTCGCGCATTTGCAGGCGATGGATTTCATCTGCCGGGGCCATCTGTTGGCCGACGTCTCGGCGATTCTGGGCTCGCTCGACATCGTGTTCGGAGAGGTCGATCGGTGATCGCGTTGCCGCCCATCCATTTTGATCGGGCTTCGGGGTCTCTGGAGGGAGCCAACCTGTGGGAACGAACGGCTGCGGTAGCGCTCGTGACCGGCTCGAAGATATCGTCGCATTTCTCGCATCGCGGCTACATCGGTTGCGCCAATCTGCTGCGCAAGACGCTGCCCGAGCGCAATATCGCGATCAAACTCAACGCGGATGCGATCTTTGAATTTCCCTACGGCGATGGTTACTGGAGCAAGCTGCTCGACCGCTCCTACCATTATGAAGACGAACTGGAATTGCTGTTTCGTCATTCCGCCGACATCGACTACACGCTGCTCGATTGCGGCGCCAATTATGGCTACTGGTCGGTGCTGGTGACGAGTGCACCATTCGGCGCGCACAAGGCGATCGCAATCGAGCCGTCGTCGCAGAATTTTGCCAAGCTTGCCAACAACGCCAGGGTCAACGGCAAGCGCTTCGAGTTGATGAAATGCGCGATCGGCGCGGCGAGGGGTACCGCGAGCCTGTCCGGTACCAAGCACGAGGCGTTCAGCATCGCCAGCAACACCAGTGGCGGCGGAGAAGAAGTGCCGGTCGTTGCGCTCGACAATCTCCTCGACGACGGCAAGGTGTCGCCTGAGGGCAAATATCTGATCAAGCTCGACGTCGAGGGCGTCGAAGTCGAGGCCATCAAGGGTGGGACGCGGCTGTTGCAAGGCGACAGCGTGATCATGTGCGAGGAGCACGGTAACGACCCCGATCACACCGTATCGCGCTATATCCTCGAGCAGACGCCGCTCAAACTCATCGTCTACGATCCCCGCTCAAATCGCTTGGAAACCGTGACCGAGCTTTCGATCCTCGACCGTATCAAGGTTTCATCCCACATCGGCTATAACGTGTTCGGCACCGCAAGTGCGTTCTGGCAAAATCGAATTGATGCCTTGAACGCCGACGCTGCGCGCCGCATGCAATGAGAGACTGAATACAATGTCCGTCCGCCGCCTCGCGCCCAAGGAACTTCAGCCCGCAAGCTTCACCTTCACGCCGGAAAATCTTGCCTGGGCAAAGCAGCAGATCGCCAAATTTCCGGATGGCCGACAGGCCTCTGCCGTCATCCCGATCCTGTGGCGCGTCCAGGAGCAGCATGACGGGTGGGTTTCGGAAGCGGCGATCCGGGCGGTCGCGGATTTGCTTGGCATGCCCTACATCCGCGCGCTCGAAATCGCGACGTTCTACACGATGTTTCAGCTGCAGCCGGTCGGCAAGAAGGCGCACGTCCAGGTCTGCGGCACGACGCCGTGCCGCCTGCGCGGAGCGGGCGATCTCATCGAGGTGTGCCAGAGCCGGATCCACCACGAACCATTCCATTTGTCCAAGGATGGCAGTTTCAGCTGGGAAGAAGTCGAGTGTCTCGGCGCCTGCGTCAACGCCCCGATGGCGCTGATCTGGAAGGACACTTATGAGGATCTGACCAAGGAAAGCTTCGGCAAGATGCTCGATGGCTTCGCCTCTGGCCATCCGCCGAAGCCGGGACCGCAGATCGACCGTCAGTTCTCCGCTCCCGTGGGCGGGTTGACCACGCTGAAGGAAGCCACATGACGCGCGACCGTAATTTGCAAACGGCTCGGCCGGGGAGTGTCGGTACGATGAAGAACTGGCGCTATATGGCTTTGCATGCCGCGGGCGCGGCAGCGTTGGTTTTCCTGTTGCAGCGCTATGCGCTGAATGCGTCGCTTGAATCCGCTTTGCTGTGGGCGCTGACCTTTGGCGGGTGCGCCGCGGGCCTTGCTTACTCGCAGTCCAATCGCTGATCCCGGGAAGTTTGATCATGCTCGACGACAAGGATCGCATCTTCAAGAACCTCTACGGCCTCCATGACTGGGGCCTCGAAGGTGCGCGCCAGCGTGGTGCCTGGGACGGTACCAAGGCGATCATCGACAAGGGCCGCGACTGGATCATCAACGAGATGAAGTCATCGGGCCTGCGCGGCCGCGGTGGGGCTGGATTTCCGACCGGCCTGAAATGGTCGTTCATGCCGAAAGACTCCACTGACGGACGCCCAAGCTATCTCGTGGTCAATGCCGACGAGTCCGAGCCCGGCACCTGCAAGGACCGCGAGATCATGCGGCACGATCCGCATCTGTTGGTCGAGGGCTGCCTGCTTGCCAGCTTCGCGATGGGCGCGCACGCTTGCTATATTTATGTGCGCGGCGAATTCATCAGGGAGCGCGAGCATCTGGAGGCCGCGGTCGATCAGGCCTATGCGGCCAAACTGATCGGCAAGGACAACGTCAACGGCTGGCCGTTCGACCTCTACGTGACGCATGGCGCCGGCGCCTATATTTGCGGTGAAGAAACCGCGCTGCTGGAGAGCCTCGAAGGCAAGAAGGGCATGCCACGGCTGAAGCCGCCATTCCCCGCCAATGTCGGTCTGTTCGGCTGCCCGACCACCGTCAACAACGTCGAGTCGATTGCCGTCGCGCCGGATATTTTGCGGCGGGGTGCTGCGTGGTTCGCCGCCATCGGACGGCCCAACAATGTCGGCACCAAGCTGTTTTGTATTTCAGGGCATGTCGAACGGCCCTGCAATGTCGAAGAGGCGATGGGGATTCCGTTCCGTGAGCTGATCGAGCGCCATTGCGGCGGCATCCGCGGCGGCTGGGATAATCTCAAGGCGGTGATCCCCGGCGGTTCCTCGGTGCGCATGGTGCCGGCGGAGCAGATCATCGATACGCCGATGGATTTCGATAGCCTCGGCAAATTGCGCTCAGGTCTTGGCACCGCTGCCGTCATCGTGATGGACAAGTCGACCGATCTGATCCGCGCGATTGCGCGCATTTCCTACTTCTACAAACACGAGAGCTGCGGCCAGTGCACGCCGTGCCGCGAGGGCACGGGGTGGATGTGGCGGGTGCTGACCCGGATGACCGAGGGCCGCGCCCACAAGCGCGAAATCGACATGCTGCTGGAAGTGACAAAGCAGGTTGAGGGTCACACCATCTGCGCGCTCGGCGACGCCGCCGCCTGGCCGATCCAGGGCCTGATCGCGCATTTCCGCCACGAGATCGAGGCGCGCATCGACGAATATTCGCGCAAAGCCGATATTGATGATGCCGGCATTCTCGATCCCGCGCATATGGTCGCGGCGGAGTGAGATCGATGTCGCAACCGAGCATTTTCTGGTGGCAAAGATACGGAACGATGGCGCAGATGGCGCAGGCGACCGTGGCGCTGCTCGGCTTCGTTGCGGTCCTGTTCCAGATCAACGAAATCCGCACCGGCAATCGCGCCGCCAGCGCGCGGCAGGCGTTTTTGGGCTATATCGATCTGGCGTTCAAGAATCCGAAATTCTCGGCTCCCGACTACGACGCGATCAAGGCGGGTAACCGCGACGCGAGGGTCCAATACGAGAGTTTTGTTTCCTACTTCCTTTATTCCTGCGAGGAGATCAACGCCGCATTCGCCGACCGGCGCGAGTGGTTGGCGTCCTGCGATTACGACCTGAAGCCGCATCTGCCGTTTCTGTGCGAGAAGGACAAGGCCGAGCCTGCCTTTCTCGCGACCTACAGCACCGTCACCCAGGAATGGGTGAAGAGATCCATGAAGGCCGCCAGCATTACGCCGCCCGATTGCAGGCTCGGAAAGACTTGAGACAGCAATGACCAAACTCATCGTCGATGGCAAAGAGATCGATGTTCCCGCGGAATTCACGCTGCTGCAGGCGTGCGAGGCCGCGGGTGCGGAAATCCCGCGCTTTTGCTACCACGAGCGCCTGTCGATCGCCGGCAATTGCCGGATGTGCCTCGTCGAGGTGAAGGGCGGCCCCAAGCCGGTCGCGAGCTGCGCCTGGGGCGTTCGCGACTGCCGTCCCGGTCCGAAGGGCGAGCCGCCGGAAATCTCGACCCGTTCGCCGATGGTGAAGAAGGCGCGCGAAGGTGTGATGGAGTTCCTGCTGATCAACCATCCCCTGGATTGCCCGATCTGCGACCAGGGTGGGGAGTGCGACCTGCAGGATCAGGCGATGGGCTACGGCGTCGACACCTCGCGCTTCGCCGAGAACAAGCGCGCGGTCGAGGACAAATATCTCGGCGCGCTGGTCAAGACCTCGATGAACAGATGCATCCAGTGCACGCGCTGTGTCCGCTTTGCCGCCGAAGTCTGCGGCGTTCCCGAGATGGGCGCGACCGGCCGCGGCGAGGACATGGAGATCACCACTTATCTCGAAACCGCGCTGACCTCAGAGCTTCAAGGCAACCTCGTCGACATTTGCCCGGTGGGCGCGTTGACTTCCAAACCTTACGCCTTCGCTGCGCGGCCCTGGGAGCTTGGTAAGACCCAGTCGATCGACGTGATGGACGGGGTCGGCTCGGCGATCCGCGTCGATACCCGCGGCCGCGAGGTGATGCGGATACTGCCGCGCGTCAACGAGGCGGTGAACGAGGAGTGGATTTCCGACAAGACCCGCCACATCGTTGACGGCCTGCGTACGCAGCGGCTGGACCGTCCCTACATCCGGGAGAATGGCCAGCTCCGTGCGGCGTCATGGTCTGAGGCGTTCGCAGCCATCGCGGCGAAGGTAGCTCGCATCGACGGCAGGCGGATCGGGGCAATTGCGGGCGATCTTGCCGCGGTTGAAGAAATGTTTGCGCTGAAGGAGCTGTTGGCGAAATGTGGCTCCGTCAATCTCGCGGTGCAGGGCGGCGATGCCTTCGATCCCAAGGCCGGCCGCGCCTCCTATATTTTCAACCCGACGATTGCCGGGATTGAACAGGCTGACGCGCTGCTGATCGTGGGTTCGAACCCGCGCAGGGAAGCCGCGGTCCTTAACGCGCGCATCCGCAAGCGCTGGCGCAGCGGCCAGCTCAAGATCGGCGTTGTCGGGGCCAAGGCCGATCTTACCTACACCTACGACTACCTGGGTGCGGGCACGGACTCGCTCAGCGATCTTGCCGCCGGCAAGCATTCCTTCGCGGACGTTCTAAGGAATGCGAAAAATCCGATCGTGCTGGTTGGCGGCGGCGTGGCCGTCCGGCGCGACGGACCTGCGGTTCTCGCGCTTGCGGCCAAGCTCGCGCTGGATTTCGGCGCGATAAAGGACGGCTGGAGCGGTTTCGCGGTTTTGCAGGATACCGCCTCCCGCGTCGGTGCGCTCGATATTGGCTTTGCCGCGGGCCCAGGCGGCCTGAGTTCGGTAGAGATGGCGACGTTCGGCACGCTCGACGTCTTGTTCCTGCTGGGCGCCGATGAGGTGAAGGTGCCCGAGGGCACCTTCACGGTCTATATCGGCACCCATGGCGATCGTGGCGCCCACCGCGCCGACGTTATCCTGCCGGGCGCGGCCTACACCGAAAAGTCCGGCATTTTCGTCAACACCGAGGGCCGGGTGCAGATGGCCAACCGCGCTGGATTTCCTCCGGGGCAGGCGCGTGAGGACTGGGCGATCATCCGGGCGCTGTCGGATGTTCTCGGCAAAAAGCTACCTTACGATTCGCTACAAGCTTTGCGGCAGGCGATCTTCAAGGCCGCGCCGCATCTGATGCGGCTTGACCGGATCGAGGCCGGCAACGCCGACGACATCAAGGCGCTCGCCGGCAAGAGCGGCACTATCGAGAAGACGCCGTTCAAGACTTCCGTTGAGGATTTTTACCTGACCAACCCGATCGCGCGGGCCTCCGCGGTCATGGCGGAGTGCTCCCGTCTGGCTTCGGGACAAATGCTGACGGCAGCGGAGTGAACTGATGGCCGAGTTCTGGACCGGTACATTGTGGCCGCTGATCATCATGATCGCGCAGAGCCTGTTGCTGCTCGTGGTGCTGCTGATCGCGATCGCCTACATCCTGCTGGCCGACCGAAAGATCTGGGCGGCGGTGCAGATCAGGCGCGGCCCCAACGTGGTGGGGCCTTGGGGCCTGTTCCAATCCTTCGCCGACCTTTTGAAGTTCGTACTGAAGGAGCCGATCATTCCTGCTGGCGCCAACAAGGGTGTATTCCTGCTGGCGCCCCTGGTGAGTTGCGTGCTCGCGCTCGCGGCATGGGCGGTGATCCCGATGAATCTCGGTTGGGTGATCTCGGACATCAATGTCGGGGTGCTCTACATTTTTGCAATTTCGTCGCTGTCGATCTACGGCATCATCATGGCCGGTTGGTCATCGAACTCGAAATACCCGTTCCTCGCAGCGCTTCGCTCGGCGGCGCAGATGGTGAGCTACGAGGTCTCGATCGGGTTCGTGATCATCACGGTCCTGCTTTGCGCGGGCTCGCTCAATCTGTCGAGCGTGGTCGAGGCCCAGAACACACGCGGGCTCGGCGGCCTCATCGGATTGCCCTGGGTGACGTTCCTGAATTGGTACTGGCTGCCGCTATTTCCGATGTTCGTGGTCTTCTATGTCTCGGCGCTCGCGGAAACCAATCGCCCGCCGTTCGACCTGGTGGAGGCCGAATCCGAGCTGGTCGCCGGCTTCATGGTCGAATATGGCTCGACACCCTATCTCCTTTTCATGCTCGGCGAGTACGTCGCGATCACCACGATGTGCGCCATGGCCACGATCATGTTCCTGGGCGGCTGGCTGCCGCCGGTCGCATTGCCGCCCTTCACCTGGGTGCCCGGCGTGATCTGGTTCTCGCTCAAGCTATTTTTCATGTTCTTCCTGTTTGCGATGGCGAAGGCGATCGTGCCGCGCTACCGCTACGACCAGTTGATGAGGCTCGGCTGGAAGGTGTTCCTGCCGCTGTCGCTGGCGATGGTGGTTGTCGTCGCCGGCGTGCTGCAGTTCGCGGGGATCGCACCGAAATGAGGTCGCTATGAGTGTCAACATCAACGCCACCACCCGCTCGCTGCTGCTCTCCGAATTCGTGTCGGCGTTCTTTCTCGCCATGCGCTATTTCTTCAAGCCGAAGCCGACACTGAACTATCCGTTCGAGAAGGGACCGATCTCGCCACGTTTTCGTGGCGAGCATGCGCTGCGCCGCTATCCGAACGGTGAGGAGCGCTGCATCGCCTGCAAGCTTTGCGAGGCGATCTGCCCGGCGCAGGCGATCACGATCGAAGCCGGACCGCGCCGCAACGACGGCACCCGCCGCACCGTGCGCTACGACATCGACATGGTGAAGTGCATTTATTGCGGGTTGTGCCAGGAGGCCTGTCCAGTCGATGCCATCGTCGAGGGCCCGAATTTCGAATTCGCGACCGAGACCCGCGAGGAGCTTTATTATGACAAGGCGAAACTTCTCGCCAATGGTGACCGCTGGGAGCGCGAGATTGCCAAGGCGATCGAACTCGACGCGCCGTACCGGTGAGGTGAAGGGTATGATGTTTCCCGATACCTCCACGTCATTCCGGGGCGTGCGAAGCGCGAACCCGGAATCTCGAGATTCCGGGTCTGGTCCTTCGGACCATCCCGGAATGACGGAAGGGCAATCCGCATGATCCTTCCAGTGCTGTTCTTCTATTTGTTCGCCGGCATCTGCGTGGCGTCGGCGGTCATGGTGATTGTGTCGCGCAATCCCGTGCACTCCGTGCTGTTTCTGATTCTGGCCTTCGTCAACGCCTCCGGCCTGTTCGTGCTGATGGGAGCTGAGTTCCTGGCGATGATCCTGGTCGTCGTTTATGTCGGCGCGGTCGCGGTGCTGTTTCTATTCGTGATCATGATGCTCGATGTCGATTTTACCGAGCTGCGTGAGGGCTTTCTGGAATATTTGCCGATCGGTCTGGTGATCGGCGCCGTATTCCTGGCCGAATTGCTGCTGGTCGGGGGCAGTTGGGTCATCAATCCCAATGTCGCCAAGTCGATCACGGCCGCGATCCCGGCCAATGTCAGCAATACCGAGGCGCTCGGCCTCGTGCTCTATACCAAGTACATCCATTACTTCCAGATCGCGGGGATGGTGCTCTTGGTCGCGATGATCGGCGCCATCGTGCTGACGCTGCGCCATAAGGCCAGCGTCAAGCGGCAGGACATCAATGTACAGAACGCGCGGACGCCGGAACTTGCGATGAGCGTGCGCAAGGTGGCATCCGGCCAGGGCCTGCAGGACGCGGACGCGGCGGAGTGGGTGCAATGACGATCGGTCTTGGACATTATCTCTCGGTCGGCGCGATCCTGTTCACGCTCGGGATTCTCGGCATCTTTCTCAATCGGAAGAACATCATCGTCATCCTGATGTCGATCGAGCTGATCCTGCTCGCCGTCAATATCAACCTGGTGGCGTTTTCGACGTTCATCGGCGACATCGTCGGCCAGGTATTCGCGCTGCTGGTGCTTACGGTGGCGGCGGCGGAAGCGGCGATCGGTCTTGCGGTGCTCGTGGTGTATTTCCGCAACCGCGGTTCGATCGCGGTTGAAGACGTCAATCTGATGAAGGGCTAGCGCGTCAATGATCCAGGCAATCGTCTTTCTGCCGCTGATCGGCGCTGTCCTCGCCGGGCTGATCTCCATCTTCGGCGCCCATGCGCGCAATCCGGCCGGCGATGAGATCGAGCATCACGGGGACGCGAATGACCATGGCGCGGTGCCGATCGGCGAAGATGCCAGCGTCATCCATGCGTCCAGCCACGAGCCCGACGCCCATGACGATCACGGCCACGACGACCATCACGCAGCCGAGCCGCCGGCGGCAGGCTCGCGCGCGGCCGAATTGATTACGACCGGCCTGTTGCTTGTCGCGGCGGCGTTGTCGTGGGTGGCATTGGTCGATGTCGGCTTCATGCATCATGACGTCAGGGTCGCGCTATTCCCCTGGATCATATCGGGCGATCTGCAGGTCGCCTGGGCATTGCGGGTGGATACGCTGACCGCCGTGATGCTGGTGGTGGTCAATACCATCTCCTCGCTCGTGCATGTCTACTCGATCGGTTATATGGACGAGGACCCGTACCGGCCCCGGTTCTTTGCCTATTTGTCGCTGTTCACTTTCGCGATGCTGATGCTGGTGACCGCAGATAATCTGGTTCAGCTGTTCTTCGGCTGGGAGGGCGTTGGTCTGGCGAGTTATCTGTTGATCGGCTTCTGGTACCAGAAGCCGTCGGCGAACGCCGCGGCGATCAAGGCCTTCATCGTCAACCGGGTCGGCGATTTCGGCTTCGCGCTTGGCATTTTCGCGATCTTTATGCTGATCGGCTCGACCGATTACGAGACGATCTTCGCGGGCGCGCCGGGCCTGACCGGGAAGACCATTGATTTCTTCGGTTGGCACGCCGACGCGCTGACGCTGACATGCCTGCTTCTGTTCATGGGCGCGATGGGCAAATCGGCGCAATTCCTGCTGCATACCTGGTTGCCCGACGCGATGGAAGGCCCGACGCCGGTCTCGGCCTTGATCCATGCCGCGACCATGGTCACCGCAGGGGTCTTCATGGTGGCGCGGCTGTCACCGCTGTTCGAGCTCGCTCCCAGCGCGCAAGCCTTTGTGATGTTCATCGGCGCGACCACCGCCTTCTTCGCGGCAACCGTCGGCCTCGTACAGAACGACATTAAGAGGATTGTCGCCTATTCGACCTGTTCGCAGCTCGGCTACATGTTCGTGGCGATGGGGGCGGGGGCCTACTCCGTCGGCATGTTCCATCTGTTCACGCATGCCTTCTTCAAGGCGCTGTTGTTCTTAGGCTCAGGCTCGGTGATCTATGCGATGCATCACGAGCAGGACATCCGCAACATGGGTGGCTTGAAGGACCGGATCCCCTTCACCTATTTCGTGATGGTGATCGGCACGCTGGCGCTGACCGGATTCCCGCTCACCGCGGGCTATTTCTCCAAGGACGCCATCATCGAATCTTCGTTCGCCTCGCACAATCCGGTTGCGTTGTATGGCTTTCTGACGACGGTGGTCGCGGCGGGCCTGACCTCGTTCTACTCGTGGCGCCTGATCTTCAAAACCTTCCATGGCGAGCCGCACGATCAGGAACATTATGAGGCCGCGCATGAGGCGCCGTTGTGGATGCTGATTCCGATCGGCATCCTTGCCGCTGGATCGATCCTGGCGGGCTTCCCGTTCAAGGAGCTATTCGCCGGCCATGGCGTGGAAGAGTTCTTCCGCGAGTCCTTGAAGATGAACCCGCACATCATCGAAGACATGCACCACATCCCCGAGAGCGTCGCGTTCCTGCCGACGGTGATGATGGCAGCGGGCTTTGTGGTGTCGTGGCTGTTCTATATCCGACGGCCGTACCTGCCGGTCGAGCTCGCCAACCAACAGCGGCTACTCTACCAGTTCCTGCTCAACAAGTGGTATTTCGACGAGCTCTACGACCTGATCTTCGTCCGCCCAGCGAAGCGGATCGGACGCTTCCTGTGGAAGGTCGGCGACGGTTACATTATTGACGGCTTCGGCCCGGATGGTGTGTCGGCCCGGGTGCTTGACGTGACCCGCAACGTGGTGCGGCTTCAGACCGGCTATCTCTACCACTACGCCTTCGCCATGTTGATCGGGGTTGCAGGGCTGATTACCTGGTTCATGTTCGGCGTGGGAGCCCAGTGATGACAACCTGGCCCATTCTCTCCGTCGTAACCTTCCTTCCCGTGGTCGGCGCGCTGCTGATCTATATCAGCCGCGGTGACGACGAAGCCGCGCGGCGCAACGCGCGCTGGATCGCGCTGTGGACCACGCTGATCACCTTCGCGGTGTCGTTGATCCTGGTTTGGCGCTTCGATCCGGCTCAGCCCGACTTCCAGTTCGTCGAAAAGGCGCCGTGGCTCGCCAACGCCATCACCTACCACATGGGTGTGGATGGCATTTCGCTGCCGTTCGTGATCCTGACCACGGCGTTGATGCCTTTCTGCATCGTGGCCAGCTGGAAATCCGTCACGTTGCGGGTGCGCGAGTACATGATGGCGTTCCTGCTCCTGGAAACGCTGATGGTCGGCACCTTCTCCGCGCTCGACCTCGTGCTGTTCTACCTGTTCTTCGAGGGCGGCCTGATCCCGATGTTCCTGATCATCGGCGTATGGGGCGGCCCACGCCGGGTCTACGCCTCCTTCAAGTTCTTCCTCTATACGCTGCTCGGCTCCGTCCTGATGCTGCTGGCGATCATGGCGTTGTACTGGAACGCCGGCACCACGGATATTCCGGCCCTGATGCACACCGCCGTGCCGCGCAGCTTGCAGACCTGGGCGTGGCTTGCGTTCTTTGCCTCCTTCGCGGTGAAGATGCCGATGTGGCCGGTTCACACCTGGCTGCCGGATGCCCATGTGGAGGCGCCGACGGCAGGCTCGGTGATCCTGGCCGCGATCCTGCTGAAAATGGGTGGCTACGGCTTCCTGCGTTTCTCGCTGCCGATGTTCCCGCTGGCCTCGCATGATTTCGCGCCGCTGATCTTCTCGCTCTCGGTGATCGCGATCATCTACACCTCGCTCGTCGCGCTGATGCAGGAAGACATCAAGAAGCTCATCGCCTACTCGTCGGTCGCCCATATGGGCTTCGTCACCATGGGGATTTTCGCCGGAACCACGCAAGGGGTTGCCGGGGGCGTGTTCCAGATGGTCTCGCATGGCATCGTGTCGGGCGCGCTGTTCCTCTGCGTCGGCATCGTCTACGACCGCATGCATACCCGCGAGATCACCGCCTATGGCGGGCTCGTCAACCGGATGCCGCTTTACGCGCTGGTGTTCATGGTCTTCACCATGGCCAATGTCGGTCTGCCCGGCACGTCCGGCTTCGTCGGCGAATTCATGACACTGATCGGCACCTTCAAGGTCTCGATTCCCACCGCGACTCTCGCCACAACCGGTGTGATTTTGTCGGCGGCCTATGCACTATGGCTTTATCGCAAGGTGGTATTCGGAGCGCTAGTCAAACCGTCGTTGGCAACCATCAAGGATCTCACTTTTCGTGAGAGCCTGACGCTGATGCCGCTGGTGGCTCTGACCATCCTGTTCGGCTTCTACCCGAAGCCGGTGCTCGACATGTCGGCGTCGTCGGTGCAGCAACTCGTCAACAACTACAACACCGCCGTGACTGCCGTGAAGGCAGCGGCGCTGCTGCAGTAAACGCCTTGATTAGGACTACGTGCCATGAGCTTTGAGAGTGCAGGTTATCAACTGCTGCCCGTGTTGCCGGAGCTTGTGCTTGCTGTCGGCGCCATGGTGCTGCTGATGTTGGGGGCCTACCGGGGCCCGCAGACGAGCAGCCTCATCACGGGCCTTGCGGTATGTCTTCTGGTGGTGGTCGGCGTACTCGAGCTGTCGCTGCCTGCCGGAAAGCTCACAACGTTCAGCGGCAGTTTCATTGTTGACGACTTTGCCCGCTTCCTGAAGGTCCTGGCGTTGATCGGTTCGGCCGCGACGCTGGTACTTTCGACCGAATTCCTCGCCGATCCCTCCCGCCGCATCTTTGAATATGCCATCCTGGTGCTGCTTTCGACGCTCGGCATGATGGTGCTGATCTCGGCCGGCGACCTGATCATGCTCTATCTGGGATTGGAGCTGATGAGCCTTGCGCTTTACGTCGTCGCGTCGAGCAACCGCGATAACGCCAAATCAACCGAGGCCGGCCTGAAATATTTCGTGCTGGGTGCGCTGTCGTCGGGCATGCTGCTGTACGGCGCCTCGCTGATTTATGGCTTCACCGGCACTGTCGGTTTCGCCGGCATCGCGGCCGCCGCCAAGACCGGCAGCATCGGCATCGTGTTCGGGTTGGTGTTCCTGCTCGCCGGGCTATGCTTCAAAGTCTCGGCCGTGCCGTTCCACATGTGGACGCCCGACGTCTACGAGGGCGCGCCGACGCCGGTCACCGCGTTCTTTGCTTCCGCGCCGAAGGTCGCAGCACTTGCCGTGTTCACCCGTGTGACGCTCACGGCGTTTCCGGGAATTGTCTCGCAATGGCAGCAGATCGTGGTGTTCGTCGCGATCGCCTCGATGGCGCTGGGATCGTTTGCCGCCATCGGCCAGAAGAATATCAAGCGGCTGATGGCTTACTCCTCGATCGGTCATATGGGTTTTGCCCTTGTCGGGCTCGCTGCAGGGACAGCGGAGGGCGCGCAGGGCGTGCTGGTCTATATTGCGATCTACGTGGCGATGACGCTCGGCTCCTTTGCGGTCATCCTGACGATGAAGCGCAACGGCCAGCATGTCGAGAATATCAGCGACTTCGCAGGACTGTCGCGCACCAACCCGCTGCTGGCGTTCTTCTTTGCGATGTTGCTGTTTTCGCTCGCGGGTATCCCGCCGCTCGCGGGTTTCTTCGCAAAATTCTACGTTTTCGTTGCCGCGATCAAAGCCGGCTTGTTCACGCTGGCGGTGGTCGGCGTGCTCGCAAGCGTCGTCGGCGCGTTTTACTACCTCACCATCATCAAGGTGATGTATTTCGACGAGCCGCTGGCCAAACTCGACCCGATGCGCCTGGAATTGCGCACGGTGTTGGCGGTCGCGGGCCTCTTCAACATCTTCTTTTTCGTCTATCCGGGGCCGCTGGTGAGCGTGGCCACGGTCGCGGCGAAGTCACTCTTTTAGGGGCATGATCCCGAAAAGTGGACCCCGGTTTTCGGAGCAGATCATGCCCAACAAAACCATCGGTGCCCAGACAGATCTGGCAAAGCCGGATCAGCCCTGAGATGGCATTTTCGCTCGGCCCACGAGCTATATCGGCGGGTTACCGGCTCGCTGCCTTTGACAGCATCGGCTCGACCAACGCGGAGGCTTTAACGCGTGCCCGCGACGGCGAGCGCGGGCCGATGTGGTTTGTAACCTCCGAACAGACCGCCGGGCGCGGGCGAAGACACCGCCCTTGGATCGCGCCGCGCGGGAACCTTGCCTGCAGCATCCTCGAAATAATCGACGTTTCGCCCGCGGTCGCGGCGACGCTTGGTTTCGCCGCGGGGCTTGCCCTGGAGACGGCGCTGCAAAGGGTGGGCATGGAGGCGTCGGCCAGATCGGCGGGATCGGACGATGTGAAGTTTTCGCTGAAATGGCCCAACGACGTGCTGGCGGGACAACAAAAACTCGCCGGCATCCTGCTGGAAGCGGAGGCTGTACCGGGCGATCACCTCGCGGTCGTGGTCGGCATTGGCACAAACGTCGTCGCCGCCCCAGATCGCACGCCGACGCCAGCGACTTCGCTTAAGGCCATCGGCGTCGATGTCGGCGCCGAGGAATTGTTCTCGACCCTGTCGGATAGCTGGGCGGAATTTCGTAGCCTCTGGGACCACGGACGCGGCTTTGGTGAGATCCGGCGGCTCTGGCTAGAGCGCGCGGCCGGGCTTGGACAGCCGGTCGCCGTCCATAGCGGCGGCGCGACGGTGGCGGGCACGTTCGACACCATCGATGATACCGGCTGCATGATCGTCGCGACATCCGGCGGCGAGCGGGTTCCAATTTCGGCGGGCGACGTCTATTTCGGCTCGGCCGCTTCCGCGGGAGCAGCCTGATGGCGCGACCGGATGAATTGACCTTCGCGCCGCTCGGTGGGGTTGGCGAGATCGGCATGAACCTGTCGATCTATGGCCTCGGTAATCGCCATCAGCGCTCATGGCTCGCAGTCGATCTAGGTGTGTCCTTTGGCGATGAGGAGCATCTGCCGGGCATCGATACCATCATGCCCGACATCCGCTTTCTCGAAAAAGAACGGAAGAATCTGATCGGCCTCGTGCTGACGCACGCCCATGAGGACCATTTCGGCGCCATCATCGACCTCTGGCCCAAGCTGAAATGCCCGATCTATGCGACCAAGTTCAGCGCCGCGCTGTTTGAGGCCAAATGCGCCTCCGAGCGCAATCCGCCGAAGATTCCGGTCACAATTGTGCCGTCTGGCGGACGGATCGACCTCGGTCCGTTCAATGTCGAATTTATTCCGGTGGCGCATTCGATTCCGGAGTCGCACGCGTTGGCGATCCACACCGAGGCCGGGACCGTTCTACATACCGGCGACTGGAAGATCGATCCGACACCGATCATCGGCCTGCCGACCGACGAGCGGCGGTTGCGTGAGCTCGGTGACGCCGGTGTGCTGGCGCTGATCGGCGATTCCACCAATGCGGTTCGGGAAGGGCGTTCGCCGTCGGAAGCCGAAGTCGCCAAGACCATTATTGAGTTGGTGAAGTCGGCGAAGGGCCGGGTCGCCGTGACCACCTTTGCTTCCAACGTCGCGCGGCTGCGGGCGGTAGCGGATGCCGCGCGCATCTCGGGGCGCGAGGTGGTAGTGGTCGGGCGCGCCATGGAGCGCGTGGTGCAGGTGGCGCGCGAAACCGGCCATCTCGACGGGGTGCAGAATTTCCGCGGCGCCGACCTGTACGGTCATTTTCCCCCCGACAAGGTACTGGCGCTGTGTACCGGAAGCCAGGGTGAGCCGCGCGCGGCGTTGTCACGCATCGCCAATGACGACCATCCGCAGGTGACGCTCAACAAGGGCGACTGCGTAATCTTCTCCTCGCGCACCATTCCCGGTAACGAGAAGGCGGTGGGTGCCATCATCAACGGGCTGATCACGCAGGGTGTCGAGGTCATTACCGACCGAACCCACCTCGTTCACGTCTCCGGGCACCCGCGCCGCGACGAATTGCGCGACATGATTGGTTGGGTGCGTCCGCAACTCCTGATCCCCGTTCACGGTGAAGCGCTGCATTTGTTCGAGCACGCCAAGCTGGCCGGGGCCGCGGGCGTCAAGGCTCTGATCTGCCGCAATGGTGACCTGGTCAAGCTCGGACCGGGCGAGCCCGGCATCATCGAGGAGCTGCCATCCGGGCGGCTCTACAAGGATGGTGCCATCCTGGAGGATTCCAAATCACGCGCCGTGGTCGAACGGCGCCGCATGGCTTTTGCCGGCTGTGCCTTTATCGCGATCGCGGTGACCGACAAGGGCGAACTGGCCGACGATCCCGAGGTCGATCTGGTCGGAATACCCGAAAAAAATACGGCCGGAGAAATCATCGACGAGATCGTGTTCGACGTCGTGGTGTCGACCGTGGAAGGGTTGCCGCGGGCGCGGCGGCGCGATCCCGACGCAATGGCGGAATCGGTGCGCCGGGCCGTGCGCGCCTCGTTGAATGAGCAGTGGGGCAAAAAGCCCTTATGCTACGTTCACGTCCTGACCGTCTAGTTAGCAGGCGGCCGCACACGCGGCGCTTTGACCGGATTCCACGGCGATTGCCGGTTTTGCGAACCGTGCGCGCAAGCTATAAGTGGGGCAGAGGAGCGTCATGCTGGGCCGGCTTAATCATGTGGCGATCGCGGTGAGGGATGCCGAGAAGGCCGCCAGGATCTATGGCGCGGCGTTCGGCGCCGATATTTCCGCGGCGGTGCCGCTGCCCGAGCACGGCGTCATCACCGTGTTCGTGACTTTGCCCAACACCAAGATCGAATTCATCCAGCCGCTCGGCGCGACCTCGCCGATCGCCAAATTCCTCGAGCGCAATGCCGACGGCGGCATCCATCACATCTGTTATGACGTGCCCGACATCATCGCGGCGCGCGATACCTTGATCAAGGAGGGCGCGCGCGTGCTCGGCGACGGCACGCCCAAGATCGGCGCCCACGGCAAGCCGGTGCTGTTTCTGCATCCCAAGGACTTTTCCGGTGCGCTTGTCGAAATCGAGCAGGCTTGAACCGCGATGGCCTACACCATCTCAACCGGGTTTGCGATCTACTTCGTCTTATGGTGGGTCGTGCTGTTCGTGACGCTGCCGTTTGGCGTGCGCAGCCAGCACGAGGATGGCGAGAGCGTTGCGGGCACCGATCCTGGTGCGCCGGTCGCGAGCCAGATGGGGCGAAAGCTGATTTGGACGACGCTGCTGTCGGCGGTCATTTTTGCGGCGGGCTTGGCGGCCTATCATGCAGGCTTCCTCAACATCGATCGGCTGTCCCGGCTGATGGGGATGCCGTTCTGATCGCGTGACCGGTTGATATTCTTTAGAGCATTTTCTTGGGGATTGGGGAGAAGAGGGAAATGACGTTCCAGCGGATCATTGTCGGGCTCTTGCTTCTGACCATCGCGGGCTTTGCCGCGTCCTTTTACATGAATTGGAAAACCAACGCTCAGCTTCAGACCATGAAGGCGTTTGTTGAAGGCTATGTCTTTGCGGAAGCGGTTGCGGCCTGCGAAAAGGCGTCGAGCCCGACCCCGTTCAAATGGAATGGTGGAACCAATACCAATCTGATCGGCTTGAACTCCGTCAAGCTCGACAAGTACAGGATCGTTTCGAGCTACACGCTGCTCGCCGATGGCGTCTATTGCGACTTCGATCCGATCAAAAAGAAGGCCGATATCGGATCGAATTTTCTCGAGCGGGATTGACGTCGGATTCGGGATTTCCAGGCCAGCTAGCCCTGCAGGAGAAACCAGCTTTCCAAAAGAAAAAAGAGCAGGGCAAGAAGCCCTGCTCTAAAAATTGTGTCGACCCTATTTTCCCGAAATATAGATTTGATTTTGATTGGCGGGACGACGCTGCTTGGTGCGCGTCAGGGCTCCTCCCGAGACTTGGACCACCAGACTTCGACCTTGCGGTTAGTCTGAACTCGCACTCGTAGACCATAATTTTCGTCTTGTCATCAATTTCAGCAACGATTGTTCAATATTCGAGCAACTTCTGAAATGAATGGAATTTAATCGCCGACCAAATGGCGCCTAAGAAAAGGGAAAGGGAATGAAGGTAATATAGTAAGGTAAAGGGCAGCCGGAGAGGGCGCGGTGCGAACTTCGCCGGGTGTCTGTTGCGGCGTAGACGCATGGTCGCGACATGACAGAAGACGATTCAATGAAGATGCGTAGCCATATCCGTTGCAGGCGCCATGACGCCGAGCATTCCGACGATAATGACGACGCCCAGCCCGAGAGCAGTTTCGGCCAGCGCGCTGCGCACCAGCCACTGGACCGTTCGAGTGCTCAAATCAATTCCGACCTTGTTGCAAAGTCGGGGCAGCAGGTACTGCCTGTTGATCCCGGCCAGACAGACCATCGCGGCGAACAACGTTATTTTGAGGAGTAACAATTGGCCATAACGTGTGTCGATGAGGCTCTGCATGCCACCGATCAGGAATGCGGCATTGATTGTTCCGCTGATCAGCAACACTCCGACGGCGAGGATGCCGAGATTGGAGAAGCGACTGGCGGTGTCGCACGCCACGGATGTCCAGGTCTCCTCGCGGAATCGGCGTAGATAGACCAGCAACAGCGCAAGGGGGATGAGGCCCCCAAGCCAGAGACCGGCCGCGATCAGATGCAGGAAGTCCGCCGCAAGATGAATGTTTCTTTCAAGACCGAGACCTTCTTGACCATGCCCTGCAAAGGCCAGCGAGCCGAGATACGCCCCGGCCAACAGTGTGGCCGGAAACCTCTGCCATAAAGACGGGCTCGAGTTCCCTGCCGATCGTAGCCAAAGGCTGACGGCAAGCATGACGGCGAACAAGAATCGCAACCCCCAGGCGAAGCCAAACTGTGTTCGCGAAAGAACGATCCAGATCGTGCCGTCCGCAACGACTTCTTCTATCGGCTTGCTGGCAATCCGGGCAGACAAAAGGCAAAGCCATGCAAAGGCCGAAAGGATCGACACGAAAAGACCGATCCATAAAATTCTGGCGGTGCGGTTTCTAAACATGGCCATGGCCGCGCCGCGCCGCAAGGCCGGCGAAGCGACGAACAAATCAAAGAAGACGACCCCCGCGACAATCACCGACGAAACGAAGTGAATATCCCGCACGGCGATCAGCGGATTGATCAAAATGTTCTCCACGCCAGGTACGATTTGATGCAACGGCCGGACCGACGAAGGGAGCGGATCGCCCGTCGCATCTTTTTAACCGCGGCCTTTACTTTCCGACATGAAAGGAGAAGCTGCCCTCGGTTGTATGGGTATCGACCGACAGAACCTCCCAGCGAACCTTATAGGTCCCCGGCGGCAATTGCTTTAGCCCGACACGCATGACGCCGGCGCTAATCCTTGGCTTGCCTAGATCGACGCGCGCGCCGTTGCCATCGCTCACTTCGACGGAGCTGAATGCCGGCTCCAGATTCTGGCTATAGAAAAGAATGACCTCTCGGGGTCCGGTTGGCACGGTGCTTCCAACGCGGGGCTCCGCATGGTCGAGAAAGGCGTGAGCCTCGACGGCGGTGTTTGCCACGACGGTGAGGAGGGCCAATGTCGCAAAAGTTAGTGTTCGCATGGTGCAGCCTCAAAAGGTCAATTTGCGGGGAGGGGTAGAGGTGCCGCCGAACAAAGGCCGTCCAATGCCCGTCGGGAACATGTCGTCGAGATACAGATGCAACTGGCCGAGAACGCCGACCCCGCTGCCGCTTTCGCGATTGATCGGTATCACGGCCTCCAAGCCCACCTGGAAATAGCTTCCGACCCAGATCACACCGGGGTTGATCGTTCCAGTCGTGGTGTAGGGATTGCCGAAATTATTCGCGACCGGCGTCGTAAAACTTGCTTCGACGATCGGAATAAGATGATTGAAAAACTCAGGAAGCTGAAGATCAATGATCTCGGATTTCAGGTAGGGCATGCTGTATTGCAAGGATGCGCCGTAAACCAACTGTTGTGGAATAAAGACGTTCTGGGTGAAATCGAAGGAGTTCGTGGGAATTTGATAGCCGGCCTGTCCGGTCACCGCGAATGCACGAAGCCATGAAAAGCCATCCGGCAAATCGCCAAAACCTTTCCCGAAACTGACCGTCGGGGTAACGTGGCTGAATGTGTCGGCCAGACCAGATCCGGTTGAACCGGTATGGCCCCAATCGACATTGAGCCCGAACAGCAATGCAAACTCGTGCTGCCGATCCTTCAGCGCCTGAAACTGGAACGCCGTTCCGAGATTTTGAAATCCCGCCGTGACTGTGCCGTCGGGTTGGCGAATGTGGGTCCAGGTTTGACTGAACGAGACGCCGAAGTTTTCGGTGATGCGCTTTGAAAAGTCGCCCGAAATATCCCACTCGACGCCGGGCGGCATGTCCGGGGTTTTTACTCGTGTAACGGTTGGCATCGACATTTCGTCGGCGACGCAGGGATCGTCGGTCGCCAGCGTAGCTGGAAGAAAACGGGCGCCGACGAAGCAGTGAGCTAGGGCATGAGAGGTGAACGCCAACGCGATAAAATTCGCCAGCGCAAGTGAACGCAGCAGGTGTCGAGACATCAGGATTCTCCGGTCAAAAACGTGAAAGCAGCTAGTGGCAGCCTTCGAGGCTGTCGTGCATCACGCGGCGAGCGGAGGACCCCTGGGACTTGCGACGGAGTATCGCGAGAACGAAGATAGGCGCAGCGGATGCGCTGATTGCTGTACCTTGCTGAATTCCAGGCTAGCGGACGAGACCGCTACCTGCCAGGGTGCATCCAGGAGATGAAAAGCTCCCGTAAAACACAGCAAACAATGGTCATGAGCAGGGTGTTTGGTCTGACCAGCCGGCGCAAGCGGGCTGCCGTCTGTGTTATGCAAGCAAAGTTGGGATAGAGAAAATCCCTCAAGGGTCGAAGCGTTGGCTAGCTGGGTACCAACCACCTCCAACAATAGCGGTTGCATGACCAGCGCATAGATGGCCGCCGCGCTAACCAGCCTTCGCCAGAATCGCCGCGGTCCCAAATCAGCGTGATTTCGCCCGGTACCCATGATCACGAGTATAGTTGGTCAGATGCGGGTGGCAACCCCGATCCTTATCGAACCACGATCGGGATCAACTATCGACCGTCGCCGGGGCTACTAGTCTTGCGGCGCTCGACAATCTCTTCGCCAGGAAATACACGCTTGATGTTGGCATCATCACCTTGGCGAACCGTGGTCTCAATGAGACGACAGGCACGCGCAGTTAGACGGGAACGTCACATGAAGCGAATCATCCAAGGACTTTTCGGCTTGGCGCTCCTCGCGACGCCATTCACTGCCCCAGCCTCCGCCCAGGAGGTCAAGGCCGGCGATCTCGTGATCACGCAAGCCTGGAGCCGCGCCACGCCGGGTGGCGCCAAAGTCGGCGGCGGCTACCTCACCATCGAGAACAAGGGCTCGACGCCGGACCGGCTGATCGGCGGCTCGGCGGATGTCGCCGACAAGGTTCAGGTCCACGAAATGGCCATGAATAACGGTGTGATGACGATGCGTCCGCTCGACAAGGGTCTTGTGATCGAGCCTGGCAAGACGGTGAAGCTGGCGCCGGGCGGCTATCATTTGATGCTGCTCGACCTGAAGAGCCCGTTGAAGCAGGGCGACAAGCTGCCGCTCACGCTCGAGTTCGAGCGGGCCGGCAAGGTTTCTCTCTCGCTCGATATTCAGGGAATAGGAGCGCAAGGACCGGCCGGCGCAGGCGGTCCGGGCAATAGGGAAATGAAGAAGACGCCCGATCATTCAGGCATGAAGATGTGAGGGTGGGGACGTGGGGCTGAACATCTTGGGGGCCAAGCAATGGTTTGCGCCCATTGCGGTCGCGGTGCTGATCACTTCTCATGCGGCACCGGCTGCGCAGCTGGCAATCCATATCCATTCCGAGCGCGCGATGTTTCAGGTCCTGATTTCGCCCGGTACGGTCGGTATCGACGGCTTTGTGTTGCAGCTGATGTCGGGTAACGGAAAAAAGCTGCCGGCGAAGGAAGCCACGCTCTATCTCAGCCTGCCCGAACGCGGCATCGAGCCGTTAAAGCGCAAGGCGACGCTGGGCTCCGACGGCTATTGGCACGTGCCTGACGTCCCGATCCCCTTTCCCGGCCGTTGGCACGTGCGCATTGATGCCCGGACCGACTTTCAGCAGATCACGCTGGAAGACGATTTTGACGTCCCGGCGCGCTCACCGGGTCAGTGAGGGTCTCTTCTAGGTTCCGATCGACCCCTTTGCGCCCTAATGGCGAGGTGAAACGGATCAGCAAAACGACAGGAAATCCGTTTGCTTAGCGGCTTTTTGCCGATCCCCGCCCTTGTGTTTTTGCACCCGATCCGGTTTCACTGCAGGCTTCCCTTGCCTGACCGATTCCTTTGGTGTGCCCATGCGACTGTCGCGTTTCTTGCTTCCCATCCTCAAGGAGAACCCGAAAGAGGCCGAGATCGTCTCGCATCGGCTGATGCTGCGTGCGGGCATGATCCGGCAGGAGGCGGCGGGCATCTATGCCTGGCTGCCGCTGGGCCTTCGCGTGTTGAAGAAGATCGAGCAGATCGTCCGCGAGGAGCAAAACCGCGCCGGCGCCCTGGAGTTGCTGATGCCGACGCTGCAACTCGCCGATCTCTGGCGCGAAAGCGGCCGCTACGACGCCTATGGCCCGGAGATGCTGCGCATCACCGACCGGCACAAGCGTGAATTGCTGTACGGGCCGACCAATGAGGAAATGATCACCGAGATTTTCCGCGCTTACGTCAAATCGTACAAGAGCCTGCCGCTCAACCTTTACCACATCCAGTGGAAGTTCCGCGACGAACAGCGGCCGCGTTTTGGCGTCATGCGCGGGCGCGAATTCCTGATGAAGGATGCCTATTCATTCGATATCGACGAGGCCGCGGCGCGGCGCGCCTACAACCGGATGTTCGTCGCTTACTTGAGGACCTTTGCCCGGATGGGGCTGAAGGCGATCCCGATGCGCGCGGAGACTGGACCGATCGGAGGTGATCTCAGCCATGAGTTCATCGTGCTCGCGGAGACCGGCGAGTCCGCGGTCTATTGCGACAGCGACGTGCTCAACCTGCCCGTGCCGGGCGAGGAGATCGATTACGAGGGCGATCTGACGCCGATCATCAAGCAGTGGACCTCGGTCTACGCCGCGACGGAAGACGTGCACGACGCCGGGCGCTTCGACCGCGAAGTGCCGGCCGAGAACAAGGTGCACACGCGGGGTATCGAGGTCGGACAGATCTTTTATTTCGGCACCAAATATTCTGACGCGATGAAGGCTATGGTTGCGGGTGCCGATGGCGCCGAGGTCGCGGTTCATGGCGGCTCCTACGGCGTTGGCGTCTCGCGTCTGGTCGGCGCCATCATCGAGGCCTGCCATGACGCCGCCGGGATCAAATGGCCGGAAGCGGTCGCCCCATTCAAGGCTGTCATCCTGAATTTGAAGCAGGGCTCGGCGGACACCGACGCGGCCTGTGAACAGCTATACCGCGAGTTGACGGCCAAAGGCGTCGAGGTCCTTTACGACGACACCGATCAGCGCGCCGGCGCCAAATTCGCCGCCGCCGATCTGATCGGCGTTCCCTGGCAAATTCTTGTCGGTCCCAAGGGCCTCGCCGAAGGCAAGCTCGAGCTGAAGCGGCGCAGCGGCGGAATGCGTGAAAATCTGAGCCCGGCGGAAGTGCTGGCGCGGCTGACGTAGTGAATTATCCACCGCGGGCATCGGGATCTCAGCCATCGCGGCTACATTTAGCCCGAATCGTGTGAAAATCGGCCTATGGATGAAGCCATGAGCGAGCCAGTTCGAACCCCACCTTTCGCGCCATTCGAGTGGTTGCTGTCGGGACGCTATTTGCGGGCACGTCGCAAGGAAGGCTTCATCTCGGTCATCGCCGGTTTCTCGTTTCTCGGCATCATGCTCGGTGTCGCCACGCTGATCATCGTGATGGCGGTGATGAACGGCTTCCGCAAGGAATTGCTGGACAAGATTCTCGGCCTCAATGGCCATCTGTTGGTGCAGCCGCTGGAATCGCCGCTCACCGATTGGAAGGACGTTGCCGAGCGCATCAATCAGGTCGCGGGTATTCGGCTTGCAGCACCTGTGGTGGACGGAATGGGACTGGGATCCTCGCCGTTCAATGCGGCCGGCGTTTTCATCCGTGGCATCCGCGCCGACGATCTCAACAATCTCACCTCGATCGCCAAGAACATCAAACAGGGTACGCTCGAGGGTTTTGATGAGGGGCAGGGCGTCGCCATCGGCCGCCGGCTCGCCGACACGCTATCCCTCCACGCCGGCGACATGATCACTCTGGTTTCACCGAAGGGCGCCGTGACCCCGATGGGAACGACGCCACGTATCAAACCTTACAGAATCGCGGCGGTGTTCGAGATCGGCATGTCGGAATATGACGCAAGCTTCGTGTTCATGCCGCTCGCCGAGGCGCAGGCCTATTTCAACCGCAACAGTGACGTGTCCGCGATCGAGGTGTTTACCACCAACCCCGACCGGATCGATGCCTTCCGCAAGAGCGTGACGGAAGCTGCCGGGCGGCCGGTGTTCCTGGTCGACTGGCGGCAGCGCAATTCCACCTTCTTCAACGCGCTTCAGGTCGAACGCAACGTCATGTTCCTGATCCTCACCATGATTGTGCTGGTCGCGGCGCTCAATATCGTTTCCGGCCTGATCATGCTGGTGAAGGACAAGGGCAGCGATATTGCAATCCTGCGCACCATGGGCGCCTCGCAAGGCGCCGTCATGCGGGTGTTCCTGATCACAGGCTCTGCGATCGGCGTTGTCGGCACGCTCACGGGGTTTCTGGTCGGCATGCTGATCTGCCTGAACATCGAATCGATCCGGCAATTCCTGTCCTGGCTCACCAACACCGAGCTGTTCTCGCCGGAACTGTACTTTCTTTCCAAGCTGCCCGCCGAGATCGACATTGGCGAAACCAGCGCCGTCGTGATTATGGCGCTGACGCTCTCCTTCCTCGCGACTCTCTATCCATCCTGGCGTGCTGCCCGCCTCGACCCCGTCGAAGCGCTGCGGTACGAGTGAGGGACAGATGGAGCAGGGGACGGAAGATGTACCGGTCGTCTATCTCCACGAGATCAAGCGCCACTACACGCAGGGCGTAACGACGCTGACCATCCTCAATGGCGCCAAGCTCGCGCTGTGGGCAGGCCAGTCCGTGGCGCTGGTGGCGCCATCGGGCGCCGGCAAATCGACGTTGCTGCATATCGCCGGCCTGCTCGAAAGCCCCGATGACGGCGAAGTCTATGTCGGGGGAGCACCCACTTCTGGCCTGTCGGATGTGGAGCGTACTCTTATTCGTCGCACCGATATCGGCTTCGTCTATCAGTCGCACCGGCTATTGCCGGAGTTCTCCGCGCTCGAAAATGTCATGCTGCCGCAGATGATCCGCGGCCTGAAGCGGTCAGAGACCGTCAAGCGCGCCACCGAGATCCTGGCCTATCTCGGTCTCGGCGACCGCATCAAACATCGGCCGGCAGAGCTGTCCGGCGGTGAGCAGCAGCGCGTTGCGATCGCGCGCGCGGTTGCCAACGCGCCGCGGGCACTGCTCGCCGACGAACCGACAGGTAATCTCGATCCGCATACCGCCGATCACGTGTTCCAGGCCTTGATGCAATTGGTGAAGGCGACGCGGGTCGCGATGCTGATCGCCACCCACAATATGGAACTGGCGGGCCGGATGGATCGGCGGGTGTCACTGGTCGACGGCGAAGTTGTCGAACTGGATTAGTCGCGGGCGAGGCCGACTTCGCGTCCTGCCGCGAATTTTCAAACATGTGATGACAGTCCGGGCTGGAACCGTTCCCTAGCGCGAACCAATCTCGGATCAAGCCGCTTCTGTCGCCTAGCCGACGTGGGAACTTTTGGTAGCAAAAAGTTCCGATAAATGGCTGGCACATAAGGCTAATTTAAATTTTGGTAATATTGTTTTTCGCTCGGATGTGGCAGGCGAGCTACAGCATTGCCAGCCAACACTGATAACAATTCCGGTTGTGGGGCTGTGCAGATTCGAACACAGGAATTCAAAGATGAAGAGATTGTCATTCATTGCAGCGGGCGTGATCGCGCTTGCCGCCGCTGCACCCGCGGCTGCCGCGGATCTCCCGGCGCGGACTTATACAAAGGCGCCTGTAATGGTCGCCCCGGTCTATGATTGGAGCGGCTTCTACATCGGCGTCAACGGTGGCGGTGGCACGAGCCACAAGTGCTGGGATCTCACTACGGCCGTTCTCGTTGGCAGGGTTGTTGTTCCCCCCGGCCCTGAAGGCTGCCACGATGCAACCGGCGCAACGGTTGGCGGACAGATCGGCTATCGGTGGCAGAGCGCAGCCTGGGTATTCGGCCTGGAAGCGCAGGGCAACTGGGCCGATTTCAGGGGTGACAATATCAGCTTGGCCATCCCCACTGATCGCAACCAATCGCGCATCGACGCATTCGGCTTGTTCACCGGTCAGGTCGGCTATGCCTGGAACAACGCGCTTGTTTATCTGAAGGGCGGCGCGGCCGTCACCGACGACAGGTATCGCATATTTGATATCCCGAGCGGCCTTCTAACCGATACGGCCAAAGAGACCCGATGGGGTGGCACGGTCGGGATCGGCCTCGAATACGGCTTCTCCCCGAATTGGTCGTTCGGCTTCGAGTACGATCACCTGTTCATGGGCACGCGCGACGTCAGCTTCACCACGGTAGTGGGTGGCGCGTTCAGCGGCACGGACCGTATTCGCCAGGATGTCGACCTGTTCACCGCACGCATCAACTATAAATTCGGCGGGCCAGTGGTCGCGCGCTACTAATTCTCGCGCTCGCCCGACCCCAACAAGTCCAAGCCCCGGCCTCGGCCGGGGCTTTTTTCAATGGGAGTCAGTTTGACTACGGCCGTGCTGCGGCTTCGAAAGCGCGCGATCGGTGGGCGGTAGAATATTAATGCAAGTTCTCGTTCACCCGCTCTCGGGTAGCGGGTCAGTTTGATTGTGGCAGCGATGCTCCCCTGTTTTGCCCCTTGGAATGTGATAAAATAAGGGATGCCGATAAAGCCGCTCGAAATAACAGAAATGGACATCCAACGCGCCCGCCGAATCGAGCTCGCATGGGCACCCCTTAAAGACCTCTCTGAGAGCCAGGCAGAATACGTTGTGAGAGCAATCGCTCACGGCATCGCCCAGGGTCGCCAGCAAGGGCTGGAATTGGCGAAGGCTTTGAATGACTGTCCATCCCGAACGCGCTAGGGACCCGAACCAGTTCGCCAAGTCGATTGTCGATATGGCGACGGGCTTCTTCTGTTAGACGCATCGTCAATCCCACTGACCAAGCGGTTTATTTTGGGGTCATTTTTCAAACTGACCCACTACTTGCCCTTGGGTGGTGGGTCAGTTTGATTGTGGCAGGATAACTGGCTTGAACCGGGCTGCCACAGGCGCATATTCGAAGGATGACCGAGCAGCGACCAACTTTCGTGGCGCGGAAAAATCCCGGATCTGGCTGGGGGGTCGATATTCTCTGGCCCGATGGCGAAACGGAAGTCATCAAGGGTTTCATTACCGAGCATGATGCAGCCAAATGGATTGCTGAGCACTTTAAGGCGTGGCAGGGAAATACGAATGACGAGCCACCCCAAACGTCCTAGGGACCCAACCAGCTCGCTAAATCGAGTGTCGATATAGCGCGCGGGAGGCCCGGCCGCGAACCCGATGGCCGCTAGCGCGACGGACAGGCTTTGCCACCCGGCAGCACTCGCCAGAGGCCAGTCCCGTTAACCAAGCACTTTATTTCGGGGTCATTTTCCAAACTGTCCCACTACCTGCCCTTGACCTAAGAACAGAAACGGAACATTGTTCTCTTTATGTTCCAATAGTCAGGAGGCGGGGATGTTGAAGGTTTTCGTGGAAGAGGCGGCGGCGCTGGCGTCGATCGTGCTTTTTGTGGGAATGGTCGCGGTCTGGGCGCAGTTGCTTCCCCAGCTCTGAAGCCATTGCCCGGATTTGGGCGACCCCTCTGGGGAAAAGCCGGACGGCGGCCGGCGGTGGCGGGTTCCGCGTGGACTCCTCCCAACCGTGGCTTCACCATCGGGCGGCGTGAGTCGGCCTTTGAGGGCGACCATGCGTTCCCTCAAGCCCAGTGATTGCTGACCTCGACCATGTCAAAGCCCGCGGCGCCGCCGTCCAATGCCGGATTTGTCCATCTCCACGTCCACTCGGCCTATTCCCTGCTGAAGGGGTCGATCAAGATCGCCAAGCTCGGCGAACTGGCGAAAGCGGACCGCCAGCCGGCGCTGGCGCTGACCGACACCGACAATATGTTCGGGGCGCTGGAATTCTCCGACAAGATGGCCGGCTATGGCATCCAGCCGATCATCGGCTGTGAACTCGCGGTTGATTTCGGCGACCAGGACCCGAACGCGCGCAATGCAATGGCGGCTGTGCCTTCGCGCATCGTGCTGCTGGCAGCGCGCGAGCGCGGCTATCGCAGCCTGATGCGGCTCAACTCCCGCGCCTTCCTGGAAACGCCGGTTCATCAAGCCCCGCACATCAAGTTCGAGTGGTTAGAGGGCGATGCCGAGGATCTGATCGCGCTGACCGGTGGTCCCGACGGACCGATCTCACTGGCAATCGCCGCCGATCAGGCGGCGCTGGCGGCATCGCGGTGCGACCGCTTGGCTCGCCTGTTCGGTGACCGACTGTATGTCGAATTGCAGCGCCACGGCATCGAGAAGGAACGCCGCATCGAGGCCGGGCTGATCGATCTGGCCTACACGAAAGGATTTCCGCTGGTCGCGACCAATGAGCCTTACTTCGCAACCTCCGACGACTACGAAGCCCACGATGCGCTGCTCTGCATCGCCGGTGGACGCTTGATCGCCGAGACCGACCGCGAGCAGCTTACGCCCGATCACCGCTTCAAAACCCGCGCCGAAATGGCCGTGTTGTTCGCCGACCTTCCCGAGGCGCTCGCCTCCACCGTCGAGATCGCCGAGCGCTGTGCGTTCCGCCCGCTCACGCGCAAGCCGATCCTGCCAAGGTTCACAGTTGGTGCAGCGGCTAACGCTGCGGACGCTGAAAGCGACGAAGCGGCCGAATTGCGCCGCCAGGCCGAGGAGGGCCTTGGCCAGAGGCTCCGGGTGCACGGGCTT
>DASQOU010000043.1:0-36957 GCA_035644295.1 Bradyrhizobium sp.
TCGGAAGACGAACCACCATGTTTCATCCACTTCCTGCTACCTGAGAAGACAAACGAAAAAAGCCATCCGTGGCCCAAAAAGGCCCCGAATGGCATCAATGCCGCTACTATCAATGGTCGCGTAAGCTTATATCGAAGAACGAAGATTCGAAGCTCGTCACTCAGACATCATCGGCTGCGCGAGAACTCTTTCGTCATGCCCGCCTTCAGTTACGAATTTTATTGTGTCTTAGCGCCGCCAGCCTTGTCAATGCGATCCGGTCCTTTTTTATGCGGCGCAGCACAAATGACGCACGGGGCGGTTTGAAGATACATGGTGACATGCCGGTTTTCTTGCGATGAGATGATCGCCTGCGCAGCTTTCGAGCTTTCTGATGAAAAAGCCAGCAATCCCTCTCGGCCTCGTATTTTCCCAGTCGGGACCGTACGCCATGATGGCGGGCGAGATGCGCAAGAGCGCGTTGATGGCGATCGACGAAATCAACGGGAGCGAGGAGTTTGATTTCGCTTTCGCACCGCGCTTGCGGGACCCCGGCGGCATCGTCGCCGGCTACCATACCGCGTGCGCCGATTTAATTCGCGACGAGCAGGTCGACCATATCGTCGGCTGCTATACATCGGCCTCACGCAAGCAGGTAATTCCGATCGTCGAGCGCACCGATCGGCTGCTTTGGCATCCCGCCCGATATGAGGGTTTCGAGAGCAGCGACAATGTCATCTATGTCGGGGCGGCGCCCAACCAGCACGTCGTGCCGCTGGTCAAGCACATGCTGGATCACATCTCGGACGATGTGTTCTGCATTGGATCCAATTATATCTGGACGTGGGAAATGAACCGCGTCATTCGTGAGATCGTGACCAGCGCCGGCGGCCACGTCCTGGCTGAGCGCCTGCTCGAGCTTGGCGAGACCGCGGTGGATCACATCGTCAAGGAGGTCATCGACCGCAAGCCACCGGTCGTGTTCAACACGCTGGTTGGTGAGTCCAGCTACGCCTTCATGCGCGCGCTGCATGCGGCGGCGACGCGCGCCGGGCTGACGATCCCGATGCTGAGCTGCAGCCTGTGCGAGCCTGAACTCAAGCTGATTGGATCGGCAGCCTCGGTCGGATGCGTCACGTCATCGGCCTATTTCGAGAGCATCGAGGGGCCCGAGAACCGTGCCTTTGTCGCGCGCTGGAAAGCGCGCCACGGCGCCGACAGCAACCTCTCCGTCGACGGCCAGTCAACTTACGTCTGCGTCATGCTGCTGGCCCGCGCCATCCGTCGCGCCGGATCGGTGGAAGTAGGCGCCGTTCGCCGCGCGGCCGCCAACCATCGCTATGATTCTCCGCAAGGCCCGGTCTGGGTCGATCCCGACAATAATCACTGCTTCCTGACACCGCGCCTGGCACGCTCCGTGCCTGGGAGCCAGTTCAATATCTTCTGGCAAGCGGAAGCCCCTGAACGTCCCGACCCTTATCTGTCGAACCTCGATCTGACCACGATTGGCACGCGCGTGGAAAGGAGCGATGATGCGATGACGAAGCGGTCAAACCATCTGCGTGTGGTGAAATGACAAAGCCATCGCCTTTTTCCGTCCGCGGCCGTCGCGCTCTCATGGTGATGAGGGATGAACGTGAAATCTCGATCGTGCGCCGCCAGCTCAATCGGCTGGGGATGACGATTTCAGAGCATGATCCGGCCGACGCGCCGCCGGGCGAGACCTTCGACGTCGTCGTGCTGGACGCCGACACGATTCCCATCAAATCCGATCTGGCTGCGGCGTGGAAGGTCGGCGCGCCGATCATCGCGCTGATCGGAACCGAGACGCCGAGCCGCTTGAAATGGCTGCTCGACCTGCAACCGGCATCCTTTCTGGTCAAGCCGCTGCGCTCGGCCGGACTTTACACTGCGCTGGTGGTTGCGTTCGATTGCGCGCAACGACGAATTGATGAAGCGGCCCATGTCGAAAGACTGGAGGATCGCATTCGTTCCCGCCGGGTGGTTTTCGCCGCCGTTCTGCAGATCATGCGCGTCCATGGTCTCACCGAGACGGATGCGTTTACGCTGGTCCGGCAGACGGCGATGCGCCATCGCACGACAATCGAACAATTGAGTGCGGAAATCATAGCCGCCGGCGGAATGCCGAACCGGACGACACGGACGGCCTGACCAATCGAGGCGGGCTAGCCAAGATCGTTGACGCGCTGCACACCGGCTTCGGCCATTCCGGCCCAGGCGGCGTCGAGCGAGCCTGCCAGATCGATCGCCCTGCAGCCGGCCTCGACGAGCACGGTATCGAAGCCGAGGCGGCGCGCGTCGAGGGCGGAGTAATAAACGCAGTAGTCGGTGGCGAGACCGACGAGAAAGATCCGGCGCAGACCGCGCTCGCGCAAATAGCCGGCCAGCCCCGTGGGAGTTCGACGATCGTTTTCGTAGAACGCCGAGTAGGAATCGATTTCAGTACGAAAACCCTTGCGGATCACGAGCTCCGCGCGTTCGGTCTCCAATTGCGGGTGAAATGCCGCCCCCGAGGTGCCCTGAATACAGTGATCCGGCCAGAGCGTTTGCCGGCCATATGACATGTCAATCGATTCAAAGGGAGCAGAAGGCGGATGCGACGTAGCGAAGGAGCTATGGCCTGAGGGATGCCAATCCTGGGTCAGGGCCACATGAGCAAAGCGTTTGGCGAGACGATTGACGACCGGCACCACGGCGTCGCCGTCGCCAACCGCAAGCGCTCCGCCAGCGCAAAAATCGTTCTGCACGTCGATAATCAGCAGCAAATCATCGTCAGGTTGAATCCGCATTTCATAATCCTGGACAGGTGTTGGTCTTCAACATTAGCGCAAAACAGACCGGTGGCGGCGGGGAATTTTGACCGAGGCGCCGTCTGACCCCGTTGTTCTTGAAAAGCTTGGAGGGCGAACCAGACCCCCGTCTGTCGATCGCACGAAGGGCCGTGTCAGCGCTCAGTGGGAAGCGTTTTTCTCTCGCGACAAATGCAGGGGTGTTTGCGCGGAGATTATGGTCAACCAGAAAATGAGCGCATGATCTGGAACCACTTCAAGAGGACATACTAGACTTGTTTTTTCCGGCTTCGCTGAGGCGCTCAAACCCCTCAATTGCCACCGCCGATAGAAACGGAAGGCTTTGGATGATCAGGATCGCTGCGAACAAATCGATCTCGAACAGCCGGTAAAAATTGGTTGCAAACACCGTGATGCCACCGGCGACCAGCAGCGCACCGAGCACCGCTTCCGGCATCGCCGTAAAGCGGGTGTGCCCGATGCCGCCCCCGCCTTTGCGGGTACGATCGAAATAGTTTTTCCGTGCCGGAAGCGCGGCCTTGAAGGCTGCAATCGCGACCGTCCATTGGACCGACATGAACACCACCATGGCGCCAAGCATTTGCAAGTACGGAACTGCGACGCGCGTTCGATATGCGCTAACAAAATGGAGGAGCGATACCAGGAACGCCGCGACGATCGGCAGCATCAAGAGGGGATCCGGAATGGCGACCACTTTGAAGGCAACAAACGGCACCCAGACCAGATTGAGCAGCGCGGCCGCGACGGCAACGATTTCGGCCCCGAACCAACTGAGCCAGCCGAAGGCGAATTCGCGCTTCTGATTATGGTCGAGCAGGCTCATCCCTGGCAGGAACCGCCGCCAGTGCTTCTTCACGATCTGCACGGCACCACCGGCCCAACGCGCCCGTTGGATCTTGAAAGCCAGATAGTCTTGCGGCAGCAATCCCCAGCCGTAGCGGCGGTTGGTGTAGTGGGCACGCCAGCCGAGCTCCAGGATGGTCAGTCCGAGGTCGCTGTCCTCGCAAATCGTGTCGCTTGACCAGCCGCCCGCGGCGTCCATTGCGGTGCGGCGGATCAGACACATCGTGCCGTGGACAATAATCGCGTTCACCTCGTTGCGCTCGACCATGCCGATATCAAAGAAGCCCGCATATTCAGCGTTCATGGCGGCATGGATAGAGCTGCGGCAGCCGTCACGATGATCTTGCGGCGCCTGGATCAGTCCGACCTCCGGGTCGGCGAAACCGGGGACCAGATCCTTGAGCCATTGCGGATCCACCACATAGTCAGCGTCGATGACGCCGATGATCTCGGCATCGGCGTCTGTCTGCGTCATCGCGATCCGTAGCGCTGCGGCCTTGAATCCCTCAAGGTTCTGAACGCAAATAAACTTGAAGCGCGGGCCAAGCTCGCGGCAGCGTCTCTCGATCGGTTGCCAGAACGCCGGATCGGGCGTGTTATTGATGACGACCACACATTCAAAATTCGGGTAGTCAAGCTGCGCCACCGAGTCGATGGTACGCAACAGCATTTCCGGTGGCTCCCGATAGGCGGGAATGTGAATTGAGACTTTCGGCGTGCGCGTGCCCAGTCCCGGTGAGAGCAAATTCAACAGCCGCGTGGGCTTGCGCCCGAGAGCGACGGTTGCCATCTCGTGCACCCGGAACAGTACAATCGGAGCGAGCAGACCCAGGAGCGGCAGCGCGATCGCGAATGTGAGCATCTCGCCGTGCAGGAGGTAGTGGTCGTGCCAGTACACCTGTACGCCTGCGCACCAATCGCCGATCAAATGGTCGGCGCCGGCAAGGACTGTTGCCTGGCTAATGGTCGCTCCCGGGAGCGCCAGAATCGAGATCGACAAAAAAGAGCCGACGAGGACGGCGAGCAGAGCTGCCTTCCAGTAGTCGGCGTCGACGAGCGGTCCCGTCCATGCAAATTTGGGCCGCAACGAAGCGTCGAGTATGCCCCAATAGGGGCCGACGTTGCCCTCGAAAAGTTTACCCGGTTGATCGATGGCCTCGACAATATTGTAGTCGATACCAAGCACGTTGGCCTCCACAACGAAGTCGCGCAGTAAGCCGGCTTGGCTGAACGGACCCGGGACGGCGCGCTCAAAATTGTGCCCCGCACTCGGCCAGCCATACTCTCCGATGACGATTTTCTTGCCCGGATAGGCTGCACGCAGCTTGTCGTAGATCGCGAGTGAACCCTCTACGGCAGTTTTTTTGGGCAGGCCTTCCCAATAAGGAATGATGTGGGCGAAGACCTGGTCGACAGCGTCAACCAGCTCCGGATGGTCGAGAAATGTCCTCCAGTGGTCGGCGGTCGCCACGGGCACCGGACTGTCTCGCTTCACACGGCGAACGATTTCGGCGAGTTCGGCCGCGTTATGCTCATGCCGGAAGAACGTCTCATTGCCCACGACCAACCGGGTGACATTGGGGTAGCGCCGCGCCAGATCGAGGGCGGTCTCGATCTCACGTTCGTTTCGGGCTTCGTTCTTGTCGATCCAGACGCCCAGCGTAACTGTCAGCCCGAATTCTGCCGCGATCTCCGGAACACGCTCCAGACCTCCGGTCGAAGCGTAGGTGCGTATCGCCTTTGCCAGTTTGGCGATCGCGGTGAGATCGGCGCGGATCAGCGCCTCGGACACTGCCAAATCCTTCGAGGATGGTTTGGCCAATCGGTTGTACGAGACGCTCGGCAGCTTCCCCTCAACCTGTGCCGCAGCCGTTCGTGGCTCCGCCAGACCCCACAACGACAAATGCACGCCCGCGACCAGGCAAAGAATGAGGATGACGGTGACGATCGACATGTTCTGACGGCGGCCACTTATCGTGCCAATCCAGCCTTCAAGTCGGGCACCCTCGTCCGGCGTCTTCATTTTTGCCTTACTGCGCCCGAGCAGCCAATTTCAACGAGCGCGCGCCAACCAATTCACGGATCAAACTCGCTTGGCGATCTCGCAAGCGCTGGCCGCCTTAGCGCACGTAGGTGGCCGCCTTAGCTCGCGTAAGCGGTAGAGTCGGATGTAGGTTTCATGACGCCATAACCCAATGCTCCCTGACTGAATTGTGCAAAGGGATGCTCCAAACCAGCGGCCCGGCAGTTATTCCCAAGAGGGCTCCCAATAGCCTGCGCCTGCCGGAGGAACCTGGGACCCGATGATTAAGCGTCTCTCATTTACGATGTTATTTCAGAGGCTTAGCTGTAGAATGTTGGGCTTTCGCGCCTATTGAACCGGGCGTGCATGTGGAGCGTCTCTACGATCGTGCCATCTGGGAAGGAGGGCTTCAATGCCCGACCACGTCATTGTAACCGAGAGCAATCTTACGCGCTCGATCGCCTTTTACGAGCAAGCTCTCAAGACGCTCGGGATCACAGATTTTATGGACTATAAAGGCCAAGATGGTCACCCAGATCTCATAGGCTTCGGAAATGACGGACGCTTCTTTTTCCGGCTCAAGGAAGCAAGGCCAGATCCGGACACTGTTCACTTCGGTTTTGCCGCCAAAAGTCACGCAGAGGTGAATGCTTTCTTTGTTGCTGCAATTGCAGCAGGCGGACGCGAGAAAACTGCACCGGCGCCCCAGCTCCAATATCATCCTGACTATTACGCAACCTGGGTGCTCGACCCCGACGGTCACGACGTCGAGGTTGTCAACAAGACCGGGCAGATCGATTAGCCGCTATGCCGGTTTAGAGCTTTCATCCAGGGAGTGACGTCTGGTGCGCATCGCCATCGTAGGGGCCACTGGAATGCTTGGGCATCATACGGCCCTCGCAGCGCTTCGTGCCGGACACGAAGTCATTGCTGTGTATCGAAATCCTCACTCACTCGACGCAATTCGCGACATTCCGTTGGAAGCCAAACAGGCCGACCTGAATGATCGCGAGGCGCTGCGCAACGCCTTCACTGCCGTCGAGGCGGTAATCAACTGTGCCGGATACTATCCCACAATCCCTCGCCCGTGGCGCGATGAAGTGCAAACGGCTAAGGCCCAGATGAAAAATTTTTACGACGCGTGCACCAATCTGCCTCTGCACAAGATCGTCTACCTCGGTGCGGCAATTGCGTTACCGCGTGATCCGACGGGCAGACCAGGCACCGAGGAGCTGCGCTATCGCGAGCAGCCGGACAAAAAAAGCCCCTACCTGCAGGTGAAATGGGCCCTGGACGAGCAAGCATTGACCATGGCCCGGGCGGGGCTGCCAGTAACGATCGGCATCCCGACTATGACTTTTGGCGAGTTCGATCCCGGAAACACAACTGGCCGCTTCATTATCGAATTGGCGAACAGGTCCCTGCCCGGCTACGTCAACGGCCGCCGCAACGTGATCTACGCGGGCGATGCAGGACGAGGGTTGGTTCGCGTGTGCGAAGCAGGCCGCCCCGGTGAGCGCTATCTGCTGGCAGGCGAAAATCTGACTATGGAAGAGTTGATCGGCAAAGTGGCCGTCACTGTCGGCGCACCGATGCCCAAGGCCATACCGCTAAACGTGGCGAGGCTAGTGTCCGCATGGCAAACTTTCCGATTCAAGCTAGGCGGTCCGGAGCCGAAGGTGACCGACAGCGCGATTGCCGTGATGTCCTTGGGCCAATTTATTGACGGCGAGAAGGCGCGGAAAGAACTCGGATTTCATCCCGAGGTATCGGTCGATGAAGCAATTGCCCGCGCGCTCAAGTGGTTCCAAGGCAATGGTTTGGTGAAGTCCGGAGTAAAATCATGACAATCAGCTTCGGCGGCGTTCGCGGCGGCACCACGACTTCGAACATCCGAACGCAACTAGCGCCAAAAAGAGTTCGCGGTTGCTGAGGCGACCGAGATAGCAAAATAGCTTATCGCCTGCCTCCCTCTGCGCGAGACAACCACTCGCAGCCTGGCCGCTTAATCCCATAAACGTTTTCTTTTGCGTTGGGGTCGTCGTGGTCGGCCATCAGCCTTTGAGACCTCTTCTGTGAGGAGTTGCAGATAATCTCTGTGTACCGCGACTGGCCAGTCGTGAGCCATCCCAGACGATACGCAAGCTATTCGGATATTGCGAATTTCCGACAATTGTCCCCTTTTTCTCGGTGTCTCGAGGATGACGAGAGCAACCAAGTTCACTCAAATGGATGCGATCTCCTTTGCAAAGTTTTCGCGCATCATCTTCGTTCAATTTGGATTGAGATGAATTCATTTGTGCATGCGGGTGAAGCGCGAAATCGGCAGCGAAGACTGTCCCAATGTCGACAGAGGTCGATTGTGTGACGTCGAGGAGTCTCAGGGTGTCATATCGCTTCATCGTCTGTAGCTTCCTGTTGTAAGACCCGCTCCGGAACACGGGCGCAGTGATTTATGCTGATCGATCGTTCCGAATTCCCCGTGCTGCGATGCTTGGTGCATGCTGAAGGCATCAGTTCCGCTGAGCGGTCCAGTATCCCGAACAACCTGCGCTGCCGGAGTATCCATGCCATGTGCCGCGTCCCACATTTTGGGAGAGCTTGCCGGAGCCAGAGGCATACTTGTCCTGAACGGTTACGGATGCGCGCACCGCGCCCGAGCGTGCGACGTAACCTTTGAATCTAACCAAGTTCGGATGCGTGACGATTCCGTTGTTGATGTTGACGGAAAAATTGTAGGTCGAATCGCACGCGCCCCGCTTCGTGACAAAGAGTAGGTCCCAGGATCCGTCATAGAGCGGCCGCGCGTCTGCGGCGGAAGTCTGGGTGGCGATACATCCTACAATCGTTGCGAAGATCAAGTGCTTCATAATCTTTCGTTCTCCAGCACCGGGACTGGCACGAATATATGCTGAAGGATAATGCGACCGCTTGTTCAAAAATGCTGAATCGCTTCCCAGAAGCCGCTGCTGAAGGCTAACACCGCAGGAACAGACAAGGCAGCGCAAGCCGATGAAATCAATTGCGGCCGAGGTTGATAGATTGCTCCCGGAATAAACGAATGGATAACGCCTCGGTCAATCGGCGAAGCATGTCGTGCTCGCTTCGCCGGGAGGCCTCCGCGGGTGCTCAGCCCCTCTGCCCGCGGAGGCCTCTGAAACGGGCAGTTTCGAAGAGTGACGCAAATCTGCGACCTCGCAAAAAGTCAATCTGTCCCGCCGGATATTAAAGGAGCGACGATATGGTTTGGACCGCGCTCTTCCTCTCGCGCGTGCAGTTTGCTTTTACGGTTTCGTTTCACATCATCTTTCCCTCGTTCACGATAGGACTTGCGGCGTGGCTCGTGGTGCTCGAGGCATTTCACTTGTTGACCGGAAGACCGGTCTATCGCCGACTGTTCGATTTCTGGCTTAAGATTTTCGCCGTAACCTTCGGCTTGGGCGTCGTTTCTGGAATCGTGCTTGCATTCGAATTCGGCATGAACTGGAGCCGGTTGTCGGAGGCGACAGGGCCGATCCAGGGGCCCTTATTGACCTATGAGAGCTTCACAGCCTTCGCACTCGAGGCATCTTTCTTTGGAATGCTGATCTTCGGGAGAAACCGGTCCTCTCCTGCAACTTATTTCTTCTCTGCCGTCATGGTCGCGCTTGGAACAACCTTTAGCGCCTTCTGGATCATGGTCAACAACAGCTGGATGCAAGCCCCTGTCGGTTACGCCGTCGAGAAAGGCGTCTTCGTTCCGACTGACTGGTCGCAGATCATCTTCAGTTCTGTCGTGTGGGTGAGATTCCCCCACATGCTGATCGCCGCCTATCTTACGGGCGCTTTCTGCGTGGCTGCGACGGGCGCTTGGTATCGGCTGCGCGGCCAATACGCGGCAGAAGGCCGTGTGATGTTACGAATGGGCCTTTTTCTTGCAGCGTTGCTGATGCCGGTCCAGTTGTTTCTGGGTCACTTGAACGGCGATTACGTCCACGACAAACAACCCGCCAAGTTCGCGGCCATCGAAGGTCGATGGCACGATGAGCAACCTGCCGGCGAAGTCATCATCGCGATACCGGATGATGCGCAAGAGGCAAATTATCTCGAGCTCAAGATCCCCTATCTTGGAAGCCTGATTGCCTCAATGCGAATTGACTCGAAGGAGATCGGCCTAACCAGCTTTCCAAAGCAAGACCGGCCGCCCGTTTTCATCCCGTTCTTTGCTTTTAGGGTGATGGTAGGCTGCGGGTTATTGATGATGGCACTGGCCTGGCTTGGGTCGTTTTACCTTCTCTTTGAGCGCGGAGCGGGACAGCGGCTGTTGTTGTGGGCGACCTTCCTGAGCTTTCCGCTTCCCTTCATCGCCACACTCACGGGATGGTTTACCGCCGAGGTCGGACGCCAGCCGTGGAGCGTCTACGGAATCTTGCGTACGGCTGATGCGGTCACTCCGACGCTGACCGTTGAGGCGGTGACAATTTCCCTGATCATCTTTGCCGTCGTCTATCTCGTCATTTTCAGCTTCGGGATGGTTTACGTGTACCGTCTCTTGAAGACGGGACCTGCTGCACCCGAACCAGTCCTCCCCAACAATCCAAAACGCCCACTGGCCGTCACCGGCGGCAGCCCGATCGCAGAGGCTGTGCAAAAGCGAGGATGGCTATGATCTCGTTTTGGGTAGGTCTCTTGGCCGTGACCATTTCGCTGTATGTTTTGCTAGACGGCTTCGACCTCGGCGTGGGTATCCTGTTCGTTTTCGCCGATGAACCTAACCGACGCAAAATGCTGAGTGCGATCTCGCCGGTTTGGGACGGAAACGAAACCTGGCTGGTTGTGACTGGCACGGTTCTGTTTGGCGCCTTTCCCAGTGCCTATGCGGCACTCTTGTCAGCCTTTTATTTGCCGCTGGTTCTGATGCTATGCTCGCTGATCCTGCGCGGCGTCGCCTTCGAGTTTCGCTACAAATCCCTCGGCTTTCGCTGGCTCTGGGACCTCGGATTCGCGGGTGGATCGTTCGTCGCGGCCTTCGTTCAGGGCATGACAGTCGGTGCCCTTGTCGAGGGGCTTCCCATGGAGGACGGGCATTATATCGGCGGCATGCTCGGGTGGTTCAGCCCGTTCGCTGCGCTTTGTGGATTGGGCCTTGTGCTCGGATACAGCCTTCTTGGAGCCAGCTGGCTCGCGCGGAAATGCGAAGGCTCGATCAGGGAGCGCGCATATCTTTGGTTACCCGTATTGACCGTCGGCGTGCTTGCGTTTCTCGCCTGCGCATTCGTGGCCGCTGTGATGATGCACCTCGACCTGATGAACCGGTGGCTAGAGCGCCCATATATGCTGATCTTTCCGCTGATCGGAGCCGTCTCTGCTTATGGTCTGCTAGACAGCACCAAACGACGCAACGACCCCGCGCCCTTTCGGTTCGCGGCTTTGATCTTCATCGCGGCGTTCGGCACGCTGGCCTGCTCGTTCTGGCCCTTCATGATCCCGTTCGCGTTGACCGTCGAACAGGCGGCGTCTCCGTTAGCCAGCTTGAACTTCATGTTTTGGGGCGCCGGCCTATTCGTCATGCCGCTTACTCTCATCTACACCGCCGTGGTCTACCGGCTGTTCCGCGGCAAAGTCGTCGAGGTAGACCATGGATAGCTACGGGAAATGCCTGGAGTCGGCGACCGTTCTGGCCGATGGCGGCGAGTTTGCTGGACGCAAACTCGACTTTTTACGGTCTACCGATCAACAGCTCGCTAGTCGGCGCAAGCTCGTCGCCAGGCACCCGGACTTACGCCGACGAAGCGGGTGAATACTCGCGTCAGGTGACTTTGGTCGGCGAAACCACATGCCAGAGCCACCTCCGCTAACGGTAACCGGCGATCGCGCAGCTTCTGCTTTGCTACCTTGATACGATGCGTCAAAAGCCAGTGATGCGGCGCCGTACCTACGGTGCGGTGAAAAGCACGCGAAAAATGGCTCGCCGATAAGCCGCACTCTCGCGCTACTTCCTTGAGCATCACGCGACCGTCGAGGTTGGCGCTGAGAATTTGCTTGGCACGCCTCTCTTGCCATGGTGCGAGCCCACCTCGGATCAGCGTCGGCAGTGGCCGCATGCCGCCATAGGTCTGGGCAATATGTATCCCGAACCCCAGGAGGACGTGATCGATAAACAATTGGTTTGCCTGGTTGGGATGGCGAAGCGCTGGCATCATCACACTTCCAAAACCGGCAACCGTGATATCGTCCATAGCCACAGGCTCATGTTTCAGATCGCCAATTCGTGGAGCGTCGGCGTCGTCGGCGATCGCGTCCAGCGCGCCGCGCGGCAGATAAAAAAACAGAACGTGGTGGGGCTTGTCGAGACGCGCGACCGGATCGCGTTTCAAATCATGGATGCAAGTCTGACCGGCACGCACGTCGGAAACGGATACTACCCGGCCTTCTTCCCAATACTCGCGAGCGGGAAAATCACGAAACGACAACGTGACGAAAAAAGCATCTTCGCGCGGGAGCGAACCACTCATTTCTTTCACAGGAACGTCGCTCCGCGTCTCTGTGATGGCCATTTCAGCCGCGCGTAGTGCGCGCGTAAGGATTACCGGCGCTTGTTCTAGATGGAGTCGTTCGGCAAGTCCTTGCCCGTAACTCTCGCTACTCGTCATGGTCGACCTCCGCATAAAGGCTCACCCTCGCTCGGCGCTTTGAGGGCGCGCCTGGGGACGCAGCAAACCCGCCGCTCGCCATGACACTATCGTGCCGCATACCATTTGCTATTGCGGAGTTGACCTGGCTGGTCCGGGCTAGGGTGATTTACAGTCGAATCATGCAAGGAAAAACAGTTTTGTAAAAGATTGCGCGGCTCACTGCCGACAACTTCAGCCGCTGAAGCAGCGAAGGCGCGAATCTCATGGCCGCGGCGATCTGTACGCCGAGCTTGCTGGACGCCAGCTCGGCCTACTACACGCTCCGGATCAACAAATCCTCGAGGATCACACGTACAAGCAACCCGAACAATGCCCCCGCCGAAACGGCGAAGCGCTTCCTCCCCGCTCCGCCGAGAGGGCCTCCGCGGACTCCCAACCCATATGCACGGAGGCCCTCTGCGAGGGACAGCTTCAAGGAGAAAGACCGCGAGCAAAACTGTGTCAGAATAGTCGACGACACCGTAGACGCGCCTGACTCCCACCGCGGCTTTCGCGGCCGGCGCGGAGGCTCATCTCACCGATGCCCGAGGCTATCACCCTAGCGATATTTCGAGAGACATCGTCGCCAAGCAAAGTTGCGAACGCTCGCGGCTTTGTGGATCGGGCTCATCTATGCAGGCGATAAATGCAAATCGGGGCACGAACATTCAATCCCGACGGGAGGCTTCGTTATATAAAGATCCGACAGTCTATCGATCGAGCGCTGGATCTGGACTGCTGATACGGAGAACGACGAGCGAACTGGGTATGGTTATCCTTCAATCAAGCGCCCCAATGGAGACTAAAATGCCAAAGAAGGTGTTGATTGTTTTCGGCATGTTAGCTGCCGCCTTGACGATCCAAATGGGAACAGCCGCCGCGGGCGGCAAGGCAGCGCGGGCTGCTGATCCCGTAACTCAGCAGTTGCGCGATGTTTATGGTTCTGTGGATCGGCCTTCAACGGCGCGATCAGGTCATTCAAACCGCGGTGAACGTCCCGGGCTCTCCGCGCCTGTGGCCGCTGATAGTAAAAGCTGTGACATATTTTATTGCTACGAGAACTGACTCGCGGAAGACAGTTGAGCGGTCGCGAAACTCAATGCGCGGCAAGGCGAAGCAGTTCGGACTAGACCAGATCTAGACGGCATTCCACTGCGCAGCCGATATTACCCTTCGACTGCGCAGTACGGCCGGCCTCATGGCGTCCCCGAGGACCTTGCAAATAGAGGTGTGGATGATTGGGGCGTTCAAGCTCTTTGATGTAGGGCGTCGCGTCCCGGCGCAATAGCCAACCTTTCGCCGGCCCATCGCAGCGAGCATACGCGGGGGGCGTGCTGGAGACCAACCTGCTTCTTCGCCGTCTCCGGCCCGGCATGCAGCTCGCTATTCGGCGAGCGCTCGTCGCCAGGCGCCCGGACTTACACCGACGAAACGGGTGAATACTCGCGTCAGGTGACTTTGATCGGCGAAGCCACATGTCTGGGCCACCTCCGATATCGATAATCGGCGATCGCGCAGCTTCTGCTTTGCTACCTCGACACGACGCTTCAAAAGCCAAAGATGCGGCGCCGCACCCACGGTGCGGTGAAAAGCACGCGAGAAATGGCTCGCCGATAAGCCGCATTCTTGCGCCACTTCCTGGAGCAGCACGCGACCATCGAGGTTGGCGCTGAGAATTTCCTTGGCACGTCTCTCCTGCCATGGCGCGAGCCCACCTCGGATCAGGGGCGACGGTGGCCGCATGCCGCCATAGGTCTGGGCAACGTGTATACCGAGCGCGAAGAGAATGTGGTCGACAAACAGTTGGCTCGCTTGGTCAGGGCGGCTGAGGGCCGGCAGCACCGCCCGCCCAAGATTGGAAATCGTGACATCCTCGATCGGCGCGGAACTCTGGTTCAGATCGCTAATCCGAGGCGCGTTGACGTCATCAGCGATCGCGTGCAGGGCACCAGCCGGCAGATAAAAAAATAGGTCGTGATACGGTTTGTCGAGAAGAGCTACGGGATCACGTTTCAGATCATGGAAATCAACTTGACCAGTCCGTAGGCTATACACCGGCATTTGCCGCCCGTCCTCCCAATATTGGCGATTGGGAAAATCGCGAAGCGACAAAGCGACGAGATAAGCGTCCTCTCGCCGGATCGGGTGGCTCAATCCCAGTACAGGGTCATCGCATCGCGTCTCCGTGACGGCCATGTCGGCCGTGCGTAATGCGCGCGTAACGATTGTATGCGTCTGTTCGGCTCGCAGCCGCTCGGCAAGCCGTTGCCCGTAACCTTCACTCGTCGCCATGGCCGACCTCCCGCATAGAGGCACGCCCCGCTCGGTATCTTGGTGCGTACGGGGACGCAGCTAACCCGCCGCTCACCATATACTACCGCACTGCACACCATTTGCTAGGGCGGAGTTGGCCTGGTCGGTCCAGGGCAGTCGCTTTCCATCCGCCCTGGAAAGCGACGCAGGCAAGCGTTTCGAGGCAAGACGATTTGCAGTCGAATCATCAAATGGGCAGCAGATTTGCAAAAGATTGCGCGGCGTATTGCCGACAACCTCCACCGCTCAAGAATCGGCGCGCGCTCGCTGACGTTGAGCGAACGCTGACGCACTGACCTTATGGGCCGCTGGAAGCGGCGATCATGTCCCCGACTTCGGCGGCCCGCTCGCAATGCTTGGCGTCGGCGGTGAACGGGGTAGCCGGTACGCGGCTCATTGGAGGGTTAGCTCCCGCGCGTCGAGGCGTTTCTCGAGTCACGGGCCATCCTCGAGTGATTGCGCTATGGTGCCCGAACCTATCGAACAAGGACACCGGCCCATGAGCAAGCACGTCACCATCTCCCCCACCGAAGCCGCCGATCGTCTCGCGATCCGCGAGCTCATCGAGGCCTATGCACACTGCGCGGATCGTCGCGATGCGAAAGGTCAGATGTCTCTCTTCACCGCGGACACCCACTTCGTGGTGTATATGAACGCCAAAGATCCGACGCCTTCGCAGGAGCTGCGCTCGCGCGAGGCGCTTGCGCCGGTGTTTGCCGAATTGAACAAATACGACGCCACCACGCACTTCGTCGGGCAGAGCACCATCTTCACGTTGACGGAAGATCGCGGCACGGGCGAGGCCTACTGCCTGGCGCATCACGTAACAGTCGACGGTGGAAAGCGGCGCTTGATGATCGCCTCGCTCCGCTACCTCGACACCTTCGTGAAGCTCGGCGGCGCGTGGCTTTTCGCGGAGCGCCGGCTCTATGTCGACTGGATCGAGGAGCGCGCACTCTGATGACAGCGACTAACCGGCCCCGCGTTCCGGATCCTGTTCCCCAACCAGGTGATCCGGGCCGATGAGTTGGCGCGGGTCATGGTCGATGTCGCCGTGCGTGGGACCGGAGAACGCAGAGGGCCGATTTTCGAGAACCCTGACATCCGAGACATGGGTCTAGTCGGTTGATGCTCGCACGGGCCTCGCAGGTCAGCTTAAAAAAACGCCTCGGCATCCCGGGGGAGGATGCCGAGGCGCGTGGCGGCTCGAGGCATCGATCAATCAAGCCGCCTCGATCGCCGGGAGCCTAGCTTCTGCTTGGCGACCTCGACGCGGAGCGTCAAAAGCCATTTGTGCGGTGCTGCTCCCATGGTGCGGCGAAACGAACGCGAGAAATGGTTGGCATTCCTTCTAGGTCAAGAAGCCCGGCGCCAGATAGGCTGGGTTGGGGTAGTTGTAGAAGCCCTCACCCGCATCGACCCCCAATTTCCCGGTATCGATGAAGTGCTCCTTCAAGTAAGCGGCAACACGGGCGGCACCAGACCCTTTGTTCTGCTCGGCCATGTTCCGAGTGATATTGTAGGCGGTCGTGATGCCTATTTGATCGATGGAGCCAAATGGACCGCTCTTGGCGTCCTTGGCGATCATCCATGTCTTGTCGATCGTTTGATAATCCGCCACGCCATCAACAAACAGTTGCAGAGCCGCCAACAGGAAGGGAACGAGCAAGGCATTGAGTACATAGCCCGGCTGTTCCTTGTTCAACGGTATCGGCACCATGCCCATCTGCCCAGAAAACGCGATGAGTGCCTCGAACACCTCCGGATTTGTATTAGGATGCGCCATGATCTCTGCGATATTGTGCTGCCAAACTGGAGTGGCAAAATGTAGATGCAGAAAGCGCTCCGGGCGCCCGGTGTAGGCGGCCAATTGGCTGGGCACCATGGTCGAAGAGTTGCTGGCGAATATTGTCTTGACCGGTGCGACGGCTTGGAGCTGGGTATAGAACGCTTGCTTGATATCGAGCCGCTCAGGGACTGCCTCGATGAGCAGATCGGCATCAACCAGTGCATCAGACAGAGAGGTCGACAAGGTCGTTCGGGCCAAAGCGGCGGTGGTCTGGTCCGGCGAGGCTATCCCGTTGCCGTCATAGGCCGCCTTCAATCCTTCCAGTCTGCGGCGCCCAGCCTCAAGGGCGCCATCGTTGACGTCGTACACAAATAGGTTAAAGCCGTGAACGGCTGCTTGGAATGCGATTTGCGCGCCAAGAACGCCCGCACCGGCCACGGTTACCCGCCGAATGGAAAGCGAATTCATCATTATAACCCCGCTTCACGTGCACCAAGATGATCAAGCGGCAGGGGATCAATTTCGTCGGGAGCCTGCTCCGGCAACCAACGACTCTTCCCCCTGGAATATGGAAGCGATAGGTCGCATCGACATAGTCTGCGGCGTGCTCGCGGCGCGATCGCCAGTGATCGCGACCAATTGCTACCCGACGAAAGGAAAGCACATTGGCGCCTCATCGCAAAGTAGGAGATAACAGAGCATTGCCGTTTTGAGCACGAACGTAAAAAACGCGCGCCGATCAGCCATAGAACGATGGCTACATCGATGAGCCGGCGGTCCTCTGGCATCTAACGAAGCCGCGTTGGGGCGAAGGCGGACTGGTGTGCAATCGCATCAGCCTGGCGCTATTTTACGCCGAGCTCCGGGAACTCAATCCGACATGGAATTGCGCTGGGTTTGAGCACAACGGGCGGCATTTTCCCCGTTGTCGGCGTACTTGTTCCATTGCTCCCTCATTTGATGATTGCAGTTGAATCATCCAATAGGCAGCCAATTTGTCAAAGATTGCGCGGCCCATCTCCCAATAGGCTCCGGAAGGCGGGAGCTCGTCTCGAGCGCGATTCCGTTCGATCGGACGATCGCATGTGCAAGAGCCATTCGCATATTGAGTTGCAATACGAGCGCGGCGTTTCGCCTCGATTGAGCTGGAGCCTGCTTGAGGTGCTTGCGACGCTGGGCTTACCGCTGCTCTTTGCCATTCGGCTGTGGGCCTCGGTGTGTCTCGCCCTGTTCATAGCGTTCTGGCTCGAGCTCGACAGCCCGTATTGGGCTGGGGGCACCGCGGCGATAGTGTGCCAGCCGCAGCTTGGCGCCTCGCTGCGCAAGGGCTGGTTCCGGATGATCGGCACCAGCGTTGGCGCCGTCGCGATTGTCGTCGTGACCGCCTGCTTTCCGCAGGATCGCGTCGGCTATTTGGGGTCGCTCACACTATTCTGCTGTCTGTGCGCCTTCGCCGCCACTGTACTGCGCAATTTTGCGTCGTACGCGGCCGCGCTGGCCGGTACGACGGCGGCCATCATAGCTACGGCGAATCTCGGCGCGACCGGCGGCGCGAGCCCGGATGTCTTTTTGGTTGCGATCAATCGCGCCAGCGAGATCTGCATAGGGATCGCCTGTGCGGGCGTGGTTCTTGCGGGGACCGATCTCGGCGGCGCCCGGCGCCGACTCGCTGCTGCATTTGCCGACTTGGCGGCCGAGACCGCAGGCCGATTCACCCGCGCATTGGCGGAGCCGCAAATGCCGAGTGCGGAACCCGAGCGGCGCGAGCTTCTCCGCCGCATCATCGCGCTCGAATCTGCAGTTGACCAGACCCTCGGGGAATCTAGCCACGTACGCCACCACGCGCTGACTTTGGAAAGAGCCGTCCACGGCCTACTGAGAGCACTCGATGGATGGCAACGGGTCGCAACCCATCTGAGCCGATCAGCCGGCCAGGAAAATCGACCTGGCGAATCGATCCTGTGCCGCATTCCGTCCGAGCTGCGATTAGCGTCGGAGCCGGGCGTATCCGAGCGCTGGATGTCCGATCCCGTTGCGCCACGCCGCGCTTGCGAGTCGGCGCTGCACGCTCTGCTTGCCATGCCCGCCGACACCGCTTCGCTGCGGTTGCTTGCCGACGAGACCGCGACGATTCTGGCGGGGCTGATGGATGCGCTCGATGGCTTGGCGCTGCTTGTGGATTGTCCCGGACGGCACCTTCGTAATCCGCGGAGTTTCCGGCCCGGACTGTCAGACTGGCTGCCTCCGCTTCTCAATGCGGCGCGTGCATTGGTCGCGATCGCTGCGCTCACGGTGTTCTGGCTCGCCACCGCATGGACAAGCGCCGCATCGGCCATCGTCTTTACGGCATCGACGGTTCTGACGCTCGCCTCGAGCGGCGATGCAGCCTACGCTGGCGCGATCGTAGCCGTGATCGCCATCGCCTGCGTGCTTCCGTGTGCGGCAATCATGAAGTTTGCGATGTTGCCGGCCTTTGAAACATTCCCGGCGTTCTGCGCCGTGCTCGGTCTCTTCCTCATCCCGGCCGCCTTTGCGATGGCGGGGAACCGGAAGCCTATAGCGGCGGCGGTGTTCACCACCATCGCCTTCGTCTTTTTGCCTCTCCTCGCGCCCACGAATCAGATGAGCTACGACACCGCGCAGTTCTACAACTCCGCGCTAGCGAGCATTGCCGGGGGCGGGATCGCGGCGCTCGCATTTGCCCTGGTGCCGCCCTTATCGCCGGCCCTCCGGACGCGCCGTCTGCTTGCGCTTGCTTTGCGCGATTTGCGCCGCCTCGCCGTCGCTCGGCGGCTGCCGACATCCGCCGATTGGGAAAACCGCATGTACGGCCGGCTCCTGGCGCTCCCCGAGCAGGCAGACCCATCCGAGCGCGCGCAATTGCTTGCGGCCCTATCGGTCGGTGACGAGATCATCCACCTTCGTCATTTCGCTCCCCGGTTCGCCGCCGAAGCACAGCTAAACGCAGCGCTCAAGGCGTTCGTACGGGGCAACTGCGAGAGCTCAATCGGCCTGTTGCGTCAAATCGAAACGGACCTTGCTTTTCGATCCGACGCCGAGCGGCTAACAGCCACCATGCTTCGAATGCGCGGCCGCATTTTGGTCGTTTGCGAGGCGCTATACGACCACGCCGCCTATTTCAAGGAGGAGCAGAGCGCGTGAGGTTGGCCGAGATCAACATGTTCGGTGTCTATGTCGCGCCGATCTCAATGATGATGGTCGCCACTTGGCTCATCACCATCGTCTTGCGCAGCGTCGCTGGCCGGTTCGGGTTGCTGCGATACGTCTGGCATCCCGCACTGTTCTCGTTCTCCGTCTACATCATCATTCTCTCATCCACGGTATTGATCGCCGCTCGGAGATTGCCATGACGGTCACCGAAATCGTATCAAAGCGCAAAGCCACGGATGATGGCGCCCCGCTGTCCGCCCCGGTCGTCGGCGCGGCTCCCACCAGAGGTCACGCGTTCCTTCCGCACGTTGGGCCCTTCCTGATCACTCTGACGACGGTCGCGACAGCCGGGATTCTGGGCTGGGCCATGTGGGACGCTTATATGGGGGCGCCATGGACGCGCAATGCAACGGTGCGCGCCTCTGTGGTCATCATGGCACCAGAAGTGTCGGGCCGGATCGTCGAATTGCACGTCACCGATAACCAATACGTGCGCAAAGGCGATCTGCTAATAGTCATTGATCCGACCAACTACGCGATCGCCGTCAGCCAGGCGGAGGCATCGGTGCAACAGGCGCAAGCCAGCGTACGGACCATAGATGCCCAAATGACCATCCAGCAGGCGCAGATCGGTGCCAATCTGGCCCAGCTAGATCAGGCACAGGCGGGCCTCGTGTTCGCGCAACAGCAGGCATCGCGCTACCAGGACTTGGCGCGAACAGGTTCAGGCACGGTTCAAAACGCCCAGCAGTTCGCCACGCAGCTAGCTCAGCAACTGGCCTCGGTCAAGAGTGCGGAAGCTACCCTCGAGGTGGCACACCGGCAGATCGAATCACAGAAGGCACAGCGCATGACCGCCGAGGCGACGCTTGCGCAAGCACAGGCTCAGCTGCGTCAAACGCAGGCGAATCTCCAACGTACGCGCATATTCTCGCCGGTCGACGGCTACGTGACAAACTTATTGGCGCAGCTCGGTAATTTCGTGAATGTTGGGGCCAATGCGATCTCGCTTGTCGATGCGCACTCCTATTGGATCGACGGATATTTCGAGGAAACCAATCTCGCACTCATACGCGTCGGCAACGCGGCGCGAGTTAAGCTGATGGGCCATAGCCAGATCCTGCGCGGCCACGTCGACAGCATCGCCCGAGCGATTAGCGTTTCCAATGCGCAGCCCAACAATCAGGGTGTCGCCACGGTGAATCCGATCTTCACATGGGTGCGCCTTGCACAGCGCATCCCAGTCCGAATCCATCTCGAAGAGGTGCCGCCCGAAATCGTCCTTGCCGCCGGCATGACGGCAACCGTTGAAATCGAGGAGGCGCGCCGGGCCGTCGGGAACCGAGGATCCTCAGGGTCGGACGGGACGATGACTGAAGGAGTGAATGTCTCCGGGAGATTGGCAAAGGGGTTTGGCCACGACGGATCGTGGAGCGGCTTCGAATAATGCACAGCGGAAGGAGAATGCGCGATGGCGGCTTTGCAGATCAAGGTCAACGGGCAATCGCACACGGTCGACGTCTTGGACGACACGCCGTTGCTTTGGGTCCTGCGGGACAATCTCCACCTGACCGGCACCAAGTTCGGGTGCGGAATGGCCCAATGCGGGGCCTGCACGATTTTTTTCGACGGTCAACCGCTGCGCTCCTGCTCAATGCCGGTATCCGGCGTCGGCGACAGCGAGATCACGACCATCGAGGGACTGACCGGACGCGAGGCTGATGCGATCAAGCGAGCTTGGATCGCCCATGATGTGCCGCAGTGCGGATATTGCCAGTCGGGACAGATCATGAGTGCGACGGCTCTGCTCAAGGAAATCAAGCGGCCAAGCGACCGCGACATTGATTCTGCCATGAACGGCAACCTCTGTCGCTGCGCGACCTATGTCCGCATCCGCGCCGCTATTCACGACGCCGCGAAGCTTTTGGAGGGTTGAAGCCATGACTCATCACGTCGCAAGCCTCACGCGCCGCGCCGCCCTCAAAGGCTTCGCCGGGCTCGTCATCGGGTTCCATGTGCCTCTTCCAGCGCACAGCCGGTCCGGCTCCGGCGCAGGCACGCTCTCCGCCAGCTTCGCGCCGAATGCGTTCGTTCGCATCGGGACCGACGATCTCGTTACCGTGCTTATCAAGCATATTGAATTCGGCCAAGGTCCGTTCACCGGGCTCGCCACTCTGGTCGCCGAGGAATTGGATGCCGATTGGGCGCAGATGCGCGCCGCGCATGCCCCCTCCAATCCGGCTCTCTACAAGAATTTCCTGCTCGGGATGCAGGGCACCGGCGGATCGACCGCGATCGCGAACTCGTATGATCAATTGCGCAAGGCGGGGGCGACTGCCCGCGCCATGCTGGTGCAGGCCGCGGCCAATCTGTGGAACGTGCCGCCTTCTGAGATCCTCGTCGAGCGCGGCGTGCTGCGCCATCCAGCAACAGGGCGCGAAGGGCGTTTCGGTCAATTCGCCGAAGCGGCAGCAGGGCTGCCTGTACCGGAGGACGCGCAGCTCAAGCAGCCCGCCTCGTTCCGGCTCATCGGCCGCGAGGGAGCGGTCAAAAAGCTCGACGTGCCGGAAAAGACGAATGGCAAAGCGCAATTTGCCATCGACAATTATACGCCTGGAATGCTGACGGTCGTCGTTGCCCGCCCGCCGCGCTTCGGCGGCAGGGTTGCGAGCTTCGACGCGGCGGCCGCGCGGTCTATTCAGGGCGTGGTCGACATCAAGCAACTGCCGACCGGAATCGCGGTCTATGCGGATGGCATGTGGCCCGCGCTGAAAGCCCGTGAAGCCCTCCACATAACCTGGAACGATGCGGCGGCCGAAAAGCGAAGCAGCCAACAAATGATCGAGGAATACCGGGCGCTTGCCCGCAGCCCCGGAATCACTGTGGCGGCCCGTGGCGACGCCGAGGCCGTGCTCGCGAAAGCCGAAACGGTCATCGAGGCCGAGTTCGCCTTTCCTTATCTTGCCCACGCACCACTGGAGCCGCTTGATGGATTTCTGCACTGGGATGGGGAACGTGCGCGGGCCCGCTTCGGATGCCAGCTGCAGACCGGCGACCACAACATGATCGCCTCCATCCTGGGGTTGCCGCTCGAGCGCGTCGGGATCGAAACCATGCTGGCCGGCGGAAGCTTCGGCCGACGCGGGCAGGCCGACATGCATCTCGCCGCTGAGCTTGCCCAAGCTGCCAAAGCGATCGGGCCAGGACGTCCTATCAAGCTGATGTGGACGCGCGAGGACGACATTCGTGGCGGATATTACCGGCCGCTTTTTCTGCACCGCCTGCGGGGCGCCGTGAGCGGCGGGAATATCGTCGCGTGGGCCAATCGTATCGTCGGACAATCGATCGTCAAGGGCACGCCCTACGAATCGATGATCATCAAGAACGGCATCGATCCGCTGTCCGTCGAAGGCGCGAATGAGATTCCTTACGACATCGCCGACTTCCGTTGCGAGCTGCACACGACCGAGTCCGCCGTGCCGGTCTTGTCGTGGCGCTCGGTCGGGCACACCCACACGGGCTACGCCGTCGAATGTTTTGTCGACGAGCTGTTGCAGACCGCCGGCAAGGATCCGGTTGCCGGACGGCTTGCCATGCTGAGCAAGTCGCCGCGCGCGGCGGGCGTGCTGCGCGCTGTTGCGGCGCTGGCCCGTTGGTCGGGCCCCGGCCCAGTCAATAAGCGTGCACGGGGCGTGGCCGTTGTCGAATGCTTCGGTACTTACGTGGCACAGATCGCGGAGGTTTCGGCCGACAGTGGCGGCAGTCCGCGCGTGCATAAAGTGTGGTGCGCGGTTGATTGCGGTGTGCCCGTCAATCCCGACGTGATCCGCGCGCAGATGCAAGGTGGGATCGGCTTCGGGCTTGGTCACGTTCTTTTTGCGGAGATCACGATCGACGCCGGCCGCCCATTGCAGAGCAACTTCGACACCTACCGCTCGCTGCGCATCGACGAAATGCCCGAGGTCGAGGTGACGATCATCCCGTCGGCCGAGAAGCCGACCGGGGTCGGTGAGCCAGGCGTGCCGCCGATCGGACCGGCAGTTGCCAATGCGATGGCCTGGCTAGGGCTTGGGCGTCCGCGGCGACTGCCGATCGTGCGAGAGACCGGGTGATGTGGGGCCAACCTTGTCAACGTCGCCGTCTTATCGGCACTGGGGATGAACGCACCGGCGGCAGACCATAAATACCTCATCGTCGTGAGGGTGGCTGGAGTAACCGATTCATACGCGCCGGCCAAAATTGCGCAGTTACAATCCAAATGACATCAAGAACTAACAATATCGCCAGCGGTACACCTACTACTCTCGCCGTGTCTGCCTATCGAGCGGACCATTGAGAGTCGGGTTTGGAACCACTTAGGGCGTCAGATGAACACTGAGCGCTTAGAACGCCGGCTGGCGGCGGTATTGGCCGCCGATGTCGCAGGCTATTCACGCTTGATGGGCTCTGACGAACTTGGAACGCTTGTCGACCTAAAAGCCATTCGACACGATCTCGTCGATCCAGCCATTGCCGCGCATAATGGCCGGATCGTCAAGACCACTGGCGACGGAATGTTGGTCGAGTTTGCCAGCGCGGTCGATGCCGTCACCTGCGCGATGGTTGTGCAAGGTCAGATGGCGGGACGCACGAGCGCCATGGACATCACATTTCGTATCGGCATCAACATCGGCGATATCATTATCGAAAGCGGCGATATCTTTGGAGACGGCGTCAATATTGCGGCACGGGTCGAGAATGAATGCGAGCCGGGCGGTGTGTGCCTCTCCGACGACGCTTATCGGCAGGTGCGCGGGAAGACAACATTTGCGTTCGACGATCTCGGCGAGCGTTCGCTCAAAAACATTGATCGACCCGTTCGGATTTATTCCGTACGTTCGGCTGTGGTATCGCTAGCTACAGGCGCCGGGCCGCCAACAGAACCCAAGAAGCCCCTTTTGCTTCCCGATAGGCCCTCGATCGCGGTGCTGCCGTTTTCCAACATGAGCGGCGACCCGGAGCAAGAATATTTTGCCGACGGCATGGTCGAAGACATCATCACCGCGCTGTCGCACTTCAAGTCACTGTTTGTGATCGCGCGCAATTCAAGCTTCACCTACAAAGGCAGAGCGGTCGACATAAAGCTGGTCGGGCGCGAGCTCGGAGTTCGTTACGTTCTGGAAGGTAGCGTGCGAAAGGCCGGCGGCCGGATGCGCATCACTGGCCAGCTCATCGACGCAGTTACCGGCGCTCATCTTTGGGCCGATAAGATCGATGGTGCCTTGGACGATGTATTTGATCTCCAGGACGAAGTTACAACTCGAGTAGTGGGTGCGATTGAGCCTTCCATCACACGGGCCGAAATCACTCGCGCGCAGGTGAAATCGACTTTCAGCCTCGATGCCTATGATCTTTATCTGAGAGCACTTGCAGCCCACTATTCACAAACCCGCGCCGATATCGACAAGGCAGTGCTATTATTGGAAGAAGCACTTCGCCTCGACGCCTCTTACGCCTGGGTCAAAGCATTTGCTTCTTACATACATTGTTTAAGGATTGGCCAGGGCTGGGGCACTCCCGAGGATAGAGAGAAAGCAACGCGCTTTGCTCGTGAGGCCCTGTTGTCTGGCAGTGATGAACCCAAGACAATCGCGTTTGCCGCTCATGCCATCGCTTGGCTAGCCAATGAGCACGACATCGCATTGGCTGCAATTGGACGAGCGCTGCATTCAAACCCTAATTCTTTCGACGTTCTGATACGAAGTGGCTGGCTGCACGCATGGACGGCTGACTTTGATCTTGCCGCTGAACATTTCCTGCGCTGCCTTCGATTGAACCCGATTGATCCTCTGCTGGGATATGCGTACTGCGGGTTGGCCTTCGTCCATAATCTCAAAGGAGCGTACGAGCAGGGCGCTGAGTACGCCCGTCTTACGGTCCACAATATGCCAGGATGGATGTTTGGCTGGATTCATCTGGCCATTTCGTCGGCTTACATCGGCACTCTTCAGGACGCGCGAGCAGCTGTCGGCCGCATCCTAGAGCTCAATCCGTCATTCTCTGTGAAACAATACCGAGCAATCTCGTCATCCAAGTATGATTGGATGTTGGAGAAGGCGGCCCATGGGCTGCGTCTAGCCGGGCTCCCCGAATGACCGTTGGTAATCTTCGGTGAATGTTGCCAGTCAGGTTGACTGAACTTTTCGCCTCTGATCTGGCCGCGGCGTGTCGACATTCGGCATGTATGTCTGGCGGTGCAGGAGGAAGTGGCGCACATCGCGGTCGATCGCTCGCTCGAAGGCCACGATGTGGACGCAGTCGCAGTCCCGGCCGATTTTCCTCATCGCTTGAGCGCGTAGGAGCGCCGGCAACGGAAGATCCTCGCTGCACGAAAGCGATGAAGCAGCACGGCTGTTCCACGGATGATCGTCCCATTCAATATCGAGGAAGGCATTCACGGCATAGTCGCGGTCAAACGCCAACCGTTTTCGCGTCAGATCACCACACGGGTGCCGCATGTCTGAAGTCGCCAGGCAAAACAATAGAAGCGTCGGCGCGGTCGTTTCTCGTCTCTTCGTCCTTGAGCTGAACGCCGGGCGCATTCACTCGATGAATACCGACGGCTCAGACCGCAAAACCATCGTGATGGGGTGCCACTTGCCCGACGGCATTATCACCGACGTCGACGCTAGACATATCTATTGGACGAACATGGGCATCCCAAACCTGAACGACGGGTCCATCGAGCGCGCCGACATCGACGGCAAGAACCGCACGACGATCGTCGCAACGGGAGACACCCACACTCCGAAGCAGATCATCCTCGATAAGAAAGGCGGCAAGCTCTATTGGTGCGATCGTGAGGGTATGCGCGTGATGCGCTGCAATCTCGACGGCTCCCAACTGGAGACGCTCATCGAGGCGGGGCGCGGCGAAGCCGATCGCCGGGACGCAACGCGATGGTGCGTAGGCCTGACGATCGACCCGAAACTCGGGCATATCTATTGGACGCAGAAGGGCCCCGACAATGCCGGGCTCGGCCGCATCTTTCGTGCCAATGTCGAAATTCCCGTCGGCCAAACTGCGACTAACAGGTCCGACATCGAGATCTTCTTCGACAATCTTCCAGAGCCGATCGATCTAGAGCTCGACCACCGAAACCGTGTTCTCTACTGGACCGACCGTGGCGACCCTCCGCGCGGCAACACGGTGAACCGGGCTTCGATCGACAACAAACCAGCCGAGCCGGAGATCGTGGTGAGCCATCTCATGGAAGGAATAGGTATTGCGCTCGACGTTCGAAACGACCGCATGTTCGTGACCGATTTCGCCGGCTCGATCTACTCCGCACGGCTCGATGGATCCGGTGAACAAAATTTCCTTTACGCCCAGGGTAATCTTACCGGAATTGCATACGCCGAAATTTCCAGGGAGAAGTGATATGCCGAATAACAAACCCATTCGTCGAATAGCCATTATTGGCACAGGTGTCATCGGCGCAAGTTGGGCCGCACTCTTCCTGGCCAAAGGGCTTGACGTGGTTGCGACAGACGTCGCGCCGGGCGCAGAGGCGGCATTGAAGCGCTTTGTTTCGACCGCCTGGCCTGCGCTGCAGCGGCTTGGTCTCGCCTCCGGTGCCTCCCAGAATCGGTTGTCTTTCACGGTCGCCCTGACAGAGGCCGTCAAGGGCGCAGATCTCGTCCAGGAAAACGGACCCGAGAAGATCGACTTCAAGAAGACGCTCTATCGCCAATTGGACGAGTTGTTACATCCCAACGTCATCATCGCCTCAAGCTCATCGGGCCTGACGATGAGCGAAATCCAGCTGGGCGCTGCGATCCATCCCGAGCGCTGCGTCATCGCCCATCCGTTCAACCCGCCCCACTTGATCCCGCTGGTCGAGATCGTCGGCGGGGCCAAGACCTCGGAAGCGACGATCCAGCGCGCAGCGGAATTTTACACGTCGATCGGGCAGCGAACGGTACGCCTCAACAAGGAAATGCCGGGGCATGTCGCCAACCGACTCCAGGCCGCGTTGGCGCGCGAGGTCTATTACCTCGTTGCTGAGGGCGTCGTGAGCGCCGCCGACGTTGACACGGCCCTGTGCTGGGGCCCGGGCCTGCGTTGGGGTGTCATGGGCAATTTGATGCTCAACCATCTGGGCGGCGGTCCAGGCGGTATCGAGCACTTTTTCCAGCAGTTCACCGGCCCGATGACAGCTTGGTGGAAGACCCTCGGCTCCCCGGTGCTGACACCGGAAGTGCAAAAGAAGCTGATCGACAGCGTCCACGCCGAGGCAGGATCGCACTCAATCGACGAACTCGCGGCGGAACGCGACGAAGTCCTGCTCGGCCTGATTGAGCTTCGCAACGAGGTGGCCAAGTCGAGCCATACGAAATCGGCGGAGCCGGTTTCCTGAGATGTGGCGCCCCCGGCGAGATCGATCAACCATCCAGCAACTTATTCTGGCTTTTGAGCCGCAGCATTAGGAGCCCCAAATGCCAACCGCAGCCACAGCAAGCAAGCCCAGTGCACCAAAGCCGGCGCCCGTACCGAACGGCGACTTCTATCAGTTGATCGAGCTTCTTACTCCCGACGAGAAAGCGATCGTCGCGAAGGTTCGGGCTTACATGGAGACCAGGGTCCAACCGATCATCAACAATTATTGGTCCGATGATGCATTTCCATTCGAACTGCTGCCATCGTTGAAGGAGCTTGGTATTGGCGGGCTTGGCTATGAAGGCTACGGCTGCGCCGGCGGCAGCCAAAAGCTGTTCGGCTTCGTTGCGATGGAGCTAGCGCGCGTCGACGCGTCGTTCTGCACATTCTTCGGCGTACACAGCGGGCTGGCGATGGGCTCCATCTATCTCGACGGCTCTGAAGAGCAGCGGCAGAAATGGCTGCCGCCGATGGCGCGCTTCGAAAAGATCGGCTGTTTCGGGCTGACCGAGCCGCTTGTCGGCTCGGGAACGAGCGGCGGGCTGACTACTACGGCCAAGCGCGAAGGCGGTACCTGGGTTCTCAATGGACAGAAGCGTTGGATCGGTAATGCTCCTTGGTGCGACGTCTCAATCATTTGGGCGCGCGATCTCGCAGACAACCAGGTCAAGGGCTTCATCGTCGAGAACAAGTCGACGCCCGGCTTCAGCGTCGAGAAGATCGAGCACAAGATTGCGCTCAAGGTGGTCCAAAACGGCCAGATCACGCTGAAGGATGTACGGGTATCTGAAGCAAACCGCCTGCAGGGCGGCAATTCCTTCCGCGATACCGCACGCGTGCTGCGGATGACGCGATACATGGTGGGTTGGGCGTCGACCGGCATCCAGATGGGGGCGTTTGAAGCTACCATCAAATACGCTCAGGAGCGGCTGCAATTCGGGCGGCCAATCGCTTCGTTCCAGATGATTCAGGATCTGCTTGCCAAGATGCTTGGCAATCTGACCGCGTGCCAGTGCCTGATGCTCCGCCTGGCGCAGCTTGATGACGAAGGCAAGCTTGGCGACCATCATGCCGCGCTGGCGAAAGCGTTCTGCACGGCGAAGTCACGCGAGACGGTTTCATGGGGCCGCGAGGTCTTGGGCGGCAACGGCATCGTTGCCGACTACAATGTCGCACGTTTCTTCGCCGATGCCGAGGCGCTGTACTCCTATGAGGGCACATATCAGATGCAGAATCTGATCGTCGGCAAAGCCATCACCGGTCACGGCGCCTTTGTGTGATTTCCCTCAACGCACCGGCGCGGCGACGCCGGGCTTTCCCCATCCAGGAGAGATAGCCATGGCTTCCGGAGCCACATCATTCACACCTTCGCCGGCAACGGTGCCGGATTCGCTACCCGGAACGACATTGGCGCTTGCCAACGTCCAGTACGAGAAGAAGGGTTCGATCGCCTACGTGGCTGTCAATCGACCCAAGGTGCTCAACGCGCTCAACACGCCGACGTGGACCGATTTGAAGGCCGCGTTCGAGTATGCAAAGGCCGACGCGTCTGTGCGTGGCGTGATTCTCACTGGCGCGGGCGACAAGGCCTTCATCGCCGGTGCAGACATCAGTGAGCTCGCGGATGTCGACGCCTATGGCGCGGAGGAGTCCAGCCGGTTCGGGCAGAGTGTGCTGGATCTTATCGAAAATCTCGGCAAGCCCGTGATCGCGGCGATCAATGGCTTTGCGCTTGGGGGAGGCTGCGAGACGGCAATGGCTTGCACGATGAGGATCGCTGCAGAGCACGCCAGATTCGGGCAACCCGAAGTCAAGCTGGGCCTGTTGCCGGGCGGCGGCGGAACGCAGCGTTTGCCAAGACTCGTGGGCAAAGGGCGTGCATTGCAGCTGATCCTAACAGGCGAGACGATTTCCGCGCAGGAAGCTTATCGCATTGGGCTCGTCAATGAAGTCGTTTCTGCGGCCAGCCTGATCGATCGTGCCGAGACGATTCTGAAGCAGATCATGGCCAACGCTCCGATCTCCGTGAAATTCTCCCTGGAGGCGGCGAACAAGGGGCTGGAGACTGGCCAGAGCGAAGGCCAGGCATTGGAAGCTTCCTACTTCGGCATTTGCGCCGCCACCGAAGACAAGAAGGAAGGTACCTCCGCCTTCCTCGAGAAACGTGCACCAAAGTTTCGCGGTCGGTGAAACAACACACGCGCCGCGGCCTGGAAAGGACAGCTATGGCAAGCGACAATATTTTTTCTGGACTGAAAGTGGTGGATCTGGCGAGCTTCATCGCTGGCCCTAGCGCGGCGGTGATCCTGTCGGACTTTGGCGCTGACGTCGTCAAGGTTGAACCGCCAAGCGGCGAACTGTGGCGGCACGCAAACAACCTGCCGCCGCAACCGGTCGCGGCGGATGCCTACCCCTGGCACCTCGCCAATCGCAACAAGCGGGGTATGGCGCTCGATCTGAAATCTCCGAGCGCCCCTCGGGTGCTCGAAAAGCTCGTCAAATGGGCCGATGTTCTCATCGTCAACACGCCGCATCCGGCGCGTGCGCGACTGAAGCTTGAATATGAAGATGTGGTGAAGTGGAATCCACGTTTGATTTACGCGGACATCACAGGTTTCGGCGACAAGGGCCCTGATGCGGATCTCCCCGGGTTTGACATCACATCGTACTGGGCGCGCAGCGGATTGTTGTCGATGACACGCGACGCCGGCGCGCCGCCGACCTGGCCGGTGGCTGGTAGCGGTGACAATGCCACTGCCGTAGGGCTTTATTCTGCGATCGTCACTGCTCTCTATCGTCGCGAGCGTACCGGTGAGGGAGCACATGTCACGACCTCGCTTCTCGCCGAAGGCGTGTGGTCGGCTAGTGTCTCGATCCAGGCCGCGCTGTGCGAGGCGAAATTCTTCGGGTTGCACGATCGCAATAACCCGGCCAATGCGGCGATGAATGTCTATCGAACCAAGGACGACACATGGTTCGTCCTCCTCGTTACGCCCGACAAGCTGGCAGCCGTCACCCAAGCCCTCGGTCGCCCTGATCTTCTGACCGACCCGCGTTTCTCCGATCCGGCGAAACTGATGGCGAATAGGCCGCAGCTCACGGCGATCCTCGACGAGATCTTCAGTGCCGAGCCGATGGCCCATTGGTACAAGGTGTTCAACGGCGTTCACGTGACGTTCGGAGCGGTGCGCGGTCCTCAAGAGGTGGTCAACGATCCGCAGCTCCGGGCGAATGACATCATCGTTCCACTCGAAGGTGCCGGGGGTAAACTAACATCCACAATTAGCAGCCCGCTTCAGGTGCATGGCGTCGCGAAAGTGCCCGCGAAGCGCGCCCCAAAGATTGGAGAACACAACGAGGAGATTCTCTGGCAGCTGGGTTTCAGCGCGGCCGAGATCGATGATTTGCATGAAAGCGGTGCCATTCCAAAAGCAAAGGAACGTGCGGCTTAGTGCGGTGACATTGTCGGTGGCGGCGGGTCTCACCAACGAAGCGAACCGGTTTCGTTCGAACGGAAGCACTATAATAGATATTACCACGGATAAGCCGATGAATTTGTGCGTGTTGGTTGGCAATCTGCGGAAGGTCTCGTTCAACCGGGTGTTGGCGAATGCACTGATCTTGCTCGCGCGCAGCCTTTTGGTAGTCTTTCGCGGATTGCTTTTCGCGGCCTGGATAGCGTTGGGACTGGCGTTCGCCGTAGTATGTTATGCCGAGATGCTCGGTGTCATTCAGTTCGACTAGACCCGAGCACTTTAAGGCGTTGGTCATGCGCGTGGCCGCCGACTTCGGCCAGTTACACTTCCCCCAAGCAGATCTCAATCGTGGAGCGAAATTCAAAATCGTTTCATCTCTTCGAATTCGTCGTGGCACGCGTCGCTGAAGCCGTGCAGCAGATCAATTGTGCCGGCGATGGCCATTTCGCGCAGTTCGACGAAGTTCTTGTCCGGCTCCAGGTAGGTATCCAGAATTTTTCGGGCAACGTCTTCGGCACTGTGCACCACGGTCTTGGAAGAAAGGGCACGCATCCTGCTCAACTTCGCGTAGAGACCGACCAGGCCGGGAATGTCGGCTTCGTTGTGCTGGAGCGCATCAATGTAACACTTGGCCGCCTCCTCGATGAAATCTCTGTAGAGGACCTGCCGGCGACTTTTTTCGTGAAGAAGCCATTGGGCGCGGAGCTGGCTTCGGTGGTTGAGCCAATTCGTAATTCCGCTCGTTAAGCCGCCGACAGCTGCTCCGGTAAGGGCGGCAAGCGCCGAGATGATGGAGGCGTCCACAGGTGCAGTTCCCAATCTGCTAGCCTGGCAATGAAGGTTCCGGGCGGATGACCACTAAGACGCGGAAGACCGCGGCCCCTCGGAGATCAGCCGAGAACTTCGCTGGCCCGACAGATAAGACCACAACCATTGCGTTTGCACGCGGAAACGATTCTGAAGCTGCGGCAATGCTAAAACGTGTAGCACGGCCCACACCAGCCAAATCACAAAGCCGCTGCTGCGCACATAACCGGACTCCAGTATGGCGAAGTTCTTGCCAACCACCGCCATGTTACCTCTGTTGCGGTACCGAAACGGTCGACCATCCGTTCGTCCTTTGACCCGATTGGCAATGAGGTGTCCGACAAATCGACCCTGCTGAATGGCAGCCTGCGCTACTCCGGGAATGGGGTGACCGTCCTGCGTCATCGTAACCGCATCTCCCACAACAAAGACGTTGGGCGCCTCCGCGATGTTCATGAAGGGGCCAACGAATGCGCGCCCAATCCGGTCCGTCGTCGTTCCCAGCATTCTTATGACAGGCGAGGCGCTAACACCCGCCGTCCAAAGTACGGTGGCACTGGGAATGCGGGCGCCGGCTGCGAATACGCCCTGGCCGTCAACTTTCTCGACCTTTACGCCTGTCAAGACTTCGACGCCGAGCTTCGTTAAGCGCCTGGCTGCCTTTCGCGACAGCGATTCAGCAAATGTCGGAAGAATACGAGAGCCGCCGTCCATTAACACAATTCGGCTCTTGGCAGGGTCGATCTTTCGGAAGTTTCCGCGCAGGGTCACCCCAGCCAGTTGAGCAATCGAAGCGGCAAGCTCAACGCCGGTCGGCCCAGCGCCAACCAAAACGAAGGTCATCTGGCGGGCGCGTTCTTTCTCGTCATCGGTCGATTCAGCCAATTCAAAAGCACTCAGGATCTTCGTTCGGATCGTCTCAGCGTCGTGGAGACTCTTGAGGCCTGGCGCAAAACGCGCAAATTCGTCATGACCGAAATAACTCGGACGCATCCCGGTAGCGACTACCAGGAAGTCGTACTCTAGCTTTCGACTGCCAACCCCCGGGCAATCAGCCTCGACGACCCGGGTCCCGAGATTTATGCCTCTCACTTCCGCCAGCAACACTCTGAGGTTCTTCTGTTTCGCCTCGAGCTGGCGGATCGGCGTCGCTATCTCGGCGGGCGACAAGACGGCGGTAGCGACCTGGTATAGCAGCGGCTGAAAGATATGGTGATTACGCCGGTCGATGAGCGTGATTTCGACGTCGGTTCGTTTTAGCGCCCGCGCTGCCGCAATACCACCAAAGCCGCCGCCGACGATCACGACGCGTTTTTTGTCCAGGGCCGCTACCTTTGTCAGAGGTGGCTTTTCTTGCGGTAACGTTTCGGCCAGAACTGTCATGGATGTAACGACGGTATCCAGGGGGCTAGCCGCCCGATTAGTATCGGATACACCTTGGGCTCGGGCTATTCTTGGATGGCGTTGCGATGCATTGAACGATCCTGCCTCGTCATGCGGGGGGATGGTGTTACGCGCTCATAACGACAGCTGCCTCTAAATGATTGCTGCGCCGGCACCCCCTGAATGAGAAAAATTGCTCGCGATCTCTCGCCAGCCGCCAATTCGGCAAACTTTAACCGAGATGCAAACCGGTTTGACCGTTCCGCTTCTGTCTCAGTGTAAGCTCTCGAAAAGCTTGGTGGGCGCACCAGGGCTCGAACCTGGGACCCGATGATTAAGAGTCATCTGCTCTACCAACTGAGCTATGCGCCCGGAGCTGCTCCGGAAAGCCTCCGCAAGAGGGCGTCGTTTAGCAAAGCGACCCTGCGATGTCCAGCAAGCGGGTGGGGTTTTCCCTGCCCTGTCGAGGGGCCCTAAATGTCGGAAAAAGCTGTCGGATTCCGGCGGCTTTTGCTGCCGTTTCGAGCCCTGAAAAAGGCACGAAAGCCGCCGGAGCCCGGCGGCCTTCTTTGGCTTTCCAAGTTTGCGAGCGAGCCCCTCGGCTAGAGCCGTTCGGAGTCGCTGCGGCCACCATCGCGGCCCGGACCGCGATCCCGATCGCTACCGCGATCCCGATCGCCACCGCGATCCATGCCGGGTTCGAAGCGGCCACGTCCCCAACCTTCACCGCCGAACCGGCCCGCCCGGTGCGTCAGGATGGCGAGGCGGCGCTTCTGGCCGTCATCCAAGGTCTTGTAGAGCGGGTCAGCTGCATCGGCGATCTTCTTCATCGCCGCTGCCGTGGTCGCCATGTTGTCGGCGCGTTCGCGCAAGCGGCTGATCGGATCGCGAGGGTTCTGAGAATCCTGCTTCTGCGCATCATCTTGCCTGGCGTTGATCTGCGCATTGGCGCGATCGATCCGCAATTTTGCGAACTCCCGCACCGCGCTCTCGACCGGCGGCCACAGCTTTTCCTGGTCGGCGCTAAGCTTCAGTCCGGCGTGGACGGCCGCGATCCGCGCGTCGGCAAAGGCGGCCCTGTCCTCGGGGCTCATACGGGTATGTCCCATGTACTCGTGAAACCACCGATGATGCTGGGCATAGACCGCCGTCGACCCGGCGATCGCGAGCACAGCGATGCCGGCGATAGCAAACTTCCTCATGTGAACCTCCTTCGAAAGGTTGTCCAAGGATGACCGCGCCTTCCCCCGCGATCAACTTACAGTTCGGCAACATGCCTCTCACTTACCAAGATTTAATCTGACGTTCATCAAGCTGAATGGTCAGATCATGCCGAGCAGGCGCGGCAGCCACAGCGAAATCTCGGGCACGTAGGTGATCAGGCCGAGGAACACCAGCATCGCGCACAGCCACGGCAGCACCGCGATCGTGATTTCGCTGATGCCCATCTTCGCGATGCCACTGGCGATGTAGAGATTGAGGCCGACCGGCGGATGGCACAGACCTACCTCGGTATTGACGATCATCAACACGCCAAGATGAACCGGATGGATACCGATCTTGGTGGCAAGCGGAAACAGGATCGGCGCCATGATCAAGAGGATCGAGGATGGGTCCATGACGTTGCCGGCCATCAGCAACAGGATGTTGACCACCAGCAGGAACGCCCACAGGCTGAAATTCTTGTCGATGATCCAGGCGGCCATTTCCTGCGGGATCTGCTCGTGCGTCATCAGGAACGAGAACAACACCGCGTTGGTGATGATGTAGAGCAGCATCGAGCTCATGCTCGCCGCCTGCAACAGCACCTTGCCGACCTGACTCAGCTTCAGCTCCTTGTAGATGAACACGGTGATGATGAAGGCGTACACCGCGGCGACCGCGGCGGCTTCGGTCGGCGTGAAGATGCCGCCATAGATGCCGCCGAGCACGATCCCGATCAGGAGAAGGCCCCACACGCTTTCGCGAAACGCGGTCCATTGCTGCTTCAAGGTCGCCCGCGGCATCTTCGGATAGCCGTTGCGGAACGCGATGAACCAGGTCACGGCCGCCAGCATCAAGGCCAGCATGATCCCCGGTACGATGCCGGCCATAAACAGCGCGCCGATCGAAGTATTGGTGGAAACGCCGTACAGCACCAGGATGATCGACGGCGGCACCAGGATGCCGAGCGCGCCCGAGGTCGAGATCACGCCGACACCGAACCGCCTGGGATAGCCGTGTTCGACCATCGCCGGCATCATGATCGAGCCGATCGCCACTACGGTGGCGACACTGGAGCCGGAGATCGCGGCGAACATCGCGCACGCCGCGACGCCGGCAAGCCCCAGCCCGCCCGGCAAATGGCCGACCAGCGAGGTGGTGAAGGCGATCATGCGGCGCGCGACGCCGCCACGGGTCAGGAAGGTACCGGCGAGGATGAAGAACGGGATCGCCATGATGCCGAAATTGTCGAGGCCGGAAAACAATTTCAGGCCGACGCTTTCGATCGGCACCTCCGTCATCGTGAACAGGAAGGTGAGCACGGTAAGGCCGAGTGAAATTGAGATCGGCATGCCCGTCAACATCAGGGCAAACAGCAGTCCGAAAATCAGGGCGGCGCTCATCACGCCTCTCCCAGCGCGACCGGCGCATCACGGCTGACCTCGATGCCGTCGACATTGGTCGCGTCATGATGCGGCAGCTCGCCGGTCCGGAAGTAGGTCCATGACACCTGCAGGAAACGGAAGCACATTAGGTAGGAGCCGAGCGGGATGCAGGCATAGACGATCCAGCTTGGCAATTCGAGATCGGGCGAGACCTGGTCGGTCGCCATCAATTCGACCACGAATTTCAAGCCCATGGTGCCGACGATCACGGTGAACAGCGCGCCGCCGAGCAGGCCGAACAGAACGACGCCCTTCTGCCACTCGGGGTTAAGCCGCTTGATCAGGACGTCGACGCCGACATGGATGCCGGTTCGCACGCCATAAGCCGCGCCGAACTTCGCCATCCAGATGAACATGTAGATGCACAACTCCTGCGCCCAGGAGATGTGGATGCCGATCAGATACGGATACAGAAACGGCACACCGGTGCCAAAGCGATGCACGACGGAAATGAAAATCAGGATCGTCGCCGCTGCCATCAGCGAACTGATCAGGATTTCCTCCAGCCGATCAAGGATACGAAGTAACACCCATGTCCCCCTTAGAACGCGCCATTTGAATTTAGCTCGTCATGGCCGGGCTTGTCCCGGCCATCCACGTCTTTCTTGTTGCCGCGCCGTTAA
>DASQOU010000044.1:0-3478 GCA_035644295.1 Bradyrhizobium sp.
CTATGGATTTGCGGCGATTCGCGCGGCTCAACATACGCCGTACGTGGCCATGCTGGTGTTGATCCTGATGTTGCTTGGAGCCGGCTCAAAGGCCGGCCTGGTGCCGCTGCATGTTTGGCTGCCGCTCGCGCATCCGGCCGCTCCCAGCCACGTTTCGGCTTTGATGAGCGGCGTCATGACCAAGGTCGCGATCTACGGATTCATTCGCGTCGTGTTCGATCTCCTGGGGCAACCGACCTGGTCGGCGAGTGTGATCGTGCTGTTCCTTGGCGGCATCACCGCCGTCATGGGAATCCTGTACGCCATGATGGAAAAGGATCTGAAGCGCCTGCTCGCCTACAGTACGATTGAAAACATCGGCATCATCTTCGTCAGCCTCGGCCTGGCGCTGGCGTTCCAGGCCAATGACCTGAAGCTTCCGGCGGCCCTTGCTTTCACCGCTGCACTGTTTCACGTGCTCAATCACTCTTTCTTCAAGAGTCTGCTGTTCTTTGGGGCCGGCGCCGTCCTGACCTCGACGGGCGAGCGGGACATGGACAAATTGGGGGGCCTGATCCATCGGATGCCACTCACCAGCTTCGTCTTTCTGGTTGGCTGCGTCGCGATCTCGGCGCTGCCGCCATTCAACGGCTTCGTTTCGGAATGGCTGATCTTCCAGGCCGTGCTGCAAAGTCCGGAGTTACCGCAATGGGCTCTCAAGATCATGGTGCCTGCGGTCGGCGCGCTGCTGGCCCTGGCCGCAGCCCTGGCGGCGGCGTGTTTCGTCAAGGCGTTTGGCGTCACCTTTCTTGGACGACCGCGCAGCGTGGCGGCGGAAGCCGCAAAGGAAGTCGACCGATACTCGCTTTCGGCCATGTTCATCCTCGCCGCACTTTGCTTGCTGGCGGGAATCCTGCCGGGCCTGGTCATCGACGCCCTTTCGCCGATTTCAATGCAGATTCTTGGCAGCCATATGCCGATCCAGGCCAACGAACCCTGGCTTTCGATCGCGCCGATTGCGGAGAGTCGCAGTTCATACAACGGATTGCTTGTTATGGTGTTCATCGCCATATCCGCCTCATCGGCCGTCGTCTTTATTCATCGCTTTGCCTCTCGTGCGTTACGGCGGGGTCCGGCTTGGGGCTGCGGCTTTTCCGATCCGACACCCGCGGCCCAATATTCGGGCGAAAGCTTCGCTCAGCCTATTCGCCGCGTTTTCGGTACGCTCGTGTTCCACGCCCGCGATCATGTCGAGATGCCGGCCCCCGGAGATGTCAGCCCGGCACGGCTGGGAATCGAACTGCATGATCTGATTTGGGAGGGAATCTATCAGCCGCTGGCGGGTGCGGTCGGTTTAGCTGCCGATCGACTCAATCGTCTGCAGTTCCTGACCATCCGGCGCTATCTCAGTCTCGTTTTCGCCACCCTCGTTACGCTGCTGCTGGTGCTCGCGATATGGTCGTGATGTCAGACATTCTTGTGCAGGGCGCGCAGATGCTGCTGGTGCTCCTGCTCGCGCCGCTGCTGACCGGCTTCGTGCGCAAGATGAAGGCCCGCCTGGTGCGTCGCCAGGGAGCATCGGTCTTTCAACCGTATCGGGATCTCCTGCGGTTGCTCCGCAAGGAAGTGGTGCTGGCGGACAACGCCTCGTGGCTGTTCCGCGTGACGCCCTATGTGACCTTTGCCGCGATCTGGGTTGCCGCCGCCCTGGTGCCGACTTTCGCCACCGGCCTCCTCTTCAACTGGACGGCGGACCTGATCGCCATCGTGGCGCTGCTCGGAAGTGCACGCTTCTTTCTTGCGCTCGCCGGGATGGATGTCGGCACCAGTTTTGGCGGCATCGGCTCCAGCCGCGAAGTCATGATTGCGGCGCTTGCGGAGCCAGCGATGCTGCTGTTTGTATTTTGCATGGCGCTGGTTGCCGGCTCGACCCAACTTTCGACGGTCGCAAATTTCATGGCCTCGTCCTATGTCGGGTTACGGGTATCGCTGGGAATGGCGATGATCGCGCTCATCATGGTGGCACTCGCGGAGAACGCGCGAATTCCGGTCGACAATCCGGCCACGCACCTGGAGCTCACCATGGTGCATGAAGCGATGGTTCTTGAATATTCGGGTCGTCACCTCGCGATGATCGAATTTGGCGCCTTCCTCAAACTATTGCTTTATATCTCGCTGATCGCGTGCGTGTTCCTACCCTGGAAGATAGCAGTCTTCGGTACCGGCCCCTTGTCCTACGCCATCGGCACCGTCGCCTACCTCGTCAAGCTCGCGGCTGCCGGGTTTTTCCTCGCACTGTTCGAGACCGCCACGGCGAAAATGCGGGTCTTTCGCGTTCCGCAATTTCTCGGTGCGGCCCTCATGCTGGGCCTGCTCGGCACCCTCCTCCTGTTCGTGTCAAAGAGCTTCTGATGCAGATGCACAGCCTCGACTTCGATATCTCGCATACGCTCGCAGGCGGACTCGTCCTGATCAGCTTCATGATGCTTTACCAGGATCGGCTTTATTCACTGCTCAACGTCTTTGCACTCCACGCCCTGGTGCTCGCCCTTTCCGTCGCCTGGCAGGCCTTTATCCAGGACGCGCCTCATCTTTACGTCACTGCGGTCATCGCTCTGGTGTTCAAGGCGATCGTCATTCCGGTGGCACTGCACCGCATCGTCAAGCAGCTTGGCATTCAGCGGGACATCGAGTCGGCCGTGGGTATCGGCCCCACCATGCTGGCCGGGATGGGGCTGGTCGCCCTCTCCATGGTCCTGATGCTGCGGGTCACCGCCGAGGCCGACCCGCTGGCGCGCGAGGATCTCGCCTTCGCATTGTCGGTCGTGCTGCTCGGACTTCTGATCATGGTGACCCGCCGCAACGCCGTCAGTCAGGTCGTGGGATTCATGTCGCTTGAGAACGGACTGGTGCTGGCGGCCACCGGCGCCAAGGGCATGCCGCTGGTCGTCGAGATCAGCGTGGCCTTCTCGATCCTGATCGCCTTCATCGTGATCGGCATCTTCCTGTTTCGAATCCGCGAACGCTTCGACTCCGTGGACGTGTCCGCGCTCGACCACTACCGGGGCGAACGGGAATGAGCACGGCTTCGTTCGACGCAGTCGCGGCTGTTCTGCTGATTCCCATCGGCTCTGCCGCGTTGCTGGCCATCCTGCCCGGCTATCGCCTGACGGCGCGTTTGAACGTCGTCGCCAGCCTCGCGACATTTCTCGCAGCCCTCTCGCTGCTCATGATCGAGCGACCGCAGCCCACGCCCTACGTGCTGGTCGACGATCTGAACATCGTCTTCATCGTGCTCAATACCTTCGTGGGTTTCACCACCAGCATCTTCAGCGCCAGCTACATCGCGCACGAACTTGAGACCGGCCGGCTGACGCCGGTCTACCTGCGTTTCTACCACGCCATGTATCAGACCATGATGTTCGGCATGAATCTGGCTTTCGTGTCGAACAATATCGGCCTGATGTGGGTCGCGGTGGAAATCGCCACCCTGACCACG
>DASQOU010000045.1:0-7447 GCA_035644295.1 Bradyrhizobium sp.
AGCCGCCTATCCGCTTTTCGATCACCGAACCTTTGCTGGGCTTGCCGCGGTTCTGCTGGGATTGCCCTGGATCGACTATATTTCGACCGAATGGTTCCTGGGCGCGATCGCGCTCAATGCGCTGATTATCTATTTCGTGCTGGCGACATTCTCATTCCTGTTTTCATTTATTCGGCGATAGCGCGCACCCCTTTTCCGCCGCGCCAGTGGTGGGCACGCGGAGTTTATCATCGGGCGCGCATTCGCACGACCCGTTGGCTTTGCCCACGCTACGAAGCCGAGCGCAAAATCACAAACTCCGTATCGTCATACACCCGCCGCTCCAGCTCTTTGAAACCTTCCGGCGCGGCAAATGCGGCTGCCTTCGCTTCTTCGACGACCAGTAGCGCGCCTGGCGTCAGCCAGCCGCCGTCGCGCAGTGAGACGAGCGCCTTGTCCGCAAGGCCCTTGGCGTAGGGCGGATCGAGAAACACCAGCGAGAACGGCTCGACCGGATGCGCTGGGCCCAGATTTGTAGCGTCGCGGCGATAGACCTTGGTCACGCCGCCGAGACCGAGGGCCTCGACATTGTTGCGCAACAACGCGCGGGCTTCCGCGCCGCTGTCGATGAACAGTGTAAATTTCGCGCCGCGCGAGATCGCCTCGATGCCGAGCGCGCCGGTGCCCGCGAACAGGTCGAGCACGCGCGCGCCTTGAATCGGATCGCCGTAGGCGTGGATCAGAATGTTGAACAGCGACTCGCGCAATCGATCCGCAGTGGGGCGGATGTCGCGCGAGGACGGCGCGGCGAGATTGCGGCCCTTCAATCGTCCGCCGACGACGCGCATTAGGAGTTCTCGTCATGGCCGGGCTTGTCCCGGCCATCCACGTCTTTCTTGCCCAGACGGTTAAAAGACGTGGATGCCCGGCAGCGCAGACAAGTGTGCGCAGTCTGCGCAAGGCAGACTACTATGGCCGGGCATGACGACTCGTTGGGTAATGACGATATCATTTCGATTATCGGCCCCTACTCGTCGCGCGGCTTGAGGTCGCGCTTGCCGTGATAGCCGCGCTGTGGACGCCGAGGTGGCCCATAACCATTGGCCTCGGCCTCGTTGCGCTCGCGCGCCTCCTCGCTGCCAGTACGCTGGACCAGCACGCGACGGCCCTTGCGGTCGGCGATCAAACCGCTCTTGCCGGCCGGCTTGAACGGCTTCTTGCCGGACGGCGCGTCCGTGACGTCATCCTCGGACTTTGCCGCCGCCTCGCCCGGCATCGGCCGGTTGAAATCCGCACCCGCTAGCGTCGCGATCTTTTCGCCAAGCTGCTCGCGCAGCACTCGCGTCTTGACTTCCTCGACCGCGCCTTCGGGAAGTTCGGCCAGTTGGAACGGACCGTAGGACACCCGGATCAGCCGGTTCACTTCGAGGCCGAGATGCGCCATCACGTTGCGCACCTCGCGGTTCTTGCCTTCGCGGATCGCAAACACCAGCCAGACATTGGCGCCCTGGTCCCGTTCCAGGGTCGCGTCAATCGGGCCGTATTTGACGCCGTCGACCTCGACGCCTCTTTTCAATTCGTCGAGCTGCGCCTGGGTCACTTCGCCATGGGCACGGACGCGATAGCGCCGCAGCCAACCGGTGTCAGGCAGTTCGAGCGCGCGGGCGAGCCCGCCGTCATTGGTCAGGAGCAAGAGGCCCTCGGTGTTGAAGTCGAGCCGGCCGATCGAGATCAGACGCGGCAGGCCTTCCGGCAGATTGTCAAATACCGTCGGCCGCCCTTCGGGATCGGCATGCGTGGTCATCAACCCGCGCGGCTTGTGGAATAGAAACAGCCGGGTCCGCTCGCGTGGCGGCAATGGCTTGCCGTCGACGGTGATGACGTCGTTGGCGGTGACATCGAGCGCCGGCGAATTGATGACACGGCCGTTGACCGTGATGCGCCCCTGCACGATCCATTCCTCGGCGTCGCGGCGCGAGGCAAGTCCCGCCCGCGACACCACCTTGGCGATCCGCTCGCCGGATTTTTTGACCTTCGGCGGGCGCGCCGCACGCCGCTCCTCGGGGGCACGCTCGCGGTAAGCGCCGCGGCCACCGAACGCCGGGCGCTTTGCAAAGATCTTGCTGTCGTCCTCGTTGTCGCGGCGCGGCCGATCGGCATCGCGGCCACGCTGTTCGCTGCGCGGATGCTCCTGCCAGTCGGTGCGGCCTTCAGGCCGCTGACGCGGAGGAGCGAACTTCGGACGATCCTCGCGGGGACGATCGAAACGGGGACGATCGCCTTGGGGACGATCCTGGCGCGGGCGCGAAAACCGCGGGCGGTCGTCACCGCCGCGGCGGTCTTCGCGCGGCTTGTCAAAACGTGGTTTATCGTAGCGCGGCTTATCGAAATTCCACGCGCCCTCCCGAGGGGGGCGCGAATTGCGTCCCGCGTGGTCGGGCGACGACGCATCGCGCTTTTGCCACGGTTTTGAATCGCCGCGGTCGCGACCAAAATCCTTGCGCGGGCCACGGTCGCCGCCGGAAAATTTCTTGTCGCCGCCGAATTTTCTCTCGCCGCGCGGACGATCGGCGAAGGGACGATCGCCGCGGGGGCGGTCACCGTCGCGCGGCGGCCTCGCGCCAAACGGACGATCCCCGCGCGGCGTGTAAGGGCGCTTGTCGCCGCCACGGTCCTCGCGCGGCCTGAATGCGCGCTTTTCACCGTCACCGCCCCGCGACGGCCGGTCGGCAAACGGCCGATCACTGCGCGGACGCGGCGCATCGCCGTAATCGCGGCGCGGCGGACGATCCTCGCGATTGCCGGCGTAGGGTTTCGAATGGGGCTTCTTGTCGAACGACCGGGCGCCCTCACGCTTACCGGCATACGGGGCTCTCTCGCCCTCGCCCTTGCCGGCAAAGCCGCGCTTGGCGAATTTCTTCTCGGGTCCCCGCGCTGCGCCGGAACGGCCCTTGCCACCGGGCGGACGGTCACGCCGGCCGCGGGAATCGTTGTTTTTATCGTTGTCGCGGGGCATGAAGGGTCTCATTTCGGGTGCAAATGGCAATCATGCGCGCTCTTTCATCGAGGCGCGTTCTCACGCAAAATCGGTATCCACTTTTGCTGAAGGCGCATCTCATAGCAGGTTTATTCCGATGATACGAGGCATGACCGCTCCTTCCTTTATGGATTTGGCGCTAAAAAGAGCGGAAAACGCTGGAAAGTCGGGCGAAGTCCCGATCGGATGCGTGATTGTCCGCGATTATGAGGTCGTCGCCACGGCCAGCAACCGGACATTGACCGACCGCGATCCGACGGCGCATGCCGAAATTCTGGCGCTGCGGCAAGCCGCCGAGGCCATCGGCACCGAGCGGCTGATCGACTGCGACCTCTACGTCACGCTGGAGCCGTGCACGATGTGCGCCGGTGCGATCTCGCTGGCGCGGATCAGGCGGCTGTATTACGGCGCGGCCGATCCCAAGGGCGGCGCCGTGGAATCAGGTGTGAGGTTCTTCGCCGCGCCGACCTGCCACCATGTGCCCGAAGTCTATTCCGCCGTCGGCGAAACCGAGGCCGCGACGCTGTTGCGGGATTTTTTCAAGGCGCGGCGGTAACCCCACGGCGGATCTTCATTCCGGGATGGTCCGAAGGGCCAGACCTCAGATGCGCAATTGCGCATCGGGGAATCTCGAGATTCCGGGTTCGCTTCGCGCCCCGGAATGACGGGCAAAAATCTACTTCGTCAGGAAAAACTCCCGCAGCGCCTTCGCGGTCACATCCGGATTCTCTTCGGTCAGGAAATGACCGCAATCGACCGGCGCGCCCGAAACGTTGGTTGCCCAATTTTTCCAGGTGTCGAGCGGCGTCGCCGCGGCGGTGGCGATGCCGGCATCGCCCCACAGCGCCAGCATCGGGATCGTGATCTTCTTCCCGGCGTCGCGATCGGCCTTGTCGATCTCGAAATCGGCATAGGCGCCGGCGCGATAATCCTCGCACATCGCATGCACGCGCGACGGATCGCGGAACGCGGCGAGATAGTGTTCCAGCGCGCGCGGATCGATTGCATCGAGATTTTTCGACTTGGTCTGGCTCGCCATCTTGTAGCGCAGGTAAAAGTCCGGATGGCCGCCGATCAGCGTTTCCGGCAGCGGGAACGGCTGCGCCAGGAACGTCCAGTGATATATCTTCAGCGCATAGAGCCGGTCCATGCGCGCCCAAAAGTCATAGGTCGGCAGAATGTCCAGCACCGCCAGCCGCGACAGCCGGCCGGGATGATCGAGCGCGAGACGATACGCAACACGCCCGCCGCGATCGTGCCCGGCGAGCGCAAAATGAACATGCCCGAGTTGCTCCATCGCCTCGATCATGGTTCGCGCCATCGCGCGCTTGGTGTAGGGCGTATGATCCTTGTCGCTCTCCGGCATGTCCGACCAGCCGTAACCCGGCAGGTCCGCGATGATCAGCGTGAACTTGTCGGCCAATTGCGGCGCAACGCGATGCCACATCACATGGGTTTCGGAAAAGCCATGCAGCAACAACAGCGGCGGTCCCTTGCCGCCGACGCGGGCAAAGATGCGCCCGGAGGAGGTATTGATCCATTCGGAGGCGTAGCCGGGAAACAAATCGGCGAGATCGGACATGGTCTGGCACTCCTTCGCGGCCAAACCTCACGTCATCCCGTGAGGCCAGGGACGATGATGGCTGGCGCTTTAAACTTTGTTTGTCGTTGCCGCTGGCTCGTCCCGGATATAATGCCATTCGGCAAGCCCAATCATCAAGAACGAGAGCGAGGAAACCTGCCATGTCGATCGATTTCGAAGTCCCGGCCGAGGCCAAGGCGATCCGTGAAAAAGTTCGCCAATGGGTGCAGCAAGAATGCATTCCCGCCGAAAAAGAACTGGACTTGAAGCCGCTCGACGAAGTGCTAGGCAAGCTGCGGAAGAAGGCGCGCGCGCAAGGCCTGTGGTGCCCGTTCGTGCCGAAGGAATATGGCGGCATGGGCCTCGGCCCGCTCGCCAATGCACTGGTGCAGATGGAGCTCGGCGAAAGCATGCTCGGCGCGCTGTCGATGAACACGCAGGGGCCCGACGATGCCTCGATGATGACGATCCTCACGCACGGCACCGAATATCAGAAAGAAAAGTTCCTAAAGCCGCTTTTGAACGGCGAGAAGCGCATCTGCTTCTCGATGACCGAAAAGGCGGCGGGCGCCGACGCCACCGGCATGCAAACCACGGCCGTGAAGGACGGCAACGAGAATTACATCCTCAACGGCGAGAAGTGGTTCTCGTCTTCCGCCAGTGTCGCCGACATGGCGCTGGTGATGGCCAAGACCGATCCGGACGCGCCGCGCCATAAGCAGTATTCGACCTTCATCGTCGAACTGCCGAACCCCGGCTACAAAATCAAACGCAACATCAAGAACATGGCGATCGAGGGCCCGCATTACGATAAGCTCGCCGGCGGCCATTCCGAAATCGAGATCAGGGATCTCAAGGTGCCGGCCGACAATCTGCTCGGCGGCGAGGGCAACGGCTTCAATATGGGCCAGCACCGCCTCGCCTATGGCAGGCTTCGTCATGGCATGCACAACATCGCAAAGGCCCAGCGCGCGCTCGACATGGCGGCGGCGCATGTGACCAAACGCTCGACCTTCGGCGTGCTGCTCGCCGATCGCCAGGCGGTGCAGTTTATGCTCGCCGAATGCGCCAGCCAGCTCTACATCGGGCGGCTGATGCTGCTGCATATCGCCTACAAGGCGGAAAAGGGCATGGACCTCCGGCAGGAAAACTCGATCGCCAAGGTGTATTTGGCGCATATGGTGCACCATGTGATCGACACCGCGATCCAGTTGCACGGCGCGCTCGGCTTCAGTCAGGATACCATCCTGGCGAAGTGGTACACCCAGGTCCGCTCGCAGCGGCTGGTCGATGGTCCCGACGAAGTGCACAAATGGAGGGTCGGCCGCAACGTCATCAAGGCGTTTCGCGAGCACGGCACCACGGCCGCGGCCGCGGGCGGCGATTTGATTTGATCGCCATTGCCAGCCAACCGGTCGCGCGAACGCGCGCCCGGTGACAGGCTCTGCGAAGAAATCCAAAGCGCCACAAACTGGATTGCTTCGTCGCTTCGCGCCTCGCAAAGACGGCAAAAATCAACCCCTCTACCCCTCCCGCTCCACCGCCTGCCAGCCGATGTCGCGGCGGCAAAAGCCTTCCGGCCATTTGATCCGATCGACCGCTGCATAGGCGCGCGCTTGCGCCTCCGCAACCGTTTTGCCCGAGGCGCAAACGTTCAGTACACGCCCGCCATTAGCGAGAATGGCGCCGTCCTTCGCGATCGTGCCGGCGTGGAAGATCTCAACGCCTCCGACCTTGGCGGCGTCCTCCAGTCCTTCGATGCGGGTCCCCTTGGCGTAGTCGCCGGGATAACCCTTGGCCGCCATCACCACCGTCAGCGCAGGTTCAGGAAACCAGCGCAGGTCAAAATTCTTCAACTGGCCGTCGCAGGAGGCCAGCATCGCCGGCACGATGTCCGACATCATCCGCAGCATCAGCACCTGGCATTCGGGGTCGCCGAAGCGGACATTATATTCGAACAGTTTTGGCCCATCCGCGGTCAGCATGACGCCCGCATAAAGAATGCCGCGAAACGGCGTGCCGCGCGCCTTCATGCCGGCTACGGTTGGAAGGATGATCTTCGCCATGATCTCGGCATGAATTTTGTCCGTCACGAACGGCGTCGGCGAGTAGGCGCCCATGCCGCCGGTGTTGGGTCCCTGATCATGATCGAATACGCGCTTGTGGTCCTGCGCAGAGGCCAGCGCGATCGCGGTCTCGCCGTCGCACAGCGCAAAGAAGCTGATCTCGCGCCCACTGAGATATTCCTCGATCACCACCTCCGCGCCGGCCGCGCCGAACGCGCCATCGAACATCATGGCGATGGCCGCTTCGGCTTCCGTCATGGTCATGGCGACCACCACGCCCTTGCCCGCCGCAAGGCCATCGGCCTTGACCACGATCGGTGCGCCTTGTTGGCGCGCATAGGCCAGTGCGTCGGCGGCATTGGTGAAACGGCCATAGGCGCCGGTCGGAATGCCAAACTCGGTGCAAAGTGCCTTTGTAAATCCCTTGGACCCTTCGAGCCGCGCCGCCTGTTGGCTCGGCCCGAACGCCTTGATGCCGGCGCGCGTGAGATCATCGACGATTCCCGCCGCAAGCGGTGTTTCCGGACCGACCACGACGAGCTCGATCAAATGGTCCTTACAGAAATCGATCACCGAAGCATGATCGGCGATGTCGAGCGCCACACATTCGGCTTCGCGCGCGATGCCGGCATTGCCCGGCGCACACCAGAGTTTTGTCACCAGCGGCGAGGCCGCGATCTTCCACGCCAGAGCGTGTTCGCGGCCGCCGGAACCGAGCAGGAGAATGTTCATGAGCGAGCCAGTACGGAGACTAGGAGCCGAGTCGGTCGCACAAACCTCCCA
>DASQOU010000046.1:0-2155 GCA_035644295.1 Bradyrhizobium sp.
GCCTTCGCCATCAGCGAATTCGATTTGCCAGAAAAAACAGAGGCTTACGAAATTCTCCGGCATCCAGACGGTGGCCGCAAGGACATCCTGCGCTGGGGACCCCAAGGCCGAGGCCCGGTCGCAGAGATCGAAATCTATCGCCCCGGCGGTGAATCGAGCCGATCCGGACCGGTCGCCGAACTAGCCGCGCGAATCGATCCCGATAGCTTGCACGAGCTTGAGACGGCCGGAATCATCGACAGCAAGTTCGGCGCCGTGACGCTGCTCCGCGTCCTAGGCGGCGCGGACCGTGCGCGATCCTGCCTCGGCTTCATCAAACGTGTCGACGACCCCAATCTGCAGATCTCGGGCTGGTCGTGCCAAGGCGACGCATTGCCGGCCCGCCGCGCCGCCATCGGCTGTATTTTAAGCCGGCTGATCCTGCTCACGGCTGGAAATGACACGAAACTGGCTGAATTATTCGCCCGCACCGAACTCAAGCGGGGCAGCTGCACTGTTGTCCCCACCTCCTCCGCATCGGCGGATTGGGTGACGGGAGCGGAAAACCCCCGGCTGCGCGGCGCCCTCTAGTCGGCGGCCGGCCAAGACGCTGGTTTTCATGCAACTTTCTCGCTTCCGGCCGCATTATTGTGACGCGGTGTGGCCCAATTGACCTTGTGACGGTATAGCGCTGGCCGCTAAAATGACTACAAATCAGATTATGGTGGGCTAACCGCTCGTGAGGACATGATGACCTGGAAATTCCCTGCTGCGAACAAGCTCGCGGCGTTGCTCGCTGCGGCCGCTATCATCGCCGTTGGATTCGACATGACCGCGGCCAACGCGCAGTCGAAGCGGCAGTCCGACGACCGCGGCCGGGCCTATTACGGACCGAACGGTCCCAACGTGTCCTATCAGCAGGGACCGCGCACGCGCGTCTACGTCACCAAGCGCTCCTGGCTCGATGCCGGCACCGAAGTGTTGCCGGGCGACCGCAAGTTCAGCGACTACGCATTTCCGCCAGCGATCGGGTACCCAACGTTCGCGCGCGAGAACAACAATCGCCCGATCGACCGCCAGCCGCTCAACCCGCCATCGGATCTGGGCGGCGAGCCGACCAGGTTCCCGCTGTATTGAGGGTGCTGGCGTTGCGTGACGCCTAAGCCGAGACAATAATCGCGGATCGCGCGGCACTAACCGCGGGTCGTCCCGGCGAACGCCGGGATCCATAACCCCTGGCTTTAATGAATGCAGAAGGCGTCCGCCGCCTCGTCCAAGCGAGAGGACACGGCGTATGGGTCCCGGCGTTCGCCGGGACGACGCGGAGCGGTCTGTTCGGCTACCCGTGCAGCGCCTGCAACTCTTTCAGAATAGCCTCCCCCATCTGCGTCGTGGAGACCGCCGTGGTGCCCTCGGACTTGATGTCCGCGGTACGCAGGCCCCCCGCGAGAACCGCCGCGATCGCCGAATCGACCTTGTCGGCCAGCGCGCCCATGTCGAAGGAATAGCGCAGCGCCATTGCGAATGATGCGATCATCGCGATCGGATTGGCCAGTCCCTTGCCGGCGATGTCGGGCGCCGAGCCGTGCACCGGCTCGAACAGCGATTTCCGTTGTTTGGTTTTGACATCGATCTCGCCGAGCGAGGCCGACGGCAGCATGCCGAGCGAGCCGGTCAGCATCGCCGCGATATCCGAGAGCATGTCGCCGAACAGGTTGTCAGTGACGATGACGTCGAACTGCTTCGGCCATTTCACCAGGTTCATGCCGCCGGAATCGGCGAGCTGATGCTCGAGCTCCACGTCCTTGTATTCGCGCGCATGCACCTGGGTGACGACCTCGTTCCAGAGCACGCCGGATTTCATGACGTTGCGCTTTTCCATCGAGGTCAGCTTGTTGCGGCGCTTGCGCGCCAGATCGAACGCGACCCGCGCGATCCGTTCGATCTCGTAGGTGTCGTAGACCTGCGTATCGACGGCGCGCTTCTGGCCGTTGCCGAGATCGGTGATGGTTTTCGGCTCACCGAAATACACCCCGCCGGTGAGCTCGCGCACGATCATGATGTCGAGGCCCTCGACCACGTCGCGCTTCAGGCTCGAGGCATCCGCCAGCGCGGGATAGCAGATCGCGGGACGAAGGTTGGCGAACAGCGCCATGTCCTTGCGCAGGCGCAGCAG
>DASQOU010000047.1:0-6018 GCA_035644295.1 Bradyrhizobium sp.
CTACAAGCGATCCGATGGTGGCGGCCTCTTCATGCTCGTCACTAAAACCGGATCGAAGCTCTGGCGCTACGCTTATAACTTTGACGCCAAGCAGAAGCTGCTCGCGATCGGCCCGTATCCTCATGTCTCGCTCGCAGATGCCCGCCTGCGCGGTACCGTGGGAGCCGTGTTTCGTTTTGCCATCGCCACGGGATGAGCCGAGCAGGATCCGACGGGCAATCTCCGCGGCGCCCTGGTCACTCCAACCGTTACCCACCGCGCAACGATCGTCGAGCCAAACGCCGTGGGCGCCCTGCTCCGAGCCATCGATGGCTGCGAAGGTCAAGCGGTTACCAGATACGCCCTCAAGCTGGCCTCACTGGTCTTCGTCCGACCCAGTGAGCTTCGGAAGGCCGAATGGACCGAGTTTAATCTGATTGATGGCGAGTGGCGCGTTCCGGGCGCAAAAATGAAGATGCGGCGGCCACACCGCGTGCCGCTCGCGCCTCCGGATGATCCGCGAGCGACTACCGAATCTCAGCTCGAAGCTTTTAGATGCCTTGATCGTGATCGAACCATGATCAGCCGCCGCTGCGACAGTCTGTAGGTTGTTACTAGTTATTGGGCAGGGCGGTACGGAGACTTCACGAGAGGAAACATGATCATGCGCACAATATTAGCCATTTTGACCTTGTTAGCAGCCGGGACGACGGCCGCTTTCGCGGGCTCCGCCTCCGCCGTTCCTGTCTCATATGATTACCCTTGGTGCGTCATGGGTGGGGAACTCGGCTATTCCGGCGACTGCTCCTATCAGACCCGAGACCAATGCCTGGCGTCGGCATCCGGGCGATGGAACACTTTGTGCGTTTTCAACCGGCGTCTCCTGTGGCAGCAGGCCCTGGAGCAGCAGGGTGTGCAGCATCATCGGGGGAGCCGCCGGGATTACTGAATCCGCCTGTGGCGCGGTGCGCCAATGGTTGCGGAAGATCGCGGACCCTTAATGCACGCTCACATCGACATGATGCTGGCGCGGCACGGCGCTAAACCGATTCCTGAATATGATTCATCGAAAGAGAGACACTGGGGGCGGCGAAAGTTGAAGCGTAACGAGTGATGGCGAAACTGAAAAAGTGCAGCCCCGGAACGGAACGCGGGACCGGGGCCGCACTACACAGTCCTAGTTAGAACGGCGGATCATCGTTGAGCGCCAATTCGTCATTGTCATTGCTGAACTGGCCAGAATAGACAGGAGCGACCCACCAGAAATCTCCGTACAGCCCGTCCGAAGCGCGGCCATCGCGGGATACTTGAAGCCCGCCTCTTTCGTATCGGTGAGCGTCGCGCCATTGGGTCTGGTGAATAGCTTGATAAGCTTCTCGTGAAGCGTGTTCGGTTTTTTTTGTCGAGGCTTTCTTTGCTGCGGGCTTCTTCGCGATAGCTTTGGATTTTTTCGAGGCTGACATTTTCTCGCTCCTGTTTGAGAACAACTTAAGATTGTCCGCCAAAGTTGTGTCGAGGGAAACAAATAAGAACACCGAGAAATGTCCGCCGTATACGGTCGATATCTGGTCGAAGGGTCCCCGGAAATCCGTAACTGTGGTTAAGTCTTTGAAAAGACTAGCGCGCCATTCAGAACAAAACCACGAACTCTTATGCAATTGAAATTGCAATATAATTTTTCAAATTCCACCCGTTGGGAGCGTTACCTCAACCGCCATATCCTCCAACTTGGCGACATAGGCGGCGCAAAACGCGTCCAAGCGGAACCCGATTCTTCCGGCTCATTCTGTCGTCGAACGCGCGGTTGGGCGCGGTGCAAGGCCAACATCATCCGCCCAGCGCCGACACATGCTCCAGATCCCGCCGACGCTGCTTCGCGCGCCGTTCGTAGCTGGCCTGGTTCTTGGTGGCCACCAGCGTGTGGGGGCTGCCGCGCCTTTCCGTCGTTAGGTCAAGGTCGCACGCCGCGCTCCGGGCGCTTTGCTCGACATGGGTCCTCCGATCCTGGACCGCCTTCAGGTGCCATTGCTTTTGATCTAACGCAACCAGGAACGCACCCAGTGCCCGGCAGTCGCCACATGTGCAGTTGATTGGGTTGGTCCTGGTCCAGTCCCGTGGCGCCTCCAGCGGTAGGGCGATCCGCCTGCGCAGGTGGTCGAGAGACGCTTCCCGGAGCCGCCCCACCGCCGGCCAGGCATTGCTCTCCACCAGCTTGGCAAGCGCGAGCGCAGCCGGGACCAGCACGTCGTCCGGCGCGTATGTCTTCGGCCAGGCCAGCAGGTGCTCGATCGCACGGGCCGCGAGACCGGCATCGATCCGGCTCGTCGCCGTTACAAGATCGACCACAAAACCCGGCTTCACCGGCATTGGCCGAGTCCAGGCGTCGACCTGCTCCCGCTTGGTCGGGTCGCCCGGCAAGGCATCTATCAAGGCTGCGCCGATCTGCTTCAGGTGGCCCGTCGGCGCCGCGACGCAGCGCAGCAGCAGGTCGCCGCAGGCGCTGAGATGGGCCGGAGCGTTACGCCGGACGATCCGGACCAGCAACTCGGTTGTACGCGCGACCGGAAGAAGGGCGGCAGCGCGCACGATCGCCCCATTGTCGGGCGCGGCGTAGTGGCCATCGGCGGACAATTCGGCGAGAAACGTATCGATGCGCTCCACGTTCCTCAGCCGGACCTGCAAATCGAGCATCCGGTCGGCGTCGGTGTCATCGTCCGCCCGCCAAGACGAGCGCGGCCAGGAGCGGAGCATGTGCCGTGAAAGCTCATCTGCCTCACGCCACAACGGAGACTGGATCGATGCGTTGCTCGTCTCCCAGCGCGCCGTCAGATCTTCGAGATACGGCAGCGTCGTGCGGCGACCGGCCTGATTCAGCACCGCGAGCCTCCGCGCGGTCGGCCACAACACGAAGCCGGCACGGCTATAGGTGCGCTCGAAGGACGCGCCTTCGTTGCCCGTCGCCTCGTGAAAATGTTGCTCGTCCGGCTCCAGATCCTCAAAAGCGTCGGGCGGGCACAGCTCGTCCTCGGCGAATGGAAAATCGTCGAACCCCGCCTCGCCGCCATCCGGACGCCGCCACTCCGACAAGATCAGCGCGCGGTCGATGACCTCGGCAACGTCGAATTCTTCGTCCTCCTCCTCGTCGCGACTCCGGTGGCGACGGCCGTAATAGCCGGTATGTTCGGCGCTGCCGCTCTCCTCGATCGAAACGAGAGCGAGGTGGAGATCGCAATCTGCCTCTGCGGCTGCTTTGACCAGCAGGGACGCCACACCCGCATCGGCACCTTTGAGTGCACTGAACGACAGTTCCGCCGGCGTATAGGCATGCTGCAATGGCAGGATCAGCTTATCAGGCTCGTCCTCCGCGCTCGCCCAGTTCCGCAGCAACTCCACCACCCGCCCGTGCTCTGCGCGATAATCGGGCGCCTTCAGCGGGCGCCGCTTGTCGACGAAACGCAAATTATAGACGAGGGTCAGGCGACATCCCGTCTTAACAGGACGCACTTCATGCACGCAGTCAGCATAGAAGGCGGCGACGCCGATCTCCGACGGTTCCTCCGGACGCAGGTCGAGCACCACCTCCCGGCCGAGATGCTTTATGACCAATTCGCCGCCGCCATGGGTCGAGGGCAGCACGAGCACCATCGTCGCGAACATGCCGGGGGCCTTCTCGGTATCGCGGTGGTCGACGAAGAAGCTGCCGGTATCGTAGACAAGAAGCTTATAGAAGTCGGCCGTGACCGGCTCGCTCACACCGAGCCCGAGGGCTGTGTCGGCGACGAGTCCGGCTAGAGTCTGATCCCAATGTCGCCCTCCGATCCGAACCTTAGAGGGATCGACCTGCCAAGTTCTCCGGACTTCGCGATCAACCACCGTCTCCTCGCCCCGCCCATAGGGGGCTGCCTCCGCGATCGCGACGAGCCGCTCGGCCTGGACGGGCAGGATCGGAAGGGCGATCCTGCCCATGCCATCGATATCGATCGTCGGCATGAATATCTCCCGAATTCCGCCGACGCAAAAATCGCCCGGACGCTCAATGGAACGAAGGCTGTTGAGCAACCTGGTACCGATCGACGACATGACAGCTCCCGGCAAACTGGACAGCGTTTCGTGAACCATCGTCACGTCGACGTGCGCGGCCTTCAAGAAATTATACGCAGCGAACGCACGCGTGAGAAATCACGGTCATGCGTCACCAGGGCAGCCGCGTTGATCGCCAATGCGCTGGCCGCTTGAACAGCGTCTGCAAGCTTGAGGCGGAGCGACGCCCGCAGTCTCGCGGCGCTTTCGGCAATGTCGACGTCAAGCGCGATCGGTTGCCATGATTCGAGGATCGCGCGGTAACGCTGCGCGAGTGCGTCATCACCTGCCTGGAGTGGCCCGGTCAGCACCTCCGCGATAGTGATGGTCGTTACGGCGAAGCGCAGGCGCCCAGTTCCATGGGCTTCGAAGAGCGGCTTGAAGCGCGGTCCGAATTTCGGGTGCCCCTCGAGTAAGTAGATGATGGGTGCCGAATCGAGGAGAACCAGCGCATCCTCCGGCAGATCCCCAAAATCTAACGGCTCCATTCGTCACGCAGCTTTCGAAGCGTACGGGTACTATTCTTTCCCCATAACCCGCGACCGGATTCTGCGACGGGCATCAGCGGCTGCTGGCGAATGGCCGCGCCATATGCCTCGATCGGGACCAACGCTGCGACCGGACGGCCATGTCTGGTAATGATCGTCGAACGGCCCTTCTCGGCCGCCTCGAGAAGATCCGGGAGCTGATTGCGGGCTTCTTCCGCGCCTCTACGCAAGATGAGGTTCACCATGCCTGCCTCCGAACCAACCGTACAGCACCGTACAGAATTGGTCAACATCATCTGGCCGCGGTCGGCCGCCCGGCATAACTGCGGGTGACGTTGGAGAAATCCCCTTCTGAAGGCGCGCGCTCCAAAATATCGAAAACAACCCCATGCAAAGTAGCAGGCGGCCGGCATGGATGCCTCGAAAGCAGGTTGACACGTCGGGCAAATCAGGGGCATTGCTTCACCATCCCGCAATCCTGTAAACCGCCGTCGCTCCGCAACAACGGGCGCGCCGGTTGCGATTCCGGCTCAAAATCCTCACCCACCATTGAAATTGCACCGCCTCGGCGCAGCGAACGGTCGCCTGCGGCCGAACCGCGCGCTTGCCTCGCGCGTGTCAGGGAATCTCGACATGAACATCACTCCTGACCTCACTATGCCAACCACGATCACCGCAACCGACCCGACTAAAGCTGCCGCCGTCCCGCGGATAAGGCTCTCGTCGCACGGTTTCTCCATCGACCATCCCGATCCGGAGCTCGGCGAACAGCTCATGGCGAACGCGCTGGGGGTAACCGACCGCGAAGCGATGGATGGCATCCTCCGGCAATTGGTAAAGGCCAGCGTGAGCGGCGGGAGCCATGACGAGGTCAACCTCTCTTTCATGATTTCGATGGTGAAGAGCATCAAGCCGAGGGATTCCGTCGAGGCCATGCTGGTGGCGCAGATGGTTTCGGTTCATGTGATGGCGATGCGATGTGCCCATCACCTCGCGAATGCGGACGACATCGCCCAGCACGACAGCGCCGCGCGCGCATTGGGCAGGCTCGCCCGCACGTTTCCCGCCCAGATCGAGGCGCTCAACCGCTATCGCAGCCATGGCGAGCCAGCCATCACCGTGCAGAACGTGTCGGTCGGGGACGGCGGCAAGGCCATTGTCGGCAACGTCACGCAGCATGCGAGCGTGATCGTATCGGACAAGAACCCGGCAATTGCGGCGCGGAAGGCGCCGAAGGCCTCGGGCTCTCAGCGAGGGCGCGATTCCGCTGATGCCAAGCGGGAAGCACAGGCATGAGCGTTCACGCCCGCAATACCGGCCCGATGCCTTGCGCGCGCGAGGGGTTGCGTCCTTTAGCCCACAGAACCGACCACGCTTCGCCCCTCCTGTTTTCGTTTTGGCCACCCGTGCCTTCGTCACGTTTGGCCGGGTGCCGCTGTTTTATTATCTGCTGCACTTGCCCATAATCCAC
>DASQOU010000048.1:0-2168 GCA_035644295.1 Bradyrhizobium sp.
CACGACGACGTGCAGGGCCACAGACGCAACCAGTGTCTTGTCGACCTTCACGCTCTAGGACCCCTGCTCCACTTCAGTGACGAGTGCCAGCCGCTTGAAGCCTGCGGCCGACAGCTGCCCCATCACACGCGCCACGGTTCCGTAATCCGCCTTCTTGTCCGCCCGCATGAATATACGCTCGTCGAGGCCCCCGCGGGCGTCGGTGATCGCTTTTAATTTCGGCACCAGCTCATTCATGGCGACTTCGGTGTCGTTGATGAATACCCGCCCCTTGATATCGACCGAAAGCTGCAGCGGCGTCTTGTCTTGTTCCAGGCTCTTGGCCTGGGTCTGCGGCAGGTCGAGCGGAACGCCGACCGTCAATAGCGGGGCCGACACCATGAAGATGATCAAGAGCACCAGCATCACGTCCACCATGGGCGTGACGTTGATTTCCGCCATCACGGCGCGACGACGGCCGCGGCGTCCACCGCCGCCCGAGCCTGCCATGTTCATCGCCATGTTCTGATGCTCACAATCCCCTCACACTATATCGATCTCGACCCTCACGCACGCTCATCGATCTGCCGTGACAGGATGGCTGAAAACTCGTCCGCGAACCCCTCCAGGCGCTGGGCCTGCCGATTCACCTCGGAAGTGAACTTATTATAGAAGATAGTCGCCGGAATGGCGGCGATAAGGCCGATTGCCGTGGCAAATAGCGCCTCGGCGATGCCCGGGGCTACCACCGCCAGCGAGGTATTCTTGGAAGCGGCAATCGACTGGAAGCTCGACATGATGCCCCAGACCGTGCCGAACAGGCCGACAAAGGGGCCCGCCGAGCCGACCGTCGCCAGCACCAGCAGCCGGCGTTCCAGCCGCTCGATTTCCCGGGCGATCGAGACGTTCATGACCTTTTCGATCCGCATCTGAAGTCCCGCGAAAGACCGCGCCTGGCTTTCGAACGACCTCTTCCACTCCCGCATTGCCGCGACAAAACAAGCTGCCATCGATTGCGTCGGCTTGGCCGAGAGCGCGCGATAGAGTTCCTCGATCGATTGACCGGACCAGAACGCCTGTTCGAAGCGATCCATGGCGCGCTTGGTGCGCGAATAGAGGAAGATCTTGTCGATCGCGATCGCCCAGACCCATACGGAGCAGGCGAGCAGCCCGAGCATGACCGCTTTCACGATCCAGTGCGCCTGCAGAAACAGGGCAATCAGCGAAACGTCTGCGGATGGGAGCGGCAAGGCGGACTGCGCCACGTCGGCCGGATTCATGAGCAGTGTCCTCTCAACGTGTCCCAAATCCTCCGGTAGCCAAATGCTTTGGGTGCAGTGGCTGCCGGTTCCGCAGCCGCACGAAAAGCGCGGCGGTAAGCGCCAGCGCGTGAGCCCGGTTGTGTCGCATGGGAGGCCCGTCCAAAGCCGAGGCCTGCATCCCCTGCCAACGTGTCAAAACGAGGGCTATCGGCGCGTCCTTACCCCACTAACCAGACGCTAATCATGGTTAACGTCCGGTTACCAAAGGAGATTTCGGCTGCCGGAAACGCCGGCGGGGAGCCGGAGAACCGCCGGGAACGGGCCTTTATGGGGCCAGAAATGCGAAGCCGCCCGTCTGCTTTCGCAAACGGGCGGCTCTCGCGCCATCAGGGTCGTAGGGGCAGTGCGCCTGAGGCCAAGTCGCAAGGGTCAGCCCTGGGGCTGGCCGTCTGTGGGCGGCGTCGGACGGGAGCGATGCTGCGCCATGAACTGGTCGAACTCTTCCTTGTCCTTGGCGTGACGCAGACGGTCGAGGAAATCGCGAAATTCGGTCTGCTCCTCCTCAAGGCGCCGCAGGGTCTCCATGCGGTATTCGTCGAAGGCGCGGTTGCCGCTGGTCGGCGCACCGAACGGGAAGCCGCTGCGCTCCATGCGGTTGCGCATCCGTTCCATCTTGTACTGCATCCGCTCCATCTTGTTCGAAAAGCGGTCTTGATGACTCCAACAACCCATTTTTCTGCTCCCGAGTGTGAAAAAGAGAAGGGCAAGCCCGATCGGCCACCAGATGAGGAAGCCAAGTATCGTCACGGCGATCCAGCCGGGATGCCAGGGCGAATCGAGCATATGGGGGCGGTAGGGCTCTTCAGCGGGGCCGCGCCATCGATTGACATCTGCGGTGTAGGCCATTTCCCTCTCCATGACGGCATC
>DASQOU010000049.1:0-2522 GCA_035644295.1 Bradyrhizobium sp.
CACCAGCAGAAACACCGCCGCCGCATCGGTCGATGCCACCACGGCGCCCACCAGCAGCGCTTCGGTCCAGTTCAGATCGAGCGCATATTTGGCGACCGGTGCGGTGATCAGCGCCGTCAGCAACACGCCGATCGTCGCCAACACCATCGACGGCGCCAGCACCGCGCGAATGCTTTGAAACCGCGTTCGCAAGCCGCCATCGAACAGGATCAGCGCCAGCGCCACCGAGCCGACCAGATAGGTGGTGCGCACGTCATCGAACCGCAGCTGTCCGGGGCCGGAGTCGCCGGCCAGCATGCCGATGAACAAGAACACCAACAGCAATGGCGCGCCGAAGCGCAGCGCGAGCAGGCTCGACAGGATGCCCGCCATCACCAGAGCCGCGCCGAGCAGAATGGCTATGCTGACTGAATCGAGAGAAGCCATGAACCTCCGCAATCATCGCAAATACCTGGAAAAATACTTGCAATCGCATCCTTATCGTCGCCACAGTTCGACGCCAACCCATTTCTCTGGCCAGCGGCAAAGTGCCCGATTTACTGGCCTTAACTCCGTCCATTGGCGTGTTGTATCGATGGCGCCGCCCCTGCAGTTGTGGGAATCTGCCCGGTATTCGAATCAGGTTTAGCTGACGACGCGACCTGCCTTGAGATGAGATTTTGCCGATGGACCTGAATGACATCACTGAATTTGTGCTGTCCGCCGCGCGGTCGGTCGGCGCAGAGATCACGTCGCCATGGTTCTATCTGCAGCTGGGGCTCATTCTGGCCGGCGCCGGCATCGCATACGCCGCCGGTGCGGCGATTCGCTTGCGGATCGACCTTGCCTCGCTCGCCATGGGCTGGCCGGCGGCGCTGCGGCTGTTCATGCGTGTGCTGGTCGGCAGTGCCTCGACCGCGGTGTTCGCGGTGCTGATGACGCTGGCGCGCGTCATCATGCTGACGTCGACCTGGCCCAGCCGCAGCTATCTACTCGCCGTCGCCGCCAATCTTGCCTTCGCCTGGCTGATCATCCGCCTCATTACTTCGGTCATTCGCAACGAATTTATCGTCCGTCTGGTGTCGCTGTCGGCATGGCTGGTGGCGGCCTTGAGCATTCTGGGCCAGCTCGATCCGACCATTACAGCGCTCGACTCGGTCTCCGTCGAGCTTGGAGGCCTGCGGCTGACGCCGCTATTGCTGATCAAGCTCGGCGTGCTCCTGGCTGTGGCACTGTGGCTGACCAATATCGCCAGCAACTTCGTGGAGAGCCGGATCACGCGGTCCGGCGACCTGACGCCGTCGATCCAGGTGCTGCTGGTCAAGATGATCCGGCTGGCCCTGATGATATTCGCCGTCGCGGTCGTCATGAGCGCGGTCGGCATCAACCTCTCGGCGCTGGCGATCTTCTCAGGTGCTGCCGGTGTCGGTATCGGTTTCGGCTTGCAGAAGATCGTCGCCAATTTCATCAGCGGCATCATCCTGTTGGCGGACAAGTCGGTGAAACCCGGCGATCTCGTCACGATCGGCGACAGTTCGGGGCGCATCAGCGCTATGAAGACGCGCTATATCTCGGTCGCCGCCGGTGACGGCCGCGAATTCCTGATCCCCAACGAGGATCTGGTGACGCAAAAGGTCGTCAACTGGACCTATACCGACAAGAACACGCTGGTGAAGGTCGGCTTCGGCACCAATTACGACGCCGATCCGCGGCTGGTCTGCAAGCTGGCCATCGAGGTTGCCGCGGCGGCGCCGCGTGCCATCAAGAGCAAGCCGCCGAACTGCATCCTGACCGAATTCGCCGAGGTCGGGATGAAATTTTCGCTCACCTTCTGGATCGCCGATCCCGACGGAATGGACAATGTGAAGAGCGACGTGATGCTGTCGCTGTGGGAGGCGTTCAAGCGCGAGGGCATCCGGGTCCCCTATCCGGTGCGCGAAATCCGCATCCGCGGCGGCGCGCTGCCGGTCGAGACCACGGTCGAGGTTTCGAGCTGATGCGCAGGCAGATGGCTGCCAATCCCACCATGGAATCACGGCGGTTCCGCTTGGGCCGGGACCACGCAGCGTCCCAACCTTGGCTTGCGCTGACAGCTCCGATCATTAAATTGGGTCCTCCGAACCGCCGATTGCAGTCCTTTGCCCGCCAAACCATGATCAGCCCATGAGCTATATCGAAGCCACCGATACCTCCCAGCGCAAGACCGGGCAGATCAAGCTGCACGGGCCGAGCGGCTTTGCCGGCATGCGCAAGGCCGGCGCGCTGGTAGCCCAGTGCCTCGACGAATTGACCGATATCGTCAAGCCGGGCGTGCCAACCTCGCGGATCGACGATTTCGTCCGGGACTTCGCCTTTGACCGTGGCGCCTATCCCGCCACCCTGATGTACCGCGGCTATCGCTATTCGACCTGCACCTCGATCAACCACGTGGTCTGCCACGGCATGCCCGGCGACCGGGTGTTGAAGGAAGGCGACATTGTCAACATCGACGTGACCTTCATCGTCGAGGGCTGGTATGGCGATTCCAGCCGGATGTATGCGAT
>DASQOU010000050.1:0-18613 GCA_035644295.1 Bradyrhizobium sp.
GCTGCCGGTGGTTCCGCTGTTCCATGCCAACAGCTGGGGCATCGCCTTCTCAGCGCCCTCGATGGGCACCAAGCTGGTGCTGCCTGGCGCGAAACTCGACGGTGCGTCGGTGTTCGAGCTGTTGGAGACCGAAAAGGTGACCCATACCGCTGGTGTCCCGACGGTTTGGCTGATGTTGCTAAATCATATCGCAGCCAACCAACTGAAACTGCCGCATCTGAGATTTGTTGTCTGCGGCGGCTCGGCGATGCCGCGCTCCATGATCAAGGCGTTCGTCGACATGGGGGTCACCGTGCGTCACGCCTGGGGCATGACCGAAATGAGCCCGATCGGCACCCTAGCGGCGCTGAAGCCGCCCTTCGCCGAACTCACCGGCGAAGCAAGGCTCGACATACTCCAGACCCAGGGCTATCCGCCCTTCGGCGTTCAGATGAAGATCACCGACGATGCCGGCACGGAGCTGCCGTGGGACGGCAAGACCTTCGGCCGGCTGAAGGTCGCGGGCCCCGCGGTATCGAAGGCCTATTTCCGCGTCGACACCGATATCCTCGGCGAAGACGGTTTTTTCGATACCGGCGACGTCGCCACCGTCGACAAGCATGGCTACATGCGGATCACCGATCGCTCCAAGGATGTGATCAAATCCGGCGGCGAGTGGATTTCGTCGATCGATCTGGAAAATCTCGCGGTCGGGCACCCGGCCGTTGCGGAAGCCGCCGTGATCGGCGTGCACCATCCCAAATGGGACGAGCGTCCGCTTCTGATCGTGCAGCTCAAGCAGGGGCAGAATGCGACGCGTGAGGACATCCTGAAATTCATGGACGGCAAGATCGCCAAATGGTGGATGCCCGACGACATCGTGTTCGTCGATGCCATTCCGCACACCGCGACGGGCAAGATCCTGAAGACCGCGCTGCGCGACCAGTTCAAGGCCTACCGTTTCCCGAACGCCGCGGCTTGAGAGGGAAGAGCGAATGGTGAGTGGCGACTAGCGAATTGGGAAAAAGGTTGGGGTCAGGTCTTTCCTACTTCGCCATTCGCCACTCGCTATTCGCCTACTTCCCCTTGAATTTGCCCTAGGTCCGTGGTCTCAAACGAGCCAGTTTGAGAGCCCGGCCCCCTTTGGGCCGGCAAGTTCCCAACCCGGCAGAATTGCAGCGATGGCCCGCAGGTTTTCCGCGCCCTATCAATCGGAGCCCGTGTCGAGTCTTGCGACCTGGTCGCGCAATCTGGCGGTGTTTTCGGTGGTCGCGGTGCTGGTCTCGATCCTCATCGTCCGCTTCGGCTTCCTCGAAATGAAACCGGCACTGGCGACCTTCTTCGGCGCGCTCGCCTGCGCCGGCCTCTCGATTCTGGTCGGCCTCGCGGCTGCGGGCGCGATCTGGCAAAACGGCTCGCGCGGCATGAGCCGCATCCTTGTTGCGCTGTTGATCGACGCCGCCGTCCTCGCCTATCCGGCCTATCTCGGCGTGCAATACCGCAAACTGCCGCCGATCCACGACATCACGACCGATCCGATCGATCCGCCGCGCTTCGAAGCGCTGGCGCGATTGCGCGCCAGCGACGACGCCAACACCGCGGTCTACGCCGGACTATATTCGGCCGAACAGCAACGGATCGCCTATCCGGACATCGAGACCGTCGAACTCGAGATTCCCGTGCAGCGGGCCTACGAGATCACGCTGCAACTGGTCACCAAGCGCAAATGGCTTGTCATCGACGAGCGCGCCCCGCAGCTGCCGCGCCGGATCGGCCGCATCGAGGCGGTGGCGCGCACGCCGATCATGGGGTTTCGCGAGGACGTCTCGATCCGCGTCACCCCCGATGGCGAGGATTCCCGCGTCGATATCCGATCGTCGTCCCGCTATTTCGAGAGCGACCTCGGCAGCAACGCCGCACGCGTGCGCAAGCTGATCGACGACATCAACAATGCGGCCGAGAATGCCAACCTCAAGCCGGCGGTCAAGAAGCCACCGGCGCCAGCCAAGGCTCCGCCGAAGGTTGTGAAGAAGTGACGTCTTCGTCATTCCGGGGCGCGCGTGAGCGCGAACCCGGAATCTCGCGCAAACAATTTCTGGATTCCGGGTCTGCGCCTTCCGGCGCATCCCGGAATGACACTCTAGGCCGCCAACCTGTACGTCCCCCCGATCACTGGATCGCCGTCGGTTGCCACGATCCCGCGCCCGACCAGATCCTCCAGATGCGCCAGCACGGAATAGCCGGCCGCCGCCGTCAGCCGCGGATCGATGCCGATATAGACCGCGCGCACGATGGTAGAAATATCCGCCTCGCCCTTTGAGAGGCGGTGCAGGATCGAGGCCTCGCGCGCCTGACGGTGCTTGATCAGAAAGCGCACATAACGCGGCCCTTCCGGGATTTCCGGACCGTGACCCGAGAAATACAAATCCTCATCGCGCGCCGTCAGCTTTTCGAGCGAGGCCATGTAGTCGATCATCGATCCGTCCGGCGGCGCCACGATCGAGGTCGACCAGCCCATCACGTGATCGCCGACAAAGGAAATCTTACGCTCCGGCCAAGCGAACGCCAGATGGTTGGCAGTGTGGCCGGGGGTGGCGACCGCTTCCAGTTTCCAGCCGGCGCCCTCGATCACCTCGCCGTTCTTTACCTGCACGTCCGGCCTGAAGTCGCGGTCGGCGCCCGATTCCGGATTATGCTTCTCGCTCTCAAAGCGCGGCCGCGAGGCGCGGTGCGGACCCTCGGCATAGACGGTGGCGCCCGTTGCTGCCTTGACCCGCGCGGTATTGACCGAGTGGTCGCGGTGGGTGTGGGTGACTAGGATATGCGTCACGGTTTCACCGCGCACCGCCTCCAACAGCGCCGCCGCATGGGCTTCGTCGCCGGGACCGGGATCGATGATCGCAACTTTGCTCTTGCCCACGATATAACTGACCGTGCCGGTGAAGGTGAACGGGCTCGGATTGTTGCAAAGAATCCGCCGCACGCCAGGCCGCACCTCCTCGACGACGCCCGGCTTTAGCGGAAAGTTGCGGTTGAAGGGGACGTCGTCGTTTTCGGCCATGTGTCTTGCTCTGGCGTCATTCCGGGATGGCCCGAAAGGGCCAGACCCGGAATCTCGAGGAGATGGAATGATGCGGCTCGAGATTCCGGGTTCGCGTCTTCGACGCGCCCCGGAATGACGATCCAGAATTTACGAAAACGCCTGAATGCCGGTGATGGCGCGCCCCAAGATCAGCGCATGAACGTCGTGGGTCCCCTCATAGGTATTCACGGTCTCCAGGTTCGCGGTGTGCCGCATCACGTGGTATTCGATCTGGATGCCGTTGCCGCCGTGCATGTCGCGGGCCATCCGCGCGATGTCGAGCGCCTTGCCGCAATTGTTGCGCTTGACGATGGAGATCATCTCCGGCGCCATCTTGCCTTCATCCATCAACCGCCCGACGCGCAAGGAGGCCTGCAAGCCCAGCGCGATGTCGGTTTGCATGTCCGCCAGCTTCTTCTGAACGAGCTGGGTTGCCGCCAACGGCCGATTGAACTGCTTGCGGTCGAGCGTGTATTGCCGCGCGCGGTGCATGCAGTCTTCCGCAGCCCCCATCGCGCCCCAGGAAATGCCGTAGCGGGCGCGGTTGAGGCAGCCGAATGGTCCCTTCAGGCCGGACACGTTGGGCAACAGCGCGCTCTCCGGCACCTCGACGCCTTCCATCACAACCTCGCCGGTGACGGAAGCTCGTAAGCTCAGCTTGCCCGTGATTTTCGGCGCCGAAAGGCCTTTCATGCCCTTTTCGAGAATGAAGCCGCGGATCTGGTTGTTATGTTCGGCCGATTTCGCCCACACCACGAACACGTCGGCGATCGGTGCGTTGGAAATCCACATCTTGGTACCGGTCAGCCGGTAGCCGTCGGAGGTTTTCTCGGCGCGGGTCTTCATGCCGCCGGGATCGGAGCCGGCATCCGGTTCGGTCAGGCCGAAGCAGCCGACCCATTCGCCGGTGGCGAGCTTGGGCAAATATTTCTTGCGCTGGTTCTCGTCGCCATAGGCGTAGATCGGATGCATGACCAGCGACGACTGCACCGAATTCATCGAGCGATAGCCGGAATCGACGCGCTCGATCTCGCGCGCCACGAGGCCATAGGCAACGTAGCTCGCGTTGGCGCAGCCATATTCCTCCGGCAAGGTGATGCCGATCAGGCCGAGCTCGCCCATCTCGTGGAAGATGTCGCGATCGACCTTCTCTTCCAGATAGGCCTTGGTGACGCGCGGCAGCAGCTTGTCCTGCGCATAAGCGCGCGCGGTGTCGCGGATCATGCGCTCGTCTTCGGTGAGTTGCTCGTCGAGCAGGAACGGATCGTCCCACTGAAAATTCACCGGGGACGGCTTGTCCTTGACCTGAGGGCGCACGCTCATGGAAATTCCTTTCGCATCATCATATTTATTTTAAAGCGATTAGCGCAAAAGCGCAAATGAATCACTCTCTCCATCATTCCGGGGCGCGCGAAGGCGCTTCCCTCGTCATGCCCCGCGAAGGCGGGGCATCCAGTATTCCGTGCGTCTATGAAAATCGAGATGGCTGCGATTACTGGATCACCCGCCTTCGCGGGTGATGACAGCAATCTGTGGAACGCGCATCCCGGAATCAAGAAGCAACGCCCTAGCCTTCAAGCTGTTCGCTGGAGACGATCTCGATACCGAAGCCGGACAGCCCCTTGTAGTCATGTACCGACGACGTGAGATTCCGGATCGAGGTGACGCCGAGATCGCGCAGGATCTGCGCGCCGACGCCGACTTCGCGCCATTGCTTGTTGCGGTCGGCCTCCGCGGTTTTCTCTTCGGGCAGCGGCGCAACCGGAACACCGGCGGCGCCATCGCGCAAATAGATCAGCACGCCGCTTCCATTCTTCTTGAAATGCGCAAGCACGGCCTGCATGCGGGCCGGGCCGGTGAAAATGTCTTTGACAATATTGGGCTTGTGAAATCGGGTCAGCACATTCTTGCCGTCGCCAACGCCGTTATAGACAAAGGCCACATGCGCGATCTCGTCGAACGGCGAGCGATAGGCATAGCCCTGCAGCGTCCCAATCGGGCTCTCGGCGGTGAAGGTCGAGACCCGCTCGATCAGCTTTTCCCGCGCCTGGCGGTAGGCGATCATGTCGGCAATGGTGACATGCTTGAGCTTATGGGCCTTGGCGAACCGCGCCACCTGCTCGCCCTTCATGACCGTCCCGTCGTCGTTCATCAATTCGCTGATGACACCGACCGGCGGCAAGCCGCTTAGCTTGCAGAGATCAACCGCGGCCTCGGTATGGCCCGAGCGCAACAGCACGCCGCCGTCCCGCGCAATCAGCGGAAACACGTGACCAGGCCGCGCGAAATCGCTGGCGCCGGCATTCGGATTAGCCAAAGCCCGGCAACAGGACGCGCGTTCGTCCGCCGAAATGCCGGTGCCGCCATCGGGCTTGTAGTCGATCGAGACGGTAAAGGCTGTGGTGTGACTGGATTCATTGTGGGCCACCATCGGATCGAGCCGCAGCCGGCGGGCGTCCTCGGTGGTAATCGGCGCGCACACGATGCCCGAGGTGTGGCGGATGATGAACGCCATCTTCTCGGCGGTGCACAACGATGCCGCAACGATCAGATCGCCCTCGCCTTCACGGTCGTCGTCATCGGTGACGACGACGAGTTCACCATTGGCGAAGGCATGCAGAACTTCCTGGATCGGGTCGGCCATTCAAGGGTCTCTCGTTGCGCGCGGCGTGCATTAACCGGTGTAGCATGCCCGCGCCAGCTTCAATACGCAGGGCAGAACGGCTTCCATGACGTAGCGATAAGGTGACGACAAAGTCTACACACTTGCTTAAGGTCGGAACCAATAAAGAACAAGGGAGACGGCGCACATGACCCCCGCCGCGCGAAGCGCGAACATCGAGCGACGGGCGAGGACCTGATCGGCCAAACCGGGAAGCTTCCACATCATGCAACCTGACCGCTCCGTAGCGCTGGCATTTGGCGGGCTGGCGGCGATGGCCGCCGCCATCGGCATCGGCCGCTTTGTCTATACGCCGATCCTCCCGGCCATGCTGACCGCGCTCGGCTGGAGCAAATCGGATGCGGGACTCGTCGCGTCGGCCAACTTCCTGGGCTATTTCATAGGCGCGCTGCTGGCCGGCCGCTCGTTCGCAGTGGCCCAACCGCGGCGCTGGCTTCTGACAGCGCTGGTAGTCAGCGCCGTCTCGACCGCCGCCATGGCACTGCCATCCGATATCCTATCTTTCGTTTGCCTCCGCTTCATCGGCGGTGCGGCCAGCGCGTTCGTCATCGTGTGCGCATCCACACTCGTCCTCGAGCGACTGTCGGTCTCCGGTCGGGCTTCCCTGTCCGCCATTCACTTCGCCGGCGTTGGCTTCGGGATCATGATCTCGGCGATCGCTGTGTCCGCGATGCTGGCATGGGGCGCGCCATGGCGAGGCCTCTGGATCGGTTCGGGATCTATCGCCATGCTGGCTGCGATTTGCGCTGCGCTGCTGATCCCCGTGGCGGACAATGTCGGCGCGAAGCCAAAGCCCGCGACGCCAAGCGCCAAACCTTCCGGGATGAGTGCGATGATCGTGGCCTATGGGCTGTTCGGCTTCGGCTATGTCATCACGGCGACCTTCCTCGTCACCATTGTGCGGCTGACGCCGGAAATACGCCCACTTGAACCCTGGGTCTGGACGCTATTCGGGTTGGCCGCGATTCCCTCCGTGACGGTCTGGGGCTGGCTGGGCAAGCGGATCGGGATATTGAACGCCTATGCTGTGGCATGCGCCATCGAAGCCATCGGCGTTGCCGCCAGCGTCGAATGGGTGACGATCGCCGGTGTCTGCTTTTCCGCGCTGCTGCTGGGCGGGACGTTCATGGGCATCACGGCGCTCGGATTCATGGCCGCCCAAGTGCTTTCCGCCGGAAACCCCCATCAGGCCTTCGGTCGGATGACCGCGAGTTTCAGTATCGGCCAGATGGCCGGCCCGCTGCTCGCCGGATTTCTGTCGGAGCGATCAGGCGATTTTCGCGTGGCGTCCCTGATCGCGGTCGCAGCGCTTATTGCCGCCACCGCGCTCGCCTTGTGGACATCATTTACGGCCGCTCGCCCCGTCAACACGTGATCCGAAACTACCTCACCGCAAATGGCGCCTGATAGGGCCGGCCGAACGGCACGCCGTTGATCACGGTCTGCACCGGCTTTAAGAGCACCTTGCCGTCGCGCTTGTTGTTGCGGGTGTCGACGAAGCTCACCGGCCCCTCCACGACATCCATGATCGCGACATCGCCGGGTGCGCCGATCTGGAGCGTGCCGATCTTCGGCGCGCGGTTGATGATCTTGGCCGGCGCCGTGGTCGCCATCGTCACCACCTGCTCCAGCGAAAGCCCGAGTGCCATGAACTTGCTCATGACGTTGGGCAGGTAGGGCATGCCCGGCGAGTTGCCCGAGAACACATGGATGTCGGAGGAGATCGTATCCGGCGGGCAGCCGCCGGGAAGGGCCACTTCGGCCACCGTAAAGTCAAAACTGCCGCCGCCATGGCCGACATCGAAGATCACGCCACGCTGCTTGGCGGCGAGCGCTGCCGGCAACAACTTGCCGTCCTGCACGATATTGGTGAAGACGCCGGCGTTGTTGGGAAATCCGGAATAGGAATGGGTCAACACGTCGCCCGGCCGCAATAGGTCGAGGATCTGCGACATCAGCTCCTTGGTCTCGACGCCGCCGATATGCACCATCATCTTGGCCGGCCAGCCGCACATCTCGCAGGCCTTGATGCCGCGCTTGAGCGGCTCCAGGCCGTGCTTGAAGATCACGTTTTCCGACATCCGTACCTTCACGCCGATCAGGAAATCGGGATTTTCGGCGAGCGCCATCGCGCAGGCCTCGACCTGCGCATTGTCGATATTGTAGAGCTCCGCGACCGGGAACGCCGACAATCCATTATTGGCGATATGGACGAAGGCGTAGATGCGCGCGCGCGATTGCGCCACGATATAGCGGCGCAGCGCCGCGAGGTTGTTGACGCCGGCGTCACCCGCCGACACCACCGTGGTGGTGCCCTGGAATTGCACCAGCTCGTCGGCGGGAATGCCGATCGCCGAGCCGTAAGGGTAGACGTGGCAATGCAGGTCGACCAGGCCCGGCGTGACCAGTTTTCCAGAAGCATCAATCATCTTCGAGATACGGGCGGCGGGAATTTCCGGCTCGATCGCCTCGATCACACCCCAGCGGATGCCGATGTCGCGCTTGCCCCGCAAGGACTGACTGGGATCGAGCACGTCGCCGCCCTTGATCACGAGGTCGAATTTATCGGCCGGTCCCATTGCCGCGCCTGCGGGCGTGAGGAGTCCGCCCGACAGCGCGGCGGCGGCCGATCCCGCAAGAAAATGACGGCGTGACAATGCAGACATGCTGGCGCTCTCCCCGAAAAAGTTTTCTTATCGATCAATGATGCGTCGGTTGGCGGTTTTGCGCAAGCCGCAGATGCATCTACGCCGCTGGCCCAAGCAAGCATGTTGCCGTATCTTGCCGGGATGATGACCAAGGGCCGACCAGAGCCCGAATGGGAGACGTGCATGACTGGCTTTCGAATTCTCGCCACCACGCTTTGCCTGTCGGCTTCCGGCGCCGCGCTCGCCGAAGACCCCCTGCCGCGCGCCAATCCGGAAGAGGTCGGCCTCTCCAGCGAGCGGCTGGCGCGCATCGGCGAGACACTGAAGGCCGATATTGAAGCCGGTCGCATTCCCGGTGCTGTCATTGCGGTGGCCCGGCGCGGCAAACTGGTGGCGTTAGATGCCTATGGCTGGCGCGACAAGGCGGCTGGCGTCGCCATGACCACCGACACCATCTTCAACATCGCCTCGATGACCAAGCCGATGACGACCGTCGGCGCGCTGATGCTATATGAGCGGGGCAAGCTCCTGATCGATGATCCCTTGGCCAAATATTTCCCGAAATTCGCGGCCATGCGTGTCGCAGCGCGCGACGCCGCAGGCGAACCCACGGCCGAAACCGTGCCGGCCAATCGCCAGATTACGATCCAGGATCTGATGCGCCACACCTCCGGCCTGATCTATGGCGGCCGCGGCAATACGCTGGTCCACAAGATGTACCCGGCCGGCAGCAGCGATGCGGCACGCGAGTATGACGGCGCGGCGTTCATGGAAAAATTGGCGTCGCTGCCGCTCCTGCATCAGCCCGCAACCGTGTGGGACTACGGGTTCGGCCTCGACGTACTCGGGTTGACGATCGAAAGCATCACCAAACAGTCGCTTGGACAATATCTGCAGGCCAATCTGTTCAAGCCGCTTGGAATGACCGACACCGGATTTTCGATTTCGGCCGACAAGGCGGCCCGCTACGCTAGACCGTTGCCCACCGATCCCGACACCGGCAAGCCCCAAGCCCGAAGCCCGGAGCTGACGCAGCCGATCAAGTTCGAATGCGGCGGTGGCTGCGCGGCCTCCACCGCATCAGACTACTTGCGCTTTGCCATGATGCTGATGAATGGCGGACGCGCCGGCGAAGCCCGCCTGCTCGGCCGCAAGACCGTCGACTACATGCTGTCCGACCAGCTGGGTGCAAACATCAAGAATCTCATCGGCAATGCCGATCCGACCCGCGCCGATTACGGCTTCGGCCTCGGCGTTGCGGTGCGCACGACGCCCGGCGTGGTGCGAATGATGGGCTCGGTCGGACAGTTCTCCTGGCCCGGCGCCAGCGGCACCGAGTGGTGGGCAGATCCAAGGGAAGAACTTGCGGTAGTGTATATGTCGGCCGCGCCCGGCCCGATCCGCTGGCATTATCGTCAGAAAATCAATGCGCTGGTGTATCAGGCAATCATCGAATAGCCCGCCTTTTGCATCAGCTGCGCATGGTTAATGCCGCCATCCGTATCTGAACAGCCGTTCAGAATTCTCCTGCCGTTCCACGGGAACGTTCCCTTGCCCTGCGAAGTTTAATCCTCATTCAATGGAGGAGAACGACATGAAGAAGCTTGGATACGTTATTGCCGCCCTGGGTGCGATGGCCATCGCGGCGCCGTCGATCGCAAGTGCTGAAACCCTGGTGGTCAAGCATGGCGACCGCGACCATATGCGCAAGCACGGCGAATTCCGCGAGCACCGCGACCACCTCCGGGCACGCGCCGAGTTCCGCGAGCATCGTGAGCGTGGCTGGCATCGCGACCGCCATCACGACAAGGTGGTGGTCATCAAGCATCGCGGTCACGACCGCTACTAAGAGCGACCAAGACTGACACAGGAATGGCCCCGCAAGGGGTCATTCTTTTTCCTTTTTCGCCTGCCAATAAGCGCCGATCTGCTAGTCCCATGCCGGCGCGAAACCGGGATTCACACAGCGCTGGTCTTTCGGCAAAGCCGCGATCGCCTGCCTGTCCTTGTCGTCCAATCCCACATTCAACGCATCGAGATTGGCGCGCTGGCTCTCGCTGCGCGATGCCTTCGGAATGGCGGCCACGCCGTCCTGGTCGAGCAGCCATTTCAGCGCCACCTGGGCGGCGCTGGCGCCATGCTTGCGGCCGATCGCCGCCAGCGTCGCATCGGAGGCGGCGCGGCCCTGCGCCAGCGGGCAATAGGCCACGAGCGGGATTGCCTTGGAGCTAAGATATTTGCGTAAACGTGTCTGATCGAGCGTCACATGATATTCGACCTGGTTGCAGGCGATCGGGGCCTTGATTTCCTCGACCACGGTCTTCAACAGCGCGATGTTGAAATTGGCGACGCCGATGGCGCGGGTACGGCCGGCTTCTTTCAGCCTCATCAAGACTTCGAACATCGCGGGCAGATTCATGTTCCTTGCAGGCCAGTGTACGAGATAGAGATCGACGTGATCGAGCCTGAGCTTTTTCAAGGACGCATCAAACGCGCAGCGGATCGCATCCGGGGCCAGGTTCTCGTTCCAGACCTTGGTCGTGACATGCAGGTCCTTGCGCGCGACCCGAGATGCTGCGATGGCGGCGCCAATGGCATCTTCGTTGCCATACATCTCCGCGGTGTCGATGTGGCGATAGCCGAGCGCAAGCGCGCTCTCGACCGCCGCGCGGCAGGCATCGCCCTGCAGACGGAAAGTGCCGAGCCCAAGCCGCGGCAGGCTTAGCCCCAAGGTTTGCAGATGTTCCATTGATAACTCCAAAGGCATCGGCGGCCGTTTGAGAAGGCGAGGCCGCATGAATAGATGTGAGGTGAAGCGACAGATCGGACGGCATGTCCGTGGTTGGCAGTCTGCCCGCAGAACAACGTCCAAATCAAGATCGGGTCAGCACGGCGATCGGCTCAAATATGCTGCGCCAGCAACTGTCCCGGCCGCACATCCGGCCGCGGCTCGATATCGACCGACCATAACGCCCGGTCATCGACATCCTTCAGCGTCACGGTCATGATTTGCGAATGACCGTCGATATCGACGCGACCGAAAAACTGCAGTCCGAAACACGGCGCGAGATTTTCGCCCTGGTCTGCGCCGCAGCCCTTCTGAAACATCGCCATGGGACCGAACGTGTTGTCGAGTTCGCCCGGAGCCCAGGTTCCCGCATGAAGCGGGCCTGAGACGAACTCCCAAAATGGCTCAAAATCGGAGAATACCGCGCGGTTCGGATCGTAGTGATGGGCTGCCGTATAATGCATATCGGCGGTCAGCCACACGGTATTTCGGATGCCCGCGCGCTTCATGAAGGAAAGCAGATCGGCGATTTCGTGCTCGCGCCGCTCCGGCGGCCCGTCGCCGAGCGCGATCGCGTCCGTGCTGATCAATCCGATCGGCAGGTCCGCGGCGATCACCTTCCAGGTCGCGTCGGACGCTGCGAGTTCCCGCTTCAGCCACGCCAGCTGCGTAGCTCCCAGGATGAAGGCATCGCCGGGGTCGTCCCGCTTGTTCCACGTCGAGTCACGATAGCTGCGCATATCGATCAGGAACACATCCAGCAGTGGCCCGTACCCTATCTTGCGGTAGATGCGGCCGGCCCGCTCGGGAATCTCGCGGATCGGCATGAATTCGAAAAACGCGCGGCGAGCGCGCTCGACCAGCCGGGATTTGCCGTCCTCGGTGTAACCGGTTTCGTCGGCGCTGCCGATCGGCGACCAGTCATTGGTCACTTCGTGATCGTCCCATTGCGCGAGCATTGGCACCTGCGCGTTGAAGGCGCGCAAATTGTCGTCGAGCAGGTTGTATTTGTAGTTGCCGCGGAACTGGGCGAGACTGTGGGCGACCACGGATTTCTCTTCGTTGACGATATTGCGCCAGATGCCGCCATCCGGCAGTTTCAACTCAGAGGGCATGGGGCAATCGGCGTAAATGTGATCACCGGAATGAATGAAGAAGTCCGGACGATTGTCCAACATGGTCCGGTAGATACGCATGCCGCCGCGGGAAAGATCGATCCCCCATCCCTGCCCGGCCGTATCGCCCGACCAGAGGAACGAGATCGAACGCTTGTCCGCCGGCACGGTCCGGAAATGCCCTGTCTGCGTTTCGCCCGCTATTGCGGCTGCCCCGATATCTTCGAACTGCAGCCGATAAAAAATATCCTCTCCCGGCGGAAGACCTTCGAGCAGCAGCTTCGCGGTGAAGTCATGATCCGGCAATGCGTCCGACGATGCGGCGCCGATCACGGTTTTGAAACTTTCACTGGTGGCATATTCCACCCGCATCCGCGCGGGCCGATCGGCGCTCGCCCACACGATTGCCGAACCGCTGGACACATCGCCCGACTGAATTCCGCCAGCGATCCGTGGACGATCCGCGGCCCGGCTCAGATAAGGCCTCGCCAGACTTCCCATACCCGCGAGCGCGACGGTGGACGCTGACTGGACCAATACCTGGCGTCTGGTCAACGATTTTTTCGCGCGAATCGCAATCGCCATTTCGGCACCCTCGTCGAATCACGACGGAGGGTGCTCGCTCAACTTGACTCCTGACCGAAGGTTTTACGACGGGGATGTGACTCGGACGGTGAGGCGTGCGTGAAAATCCGAGCTCCGTCATTCCGGGGCGATGCAGAGCATCGAGCCCGGAATCTCGAGATTCCGGGTTCGCGCTTCACGCGCCCCGGAATGACCCACTGGCTACCGCTTCCAGTTGCAGATGCCGCCCGTCTTGCACGGCCAGATTTGAATCCGGGCATCGAAGGCTTGTGCATCGAGCGGATTGCGGTGGTGGGCAAGCTTCGTTCGCGCCACGAGATGCGGCGGCGCCGCGCGGAGGTGGGCGACACGGGTGGCGGGCGCGATGGTCTTGAGTGCGGTCTTGACTGCGGTCTTGCGCGCGACCTTGGGGGTCGCCTTGGACTCAGTCTTGAAATCGGACTTGAGCTCAGTCTTGGGCTCGGCGGCCGGTTCGGCAATGGCGTGCACGGTGTTGCTGCCGCGATCGACGGTGACATCGAGCGGACCCGGCGCAAAGCCAGCGGGAGGGCCGAGCGGTTTCGGCGAAAGCACCGCAGTGGAAAGGTCGAGGCCGAGGAACTCATGGGGATGATATTCGTCCCCGAGCGACAGACCGCTCCATGCCAGCACTGTCGCGCAGCCGAGGGTGATGAAAGCGTTCTTGAGGGCCATCGAGGCCTCCTGAATGTGCAAGACAGCAGTTGACATATCTAGGAAGAATTCAGCGTAATTCCAGTGGATCCTGCCGGCAAGGTTACTGCGCCGATGCCTCAGGCCAAGGCATTGCGCGGCCCGCGCAGTTTACCGAGCACTTCATCCCATCTAACAAAGTGCGGGCGCTGCAGCACATGCCGGTTGGACGGGAGGGTTGATTGCGACTTCTTCATATTCTGGCTGGCGCGCTTTTGCTGCTGCATCAGCCAACAACGGCCTCTGCCCAGACCGTCTGGAACATGACGACGGAATATCCGCAAGGCGCTGTGTCGGGACTTGGCGTGACCACCTTCGCGCAGCACGTCGCCCGATTGGGTGCCGGCAAGCTGGTGATCCAGCCCAGCTTCGATGCGGCAAAGGGCGTCCGTTCCGCTGACATGTTGACCGCGCTCGCGGAAGGCCGGGTCGAGGCCGGTGATGCTTTCGCAGGCTCACTGGAATCCGAGGGCGCGATCTTCGCGCTGCCCTCCCTGCCATTTCTGGTCACCTCGATCGCGGACGCAAGACGGCTTGCCGAGCTTGCACGGCCGTACCTTGCGGCGGCGTTACAAAAGAGGGGCGCGCGCCTGCTCTATCTGGCGCCATGGCCGCCCTCCGGTATCTGGTCGAAGGCGCCGGTGAAAACCCCGTCCGACCTGTCCGGCCTTTCGATCCGCACCTATGACAGAATATCGCGCGAAGTTTTTGCCACCGCCGGCGCCAGAGCCGTCTCGATCAGCTTTGCTGACACGATGCCGCGGCTGGCCGACGGCAGTATCAATGCGGTGCTGTCGTCGGGAGACGGCGAGGCCGGTCGCAAGCTTTGGGGATACTTGCCTTACTTTACCGACATCACCTATTCGTTTCCGTTCTCGGTAGCGAGCGTCAATCAAGCGGCCTACGAGGCGCTCGCGCCGGAATTACGCGACGCGGTCGATGCCGCCGGGCGGCAAACCGAGACCGAGATATGGCTCGCTTTGTCCAGCCGGCTGCAACAGAACCATCAGCGCATGCGCGAGGCTGGCGTGACGATCGAGGCCAATCCTTCGCCCGCCGTCATCGCAGCGCTCCAATCGGGAGCTGAGGCCGCACAACAGGATTGGTGCGCGAGAGCAGGCCCCGCCTGCCAACAGGTTCTCGGCGCCTTCAAGGCAGGCAAGCCATAGACGACCCGAGGCACAGCAAACCATAAATTGCAGAAAGCACCCCTGCACGCAAAGGGCGCGGACATTGCCGCCTTTTTCGCGCACAATCAATGGTTCACTCGATTTGACGCGTGCTATAGGGTGCCGCCGCCGGGTTACATCAAGACTTGTCTTGCACGTCGAAAGGATCGTTATGCCCGTTGCGTCGTCGTTGACCCGCTTGTTGCTCGTATTGTTCGCAGCCTTGTCGCTTCTTGGCGGCGCTCCGCAGGCCCAGGCCCAAGACAAGGTGTTGCGGGTCGGCACGCTGAAACTCATTCACGGCATCACACCCTATTTCTACGAGAAATTTGCTCCGCCCGGCTACAAGGTCGAGGTCATCCCGTTCGAGAGCCCGACGGATGGTAAGAACGCGGTGCTGACCGGCACCGTCGACACCTGCATCCACGGCATCGCCGCGTTCCTGCTCGGTGCCGCCGCCGGCGAACCGGTGGTGATCGTTTCGGCTGCGACCAACCGCGGCATGGGCATCGTCGCCGACGCCAAATCCGACATCAAGACGGTCAAAGACCTCAGGGGTAAGCGTGTCGCGATCTTCCCGGGCTCGACCCAGGAGGTGGTCATCCTCGAACGCCTCAAGGCCGAGGGCATGTCGATCGCCGACATTCAGCCGATCCGGCTTTCGTTCAGCGACATGGCGAGCGCGCTGGCCCGCGGCGATATCGATGCCTATGTCGGCGCTGAGCCCGGCCCCGGAATAAGCCTGGCGAACGGCACAGGCAGGCTGATCGAATATCCGTATTCCACTTCGATCGGCTCACTCAACATGATCCTGTCCGCCAGCGAGAAAATGATCAAGGAGAACCCCGAGCGGCTCAAGATGATCGTAGACATGCACAAGAAGGCGACGGATTACGCGATGGCGCATCCCGACGAGATGATTCAAGTCGCGATGCAGAAACTCGGACAGCAGCGCAAATCGATCGAAATTGCCGTCCCGAACGTCGAATTGACCTGGAAGATCGATGACGAGTTCATCAAGCGCGCCAAGGCCTACAGTGAACTGATGGTTGAGAAGAAACAGGTTCGTCAGGCACCCGACATGTCGCGGGCCATCACCCAACAGTTCATGTAGTTGACCGACGTGAACGACCACGCCAGCACGATCTCCGACGGCGCGGAACAACGGCTGCCGGCCGCGACATCAGTCAATCGCCGCCGTAACCGGCGGCGGCTGGAAATGTTACGCGCCTTCGCGCTCGGCGCCGGCTTTCCGATCCTGCTGATCCTGGTCTGGGACCGCACGGTGGCCATCACCGGGACGCGGCTCATTCCGAGCCCGTATCAGGTCGCGGTGATGATGTACGACTTCACGTTTGGAGGCGTCTATGACGACGCCTTTAGCGGTACGATCCTGACCCATGTCTGGAAATCGGTTCAACGCGTCTATGGCGGATTTTTCCTCGCCGCATTGATCGGCATTCCCTTGGGCATGATGATCGGACGCATCAAGGTGCTGCGGCAAATGCTGGACCCGACGATCTCGCTGCTGCGCCCTATCCCGGTCACCGCCTGGCTGCCGCTCTCGATGATTTTTTTTGGATTGGGACCGAACGCGGCGATCTTCCTGGTCTTCCTCGGCGCCTTTTATCCGATCCTCTTGAACACGATGTTCGGGGTGCGCTCGATCGATCCGCGCCTGTTCGAGGCGGCATCGATGCTCGGATGCTCGGGAACCGGAATGTTTCGGCAGATCGTACTGCCCGCCTCCCTGCCGGCGATCTTCAGCGGACTGCGGATCGCGCACGGCTTTGCCTGGATATTGATCGTGGTCGGCGAAATGACCGGCGTGCCCACCGGCCTCGGCTCGGTGGTGATGGATGGCCGCACCCTTTCGCGCACTGATCTGGTGATCACCGGCATGATCGTCATCGGAGCTTGCGGCTTTATCACCGACCGGATCATCGTCGCGATCAGCAACCGCTTGCTGAGCTGGAGCCCGCAACACCGTGAATGACCCAGCGCATCCGGACATCCTCACCATCCGCGGCGTGACCAAGCGCTTTACGGTCGGCGACGGCGAACTCGAGGCGCTGGCGCCGGTCGATCTGACCATTCCGCAAGGCGAATTCGTCTGCATGATCGGTGCGTCCGGCTGCGGGAAATCGACGCTGCTGCGTATCATCGCCGGGTTCGAGGAGCCGACCACCGGCGACGTTGCGATTTACGGCAACGCCATCGCCGGCCCCGGCAGCGACCGCGGCATGGTGTTCCAGGATTATGCGCTGTTTCCGTGGATGACAGTGCGGGAGAATATCAGCTTTGGCCCGCGGCAGCGACAGTTGCCGCGCGAAGAGATCGAGAGGACGACGGACGAATTCATCAGGATGGTCGGGCTGGAACGCTTCGCCGACCGCTATCCGAACCAATTGTCGGGCGGAATGAAGCAGCGCGTTGCGATCGCGCGCGTGCTCGCCAACAATGCCAACATCCTGTTGATGGACGAGCCGTTCGGAGCGCTCGACGCACTGACCCGCGAGCAGCTTCAGCACGAACTGTTGCAGATATGGGCGCGCACCGGCGTCACCACCATTTTCGTCACCCATTCGGTGGAGGAAGCCGTGCTGCTGGCAGACCGCGTGCTGGTGATGAGCGCCGGACCGGGGCGGATCGACAGCGATTTCCGCATCGACCTTGCGCGGCCGCGCGAGGTGTCTTCGCCGGAATTCAACGCGATGCGGCGTGACGTCGCCCGCCGGCTCACCAGCCATCTCGCGCTGGCGCGGGCTTGACACCCAATTCCATGACCGCACAAATGGAAGACCTGTCTTTCCGGGACTTTTTGACATGACCGATCCGACGACACGCTTCGCCCCTGAGTCCGGCGCCGGAGTCCTCGAACTTCTGCGCCGCTTCAAGGACGATCAGCCCCTTTCGGATCACTACGCCGCGGTCTGCCTTGAAAAGGCAAAAGCCGCCGAGCCCGAGCTCAGGGCGTTCGAATATCTACCCGTTGACATCGCGCGCCGACCGGGGCCGCTGTCGGGCATTCCCGTGGCGATCAAGGACATCATCGCCACATCGGACATGCCGACCACCAACGGATCGCCGATCTACCGCGATCACATTCCCGAGCGAGACGCCTGGGTCGTTGAACGCTTGCGCAATCTCGGCGCCACGATATTCGGCAAGACGGTGTCGACGGAATTCGCCTGGCGGCATCCCGGGCCGACCACCAATCCCTGGAATTCCCGGCATACGCCGGGCGGCTCATCTTCGGGCTCAGCAGCCGCCGTGGCGGCCGGCATTGTGCCGCTGGCGCTCGGCTCGCAGACGCTGGGCTCGGTCATAAGACCTGCGGCGTTCAACGGCGTTGTCGGTCTTAAACCCAGTTTCGGTGCCATCCCGCGCACCCGCGTGCATCCTTTAAGCCCGTCGCTCGATCACGTCGGCTTCTTCGCCCGCCGCGTAGACGACGTGGCGTTTGCGCTGTCGCTGATGGCGGGCGCAAGCGATCTCGATCCGCATGGCCGTCCGCTTCCCCGCTTTCACGTCGAGGCAAACCAGGGCGTGCCGGCGCTGGACAAACCGCGCCTTCGGATCGTGCGCTTCGAAAAATGGTCGCGGGTGGAGGTGGAACAGCAGAAGGTATTCGAGGCTGCGGTCGCAAAACTGCGCGAGGCGGGCGCCATTGTCGAGGAGCGCGAGTGGGATGAACTCGATTCGACCTACTGGGATGCGATCAACACCATCCTCTCCAGCGAGGCCGCGTTGATTTTCAGCGATCTCGTCGAGCGTTATCCCGATCGCACCAGCGATCATTTGAAAGCGGCTGTGAAAACCGGCAAAGGTCACTCGGCCTATGCGTATCTTG
>DASQOU010000051.1:0-10639 GCA_035644295.1 Bradyrhizobium sp.
ACGGTGTCCGTGTTTGGCGGTACCGCGCCCGCCATCGCGCTGTACTTCAAGAGTGCCGGGCATGAGGACTGGTTCTACTATTATCTCAGCGGTATGATCTTTCTCTCGCTGATCATCTACACGACCATGCGCGACACCAAGCATGAATCGGCGATGCATCGTCACGAGTAATCATGGTATGAGAGATGGCCGAGGGGCGCGATGAACAGCCAGAATCCAAGCTCACGCGCACCAAACAGCGCTGGGCGCGCGAAGGCCGCTTCCTCACCGGAAAAACCTCGCGGCCTGAAGAGCAGCGACTGCCACCCGGCCAGCACCTGACCATGGACTGGCCGGTGCTCGACCTCGGCCTGACGCCCAAGATTTCCCGCGAGCGCTGGCGGCTCGACGTCTACGGCGCGGTTGAACATCCGATGTTCTGGGATTTTTCCGAGTTCACCGCAGGGCCGCAGACGAAATCGGTCTCCGACATCCACTGTGTCACCACCTGGTCGCGCTACGACAACCAATGGGAGGGGCTGGCAACCCGCGACCTCCTCAATGCGTGCCAGCCGCGCATGGAGGTCCACCACGTCGTGCTGCATTCCCATGACGGTTACACCACCAATCTGACGCTGGAAGACTTTGCCGCCGAAGACGCCCTGCTCGCGCACTCCTGGTCGGGTATGCCGCTGGAGCAGGAACATGGCGGCCCGGTGCGGCTGGTGGTGCCGCATCTCTATTTCTGGAAGAGCGCGAAATGGCTGCAGAGCATCGAATTCCTTGAGCAGGATGTGCCGGGCTACTGGGAGGTTCGCGGCTACCACAACCGCGGCGATCCATGGTCCGAGCAGCGTTATTCCGGCGATTGACTCGACGCCAGCGAGCGTCGTCACCTCTCCCACGGGGAGAGGTCGGATTTCGAGCTGGCGAGAAATCCGGGTGAGGGGTTACGGTCTATCGATAGACCTTAACCCCTCTCCCTACTCCCTCTCCCAAAGGCAGGGGGAGTCCACCACTATCCTGGAGAACGCCAAGCTGTGCGCGACCAAATCTTAAACGAGATAAAGAGGCTCGCGAGCGCCAACGGCGGCCAACCGCTAGGAGTAAGGGCATTCGAGCGCGAATCAGGAATTAGGGAAGCTGCTTGGCGCGGCATCTATTGGGCTCGATGGGGCGACGCTCTGATTGAGGCCGGATACGCTCCTAACGAATGGCAAGGCAAACATGATACAGATCTCATATTTCAAAAATTTACTGAAGCATGTCGGCATTTCTCCCGGATAGCGACGAAAGACGAATTAAACATGTACGGTCGTATGCAGGATCATTTTCCGACTTCGAAGTCGTTCTATACACATTTCGGTTCCAAGAATGCCCTGCTAGAGAATCTTCGTGCTTGGGCGACCAATAAAAGCGATTACGCAGACATTATCGCGATGCTCGGTGCTGGTTCAGAAGCCGCCACCGAACGCGCCAAACCTAAGGAGGGGTTAGTTTATCTAATAAAGTCCGGTGCGCACTATAAGATAGGTCGAAGCGACGAACTTGAACGTCGCGTAAAAGAAATCCGTATCGCACTTCCCGAGGCAGCAAGCCTTGTTCACTCGATTCGCACCGATGACCCTGCGGGTATTGAAGCGTATTGGCATCGACGCTTTATAGACCGTCGAGCAAATGGCGAATGGTTCAAGCTCACCAATGCTGACGTAGCTGCGTTTAAGCGGAGGAAGTATCAATGAAGGACCTTCCGAGCCGAGGAGACTGAACGTGCCAACCGAACGCTTTCAATTCCTGGGTGCGGACGGCCAGCAATTGGCCGCCACGCTGGACACGCCGGAAGGCCAGATTGCTGCTTACGCGCTGTTTGCGCATTGCTTTACCTGCGGCAAGGACGTGCTGGCGGCGAAGCGGATCGCGGTGGGGCTGGCGGCAAAGGGCATCGCGGTATTGCGATTCGACTTCACGGGACTTGGCTCCAGCGAGGGCGATTTCGCCAATTCCACATTTTCATCCAACGTCAGTGACCTCGTACGTGCGGCCGACCATCTGCGCGAAACACGCCGAGCCCCGGCGATCCTGATCGGTCACAGCCTCGGCGGCGCCGCGATCCTGGCCGCTGCGGAGCAAATTCCAGACGCCAAAGCCCTCGTCACCATCGCCGCCCCCTCCGACCCCGCGCACGTCACCGGTCTTTTTGCCGATCGCGTTGACGACATCCGCAAGCAGGGCAAGGCGGAGGTCTCGCTCGCGGGCCGGCCGTTCCCGATCACCCGCGAATTCCTCGACGACATCGGCGAACATAACTTGATGGCGCATGTCGCCAAGCTGCACAGGGCGTTGCTGGTGATGCACGCGCCGACCGACGACACCGTCGGCATCGACAACGCAACGCGTATTTTCGTGGCAGCCAGGCATCCCAAGAGTTTTTTTTCGCTGGATGGCGCCGACCATCTCTTGAGCGAGCGGCGCGATGCCGCCTATGTCGCCGACGTCATCGCCGCCTGGGCCTCGCGCTATCTCGATCCCGTGATATCCGAGGAAGCCGCCGACCTCGGCGAGGCGCCGCGCAACGTCGTGGTCCGCGAGACCCGCACCAGCAAGTTCCAGCAGACCGTTTCGATCGGGCCACATCTCCTGCTCGCCGATGAGCCGGTGGCCGCCGGCGGCGAGGACTCCGGACCCGGGCCTTATGACTTCGTGCTGGCGGGCCTCGGCGCCTGTACCTCGATGACGATGCGGCTTTATGCGGACCGCAAATCGCTACCGCTGGAACGGACCACGGTGACGCTGAGCCACAGCAAGATCCATGCGGAAGATTGCGCCGAGTGCGAAACCAAGGCCGGAATGCTCGACCAGATCGAGCGGGTCATCACGATGGAGGGCGCGCTGGATGCGGATCAACGTAAAAAGCTGATGGAAATCGCCGACAAATGCCCGGTTCACCGTACCCTGACCTCGGAGATCCGTATCGTGACGCGGCCTGCGGATTGACGAACCATCAAGCGGGCGTATGATTCGTGTACGATCACGTCGAGGACTGGTGGCCGCATGGTTCGAGACGCGCGGCGTTGCCGCGCTCCTCACCATGAGGGTCAGAAGATTTCATCCTCGCGTGAAGCTCGACCTCATCCTGAGGAGCGCGCTGTTGCGCGCGTCTCGAAGGATGAAGCCTTGAACTGGACGATCATAAGGAGCCGCTGATGCCGGTCGTGGCGCGGGTCGATCCCAAATCGGTTTTCTCGGCCGAGGAATGGAACCAGCTGACCTCGCGCAGTTCGCTGCGGAGCCTGTGGCTGGTGACGCATGCCTGGGGCACCATCGCTGGCGCCATTGCGCTGGTCACCTTGTGGCCCAACCCGCTGACGTGGCTGATCGCGGTGATGGTTGTCGGAACGCGCCAGCTCGGGTTGGCAATCCTGATGCATGAAGCCGCACATGGCGGGCTGCACCCCAACCGGGCGGTCAATGAATGGATCGGACAATGGCTGTGCGCAGTGCCAGTGGGCGCCGACCTCGCCAGTTATCGGTCGTATCATCTGCAGCATCACAAGTTCACGCAGCAGCCCGAAGATCCCGATCTTTCGCTCTCGGCGCCATTCCCGATCACCAAGGAGAGTTACACCCGCAAGGCGATCCGCGATCTCACCGGGCAGACATTCGTGAAGCAGCGGTTGCCGTTGTTCCTGTCGCTGTTCCGGCGCAGCAGTGCCGACGAAGAGATGTCGCATGAGAGTTTTGTCTCAAGCGGCGCCGACAAGATGGCGCGGTTCCTCGCGGTGAACGCGCTCATGTTCGGCCTTTTTTGGCTGGCCGGCGCGGGCATCTGGTATTGGGGCGTCTGGGTATTCGCGATGGCGACATGGCTGTCGCTGGTGACGCGCATCCGCAACATCGCCGAACATGCCTGTACCTCCACCGGCGAAGACCCGTTCAGCCACGCCCGCACCACGCTCGCAGGTCCGATCGAGCGGCTTTTGATCGCGCCCTATTGGGTGAACTACCACGCCGAGCATCATCTGTTCATGTACCTGCCGTGCTATCGCCTCCCCGAAGCGCATTGGCTCCTGATCGAAAAAGGTCTGATCAAGCGGATGGAAGTTCGCCCCGGCTATCTCGAGGTGATGCGCCTGGCGACGTCGCGCTAGATCGAGAGACCTGCTTCGCGGATAGTCCCCTCACCCCAACCCTCTCCCCGCGAAGAGCGGGGCGAGGGAGAACAGGCACGCGTCGCTGCTACGGCCGCAGGATCACGCGGTCGCGCGAGGAGCCGGCGACTGCCAGAAATGCGGCCTTGGCTTCCTCGAGCGGAAAGATCGCAGCTGGTTTGATCGGAAACGGCTTGAGATGCCCGCTGGCGAAGCCGGGACTGAGTTCCCGGAGCACCGCGCCCGTCGCGACAGACGACAGACCGAGCGTATCGATGCCGACATAGGTGTGCTGGCCGCGATAAAATTCCAGAATATTGAACTCCACGACCGGCTTGATGGCGGCAATGAGAATCTGGCGGCCCCGCACCGCCAGCGATTTGTGCGCCGCCTGGAAATAAGGATCGCCGACGGTATTGAAGACGATGTCGGCCCCCCTGCCCTCGGTAAGCTCGCGGACGCGCGCCGCCGCGTCGGTGGCGGACGCGTCGATCACCTCGACGGGGGAATTGGCATGACCTTCGTAAGGCTCGCTCTTGCGCACCACGCCGATCACGCGCGCGCCGTGCCAGCTCGCGATCTGCACCGCGGCTTGGCCGACCTTGCCGTTGACGCCCATCACCAGCACCGTCTCGCCGCTTTTGGGCATCCCAGCCCGGCGGAATCCTTCGATCGCGGTGACAAAGGGAACGCCGATGCCTGCGGCCTCTTCCCATGCAATGCCTTTCGGCTTGTCCACCACCGCGTCGGCCTCGACGGCAAGGTGGGTGGCGTGGGTGCCGTCGCGGCGGATCCCGAGGTCGCCGGATGAACCGAACACTTCGCGGCCGATCGCCCCAGTTGGTCCATCGATCACGACCCCGGCATAGTCGCGGCCAGGCGTGCGCGGAAATACCGCGTAAGCCATCAGTCCGGTCGCGGCCTTGACGTCGGAAGGATTAACGGCTGCCGCCCTGAGCTCGATCAGCACCTGGTTTTCGGCCCGCGACAGCCGCCGCCGCTCGATCACCGGCGAAAGTAACGCCGCAGTCTCGGCCTTGGCATTGAGCCGCACGCCGCGTGCCTCGATTTCAACCGGTCGGTTGTCTGGTTGGGCAGTCGGCATCGGCATTTCCGCTTTCTCAGCTTTCTTTCTCAGCTTTCCTGGGGGAGCAGTTACCCCTTCGGCCGCTTGTCGTAAACACGCTTCGCCTTGCCGAGGGAGCGTTCCAACGTGTCAGGCGCGACCGCCTTAACCCGGGCGGTGACCCCGATCGTGTTCTTGATATGGGCGCTCACCCGATCGGCGTGCTCGATCAGGCCGCTAGCGTCCCAGCGCTCCGGGCGCGCTTCGGCAAGGATGGTAAGTTCGTCCATGCGGCCATCGCGGGTCAGTTCCATAATGAAATGGCCGCCGCACCAGTCGGTCGCCAACAGCACTTCCTCGATTTGCGTCGGAAACAGGTTCACCCCGCGCAGGATGATCATGTCGTCGGAACGCCCGGTGACCTTCTCCATCCGCCGCATGCCCGGCCGCGCCGAGCCGGGCAGCAGCCGCGTCAGATCGCGCGTGCGATAGCGGATGATAGGAAAGGCTTCCTTGGTCAACGAGGTGAAAACAAGCTCGCCCGTTTCACCGTCCGGCAATACCGCCCCGGTCCCGGGATCGATCACCTCCGGATAGAAATGATCCTCCCAGATATGCAGGCCGTCTTTGGCCTCGACGCATTCTTGCGCGACGCCCGGGCCGATCACTTCGGACAGGCCGTAGATGTCGGTGGCGTCCATGTCAAAGGCGGTCTCGATCTCGGCGCGCATCGCATTGGTCCAGGGCTCGGCGCCGAAGATGCCGAACTTTAACGACGATTTTCGCGGCTCGAGGCCCTGGCGCTTGAACTCGTCCAGGATGGCCAGCATGTAACTCGGCGTCACCGTGATGATGTCGGGACGGAAGTCGTTGATGAGCTGCACCTGCCGCTCGGTCATGCCCCCGGAAATCGGCACCACCGTGCAGCCGAGCTGCTCCGCGCCGTAATGCACCCCAAGGCCGCCGGTGAACAGGCCGTAACCATAGGCGTTGTGAATGATCATGCCGCTGCGGCCGCCGGCGGCGCGGATCGAGCGCGCCATCACCGTCGACCAGGTTGCGATATCGGCCCTGGTATATCCGACCACGATCGGCTTGCCGGTGGTGCCGGAAGAGGCGTGGACGCGGACCAATTTCTCGCGCGGCACCGCGAACATGCCGAAGGGATAGTTATCGCGGAGATCCGTCTTCACCGTGAACGGGAATTTGGCGAGGTCGGAAAGCCGCCTGAAGTCGGACGGATGCACGCCGGCCTGGTCGAAGGCGCGCTTATAATGCGCGACATTGTCGTAGGCATGGGCGAGCGACCAGGCGAGACGCCTGGTCTGAAGCGCCATGATCTCGTCGCGCGAGGCGCGCTCGGCGTCGTCCAGCTCCGGACGATAGCCGCTCGATCCGGATTTGAGTTTGCTCGAAGCCATTGTGCGTTTCCCCGGAAACTCTTATTTCTGTTTGCCGTCCGGCAGCCATGCGCCGCCGATGCTGCGAGAATGACCGCGAAACTCGGCGATCACCGCATCACCCACAGTGACCTGCACATCGTAGATGCCGGAGCGAGCGCTGCGCGAAATCTCGCGTGCGGTCGCAACCAGGAGATCACCGAGCTTGCCCGGCCGGATGAAGGTGATGTTTCCCTGCGCCGCGACGACACGCTCGTTGTGACTGTTGCATGCGAAGGCAAAGGCGGAATCGGCAAGGCTAAAGATGAAGCCACCATGTGCGATCCGCTGACCATTGACCATGTGGGGCGCGACCGTCATCGTCAGCGTCGCCTGGCCCGGCTTGACCTCGACGATCTTCATGCCGAGGCCTTGGCTGGCGTCGTCGTCCTTCCACATCGCATCCGCGCAAGCGCGTGCCAGATCGTCGGGCGATATCGTAGCCTTCACTGCGGTCTCCCCGGTACTAGGGCCCCCTCAAACGAGGCTCTGGAGATTGTCTTAGTCTTGAGACGATGCCACTCACGTGTCAACGATGTCACGACGGCTAAACATGATCGTAATCCACCACGACCTTCTCGGTCGTCGGCCGCGCCTGGCAGGTGAGGATAAAACCCTTCTCCAGCTCCCACGGCTCCAGCGAATAGTTCACTTCCATCTGTGCGGCTCCCTCCACAAGCTTGGCGCGGCAGGTCGAGCACATACCGCCCTTGCAGGCGAACGGCAGATCCATGCCGGCGCGCAAGGCCGCATCGAGAATGGCTTCGCCTTCCGCAACCGGCACCTCGCGGCGCTTGCCGTCGATGATCAGCGCCGCAAACGCCTTCGGCGGCGCGCTCGCCGGCAGCACGGCTTTCGGGCGCGGCTTGCCGCCGAACTCCGAGACGAAACGCTCGACATGAATCCGCTCCGCGGCGATGCCGATATCGCGGCAGGTTGCCTCGATATCCTCGCTCATGCCGGTGGGGCCGCAGATGAAGACATGATCGACGCTTGCCGCCGGGACCAGCGAGCGCAACAGCACCCTCACCTTCTCGCCGTCGAGCCGGCCGTGCAGGATGGGGATGTCCTGCTCTTCGCCCGAGATGACATGAAACACCGAGAGCCGCTCGATGAAGCGATCCTTGAGCTCTTCGAGCGCCTCGCGAAACAGCATGCCTCCGGTCGAGCGGTTGCCGTAAAATAGAAAGAACCGGCTGTTCGGCTCGCGCGCCAGTACGCCCTTTGCGATCGAAAGGATCGGCGTGATGCCGGAGCCGGCGGCAAATCCGACATGGACGCGCGCCTCGCCCGGTGCCGGCGCAACGCCAAAGCGGCCGGTCGGCGTCATGACGTCGAGCTCGTCGCCGCGCTTCAATTCGTCCGCGGCCCAACTTGAGAACGCCCCGCCATCGATCTTTTTCACCGCGATGCGCAATTCGCCGTCATCGGGGCCGGAACAGATCGAATAGGAGCGGCGTACTTCCTCGCCGTCCATCGTGGTGCGCAAGGTCAGATATTGACCGGGAAAGAAATTGTAGTCGTCTTCAAGCTGCTTCGGGATCGCAAAGGTCAGTGACACCGCGTCATCGGTTTCGCGGCGCAGATCGTTCACGGCGAGACGGTGGAAACGCGGTGCGTGGGACATTAGCTTTTTCTGACCTCAACCTCACCGTCATTGCGAGGAGCCAACGAGTCCGGCCTCCGGCCGGCCCGATGACAGGCTCCGCGACGAAGCAATCCACTCTTTCTTTTTACGGGCGAGATGGATTGCTTCGCTTCGCTCGCAATGACGGATCGAATTATGATCTCAATGGCACTTGAAATAATCGAACGGCTCGCGGCAGTTCTTGCAGCGCCACAGCGCCTTGCAGGAGGTCGAGCCGAATTCGGAAAGCACTTCGGTATTTTCGGAGCCGCATTGCGGGCACGCCACCTGGTCCACGCCGAACAGCGCGCGTCGGGAGCCTGCTGCTTGCGGTGGTGCGATGCCATATTCCCGCAGCTTGCGGCGGCCGTCTTCACTCATCCAGTCGGTGGTCCAGGCCGGCGACAGCACCGTGCGCACCGTTGAATCGCGAAAGCCCTCGCGTTCCAGCGCGAGCTCGATTTCAAGCGTGATCATGTTCATCGCGGGGCAACCGGAATAAGTCGGCGTGATCGTCACCTCGACACGGCCATCGTTGACCGCGACCTCGCGCAGCACGCCAAGATCGGCAATGTTCAGAACCGGAATTTCGGGATCGACCACATTGGCCGCGACCTCCCAGGCGCGCTGCCGCAGCTTGGCATCGTCGAACAGGGCAATCACCATGTCGCCCCCGGGAATGTGCGTTGCATCGATTGCAATTCGCTGAGCAGGTGCCCGAGATGTTCACTGTGGCGCCCGCTACGGCCGCCCTGTTGCATCCAGCCGCTTTTGGGCAGGGTGAGCGTGGCTTGGCTGACGATTTCAGAAATCGTCTTGAGCCATGGTGGACGCAAGGTCGCGGGATCAACCGCAATATCCGCATCGATCAAGGCGCGCTCGGCTTCGTCAGTCTCAAACATCTCGCCGGTAAAGCCCCAGAGATCGTCGATTCCCGTTTGCGCGCGGGCGTGGCTTTCCTCGGTGCCGTCGCCGAGCCGGACCATCCACTCCGACGAATGCCTGACGTGATAGGCGCTTTCCTTCTCGGATTTCGCGGCGATGGCCGCAAGCGTCGCGTCCTGCGATTTCATCATCGCGCGCCAGTAGAGATCGGCGAAGGCGGCGTAGAAAAACTGCCGGACCATGGTGCGCGCGAAATCGCCGTTCGGCTGTTCCACGAGGAGGAGATTGCGATATTGCCTGACGTCACGCAAATAAGCGAATTTGTCTTCGTCGTTGCCGTCGCCTTCGACCCGCGCGGCGTAAGAATAGAGTTCGCGCGCCTGGCCGAGCAGGTCGAGGCCCATATTGGCGAGCGCCATGTCCTCTTCGAGCATTGGCGCGTGGCCGCACCATTCCGACAGCCGGTGCCCCAGAATCAACGCGTCGTCGGCACGGCGCAGCGTGTACAGCACCAGCGGGGTTTCGGAGACGGTGATGGATGCGACAGCCATTTTTACCACTTGCTCTTCCTCATCCTGAGGAGCGCGCAGTTGCGCGCGTCTCGAAGGATGGGCCACGGGCCTCTGGTTCTCCCGGCGATGCGAGCATCGTCCGGAAAGGCGCTGACGCGCCTCCTCACCATGAGGATCAAACGTCACATATGCCCGACTTCCTCGGGCACGTCGTAAAATGTCGGATGGCGGTAGATCTTGGATTCCGCCGGTTCGAACATCATGCCCTTCTCGGCCGGGTCGGACGCAGTGATCGCGCTCGACGGCACCACCCAGATCGACAACCCTTCGCCGCGGCGGGTGTAGATATCACGCGCGGCCTGCAGCGCCAGCGTGGTGTCGGCGGCGTGCAGCGAGCCAACATGCTTGTGCGCGAGACCATTGCGGCTGCGAATGAAGACTTCCCATAGCGGCGTGTTCGGCGTGGCCATTATGACCTCCCTGATTTTTATTCGGCAGCCTGTGCGGCCTGGCGAACCCCGCGCTTTTCGGCGTAGGCTGCGGCGGCCTCGCGCACCCAGGCGCCGTCGTCATGCGCCTTGCGCCGCGCCGCCAACCGGTCGCGGTTGCACGGCCCGTTGCCGGCGAGCACTTGCTTGAATTCGTCCCAGTCGATCGCGCTGTATTCCCAGTGTCCGGTGGTCGCGTTCTGCTTCATGCCGGGGTCGGGAATCGCAAGCCCGAGATACTGCGCCTGCGGCACCGTCGCATCGACGAACTTTTGGCGCAGCTCGTCATTGGAAAAACGCTTGATCTTCCATTTCGTCGAGGTGTCGTTGTGCTGGCTCGCACTATCGGGCGGCCCGAACATCATCAGCACCGGCCACCACCAGCGGTTCAGCGCGTCCTGCGCCATCGCCCTCTGCTCTTGCGAGCCGCGCGAGAGCGTCAGCATGATCTCGTAACCTTGCCGCTGATGGAAGGATTCTTCCTTGCAGACGCGG